>JAACFB010000013.1 GCA_009937615.1 Gammaproteobacteria bacterium | reverse complement strand
CTGGGCAGACCCGACATCGCGCTGCGCTCACGCGATATCGTGCACCGCATTCGAGCGCTGGACCTGGACTGGGATATCGCTGGTGCTGTTTACGAGCCGCAGGACGACTCGGTCATACCGATCGGCCCCGACGGCAAGAAGATCGGAATATTCCTGCTGCACGGCGGCTCGGGCGACCATCGTTCGAAAGATGCGTTTGCGCGGTTGCTCGTGGCCAAGTTCGGCGTCCGGGTCGTTACCATGTCCTATCCGGGCCGGTATAACCTGGAGGCGCCGAACGGTGACTGGCCCGGCGACACGGTCCATCCGGACGGCAGCCTGCGCACGCCGGTCTGGAAGAAGGGCGAGATCATCGGGACCGATCAGTACGAGGTCGTTCAGGACCGTGAGGAATCGCGGCGGCGGCGCTGGGGTACCCTGATGCTTGCGTGCGCCAAACCCGGCAGCGTCTTCTACGATCGCATGGCCGCGTGGCCCTTCGCCCACGAACAGGGTGCCCGCGAGCTCATTGGAGAGTATTTCCCCGCGGACGAATTCTCGGTGTATATCCACGGCCACTCGACGGGCGGCCCTATGAGCATGATGCTGACTCAGCGAATCGACAATATCGTTGGCGTGCTCGCCATGGAAAGTTCACCGTTTGGAGCTATCTACGGCAAGATGACCCGCGAACTGCAGGGCATCAGCGAACCGTGGGCGATGGATTTCAACTGCCTGCGCGTCCGTTCCTGGCGCGACACGGCCCGCTACACTGGCTTTGAGCTGGCCAATGACGAAGGCGCCGAGGCACTCAAGCGGCTCGCAATGATCATGGAGGAAGTCCACGAGGACTGGGCAGAAAAGACCGTACAGCCCAATTTCAAAGCCGAAAATATTCTGCACTTCGACAGCCCCGATGCACTGACCGCGGCCGCGAGAGCAGCTGCGAAACGGGTGCAGTACGGGCCGGAGGAAACCGACGCCCTCGTGCAGCGCTACCTCGGCTATCTACGCGGCGTGACCGGGCAAGGCGTCAAGCCCGTACCGCCGATCATCATGATCATCACCAACAACAGTCGCGATCACATGCCGGAGTTCTATCGGCAAATTTATCTCCCGGGCTACGCCGCGATGCAGCCGGCACCGAAGGTCCGCCTCTATCAATTCGAGGCCGGGATTCATAACTACACCGCGTCTGAGGACGGCCTGCCACTGGGTGTCGCGCCGGCCGGCGCAGCCTTTTGGTTTGCGGCTATCGCAGACGAGTATTTCCTCACCGGCACGATCAAGGGTGAAAGGAGCCAGTAATGTCAGCACTGCACCGAACGTTCTCAAAATGGATTGCCGTCGCAACGATCGCAGGTTATTGCGGACTCGTCGGCGGCATCGCGCTGGCCGCGTCGTCGCCGTTCGCAGAAACCGTCATTCTGAACGGCAAGGTCATCACACTGGATTCCGACGAGATCGATGACATCACTTTCGCCGAAGCTATCGCGATTCGCGGCAACGAGATCATCGCCGTGGGCAGCAACGACGAGGTCCGTGCGCTGATGGCCGACTGGACCGAGGTCATCGATGCCGGCGGTCGCACCGTGATCCCGGGACTTATCGATACGCACAATCACCTTTATGAGAACACCCTGCAGGCTTTTCCCTGGGTGCTGAAAGCAATACCCGAACTCGTGCAGGTCCAGATCAAGGCCGACACCCCCGAGGAAATGGTCAGCGTCGTTGAAGCCGCGTTGCGGGCACGAGTCACCCAGGTTCCGGCCGGACAGTGGATCCAGGTAAGCCTCAACCCCGCCCAGGTCGCCGTACAGACCTTCGGGGACATGCTGAACATGCAGCTGCTCGATTCGATCGCACCGGACAACCCGGTGCTCGTACGTACGCGCGGCGGCGCGATCTATAACAAGCTCGGTATCGATTCGATCGCGGAGCGCTATCGCAACCCGATCCCGGCCGACTTCTGGATTGACGAATCGAGAGGATGGTCCGGCGACTACACCGACGGACCGCGCTGCGTGCGCGGCGACATCATGGTGCCGCAGGCGAACCGCGTGAATGACTACATCCAGGCCTATCACGAAGTCATGCAGCTCAACGCGCAAACGGGCGTCACGACGCACAAAACACACCTGCAGTGCGAGGGGGGCTTCAACGCGTCGGTGCACCTCGATCGCAACGACCTGATGCCGATTCGCCTCGCCTGGGGCCACCGCTGGATGCAGCCGTTCAATCCCCGGATCACGGAGACCTATTGGCGCATTGGTGACTGGGTCGGCTACGGCTCCGACATGATGTGGAGTATCGGCAGCAGCGCCGGTGCTCTCGACGGCGGCGGCGTCGCCTGGTGTACGTCGATCCCGGCCGACGACAATATCAAGCGTCGCGAACTTTGCCCGACCATGGAGTCGAGCCCGCCGAACGTGCGGCGGCTGAGCCACCTCCAGGTTTTGGCCGAACTCGCGGCTGCTGGACGCCAGACCGGGATCCCGGGCTGGCATGTCGCGGGCGACGGCGCGATACAGGCCTACCTCGATACTCTATTCGCGGCGGGTATCCCGATGGAACGAATGAAGACCCTGCGCCTGCAGGTAGACCATTGCCACTCGGTGACGCAGGAGCAGATCGAGATGGCCGCCCGCCTGAACATGGCCTTTTCCTGTGACGCCACGCGGGTTCCCAGCCAGGTGATCGAGGAAGACTACGGCGAGGAGTACCTGACCATGAATGCGCCGGTTGCGAGCATGCTCAAGGCCGGTGCACGCGCGCTGGTCAGCGAATTCGGCAGCCAGAGCGAGATCCGGCACTCGCCGTTCGAGGACGGCGTCATGTGGATGACACGCAAGATCGACGGCAAGAACTTCGGCGTGCCCGAGGAGGCCGTTCCGGATCGCCTGACGCTGCTGCTGATGATGAGCCGCTGGGGCGCTTACGCGCTTTGGCGCGAGAACGAGATCGGCTCGATCGAGGCGGGCAAGTGGGCCGACATCTTGATCTTGAATGGCGACTACATGGCCGGAGAGGTCGAGGACCTCGATGAGCTGCGACCCATCATGACCATGATCGGCGGCAAAGTCGTTTTCGAGGATACGGATTTGCGCGACAACCAGCTGCGTTTCAACACCGACACTGCCGAATGGGAAGTGGCCAGGAACACGCCGACCGACCTGTGGCGGTGGGAAAGCGTCCCTCCGGTTATTCCCGCGTACTAGAGAGCGTGGCGATAGGCCGCGGCTCCCACGTCGATACGCCGAATTGCAGCCGGTCGGTCGTGGCCGCATTGTTTCTCGACCGCGGTAATGCGCGCCGCAGCAAGCGATAAGGACCCGGGCCATCACAGCCGGCACCCTGTCCTGCAGACGCCTGGCGGCCCTGGCGGGGCGCCAGCGAGTGATTCCTGACGACCGGCCAAGTACGATAAGCGCATGACGCGCGTTCTGTACCTGATCTTTTTTGCCTCGGGCGCTGCCGGCCTTGTCTACCAGGTACTTTGGCTGCGGCTGACCGGACTCGTTTTCGGCAATACCTCGTATTCCATCGCGATCGTCCTGGGCGCGTTCATGGCAGGCCTCGCGCTCGGCAACTGGCGGCTCGGGATTGTCTCCGACCGGGTCGCGCGGCCGCTGCGGATGTACGGCGTGCTCGAAGTACTGATCGGCATCTCGGCCTACCTGGTTCCCGTCTTCTTCCGCGCAATGGACGGCGTGTACTGGGATTTCGCACCGCAGCTGACCGCGATCCCGGGCGCCGATTTCTTCACGCGCTTCGCGGCATCGTTCACGATCATGCTCGTGCCGACGTTCCTGATGGGCGGCACGTTGCCGGTCATGGCCCGCCTGTTTATTCACCGCATCGGCGAGGTCGAATCAAAGCTGGCAACGCTATATGCGCTGAACACCTTTGGTGCCGCCGTCGGGGTGCTGGCCGCCGCGCTGTTCCTGGTTCCCGTGCTTGGCAACCACGCTACGACGCTGTCGATCGCCGCGCTGAATATCGCGCTGGGATTGCTCGCAATCGGCCTGGACTTGCGCCTTGACCCGGTTGATGCCTCTGCGGACGAACGGGCCGAAAGCGACGACATCGCCAGCAGCAAAGCGGCGAACCCGGTCGTCGATCAGTTCGTTCTCGCGACACTGGCCATTTCGGGTTTCGTCGCCCTGCTCTACGAGGTAGCCTGGACGCGGGCGCTGTCGGCACTGATCAGCAACTCGACCTACGCGTTCGCGATCATGCTCGTCACCTTTCTTGTCGGCATCGCCCTGGGCAGCAGCTGGGCAGCACGCTATCGGCCGGCGGCCAGCCTGCGAATGCTGGGCATTTTTCAGCTGGCCATCGCCGCGGGCGGGCTGATTTTTCTGGTTGGCTACCTGCTGGCCCCGACGCTGCTCGTATCGCTCGTCCGGGCGCTCTACTACTCGTTCCCGGCCGTTCTGACAATTCAGTTCCTGGTGTCCGCCGCGCTGATGGTCCTAGCAACGTTTTTCATGGGCGCAACGCTGCCGATCGGCGCGCAGCTGTATTCGAATCGAATGAGCATACTCGGTCGCCGAATAGGCAGCGTCTATTCGATCAATACGCTCGGCGCTATCGTCGGTTCGCTCAGCGCCGGGTTTCTGTTGATCCCGCTGATCGGTACCGAGAAAACGATTCTCGTCGGCCTCCTGTTCAATGCCGCTATCGCCCTGGCCTTGCTCCTCCGGGACCGGCAGCGCTCGCCATTATTGCCATACGTAGCGGCCGGCGTCGTGGTGCTGACTGCCGTGTCCTTTCGCGGCGAAGTATTCTGGACTCCGGATGTCCTGGATCGCGGTGTGTTGATCTACGCCCGACAGTTCGAGGCACGCCCGCAGCTGACAATCGAAGAGCATTACAGCGAGACGGACGTCGTTTATTTCGAAGAAGGCAAGAACGCCACCGTTTCCGTTCGACGCGGCAACGGGTACGTCGGCCTCCGGACCAATGGCAAGGTCGATGCGTCGAACGGCAATGACAAGAAAACGCAGCTGCTGCTGTCCTACCTGCCCGGCTTCCATCATCCCGCTGCGGAGAATGTGCTGGTCATAGGCTACGGCTCGGGCGTTACCACCGGCGTCGCGACGGTTTTCCCGCAAACCCGGCGCGTCGACACGGTAGAGATCGAACCGGCCATCATCGGCGCCGCTCCCTGGTTTGAGGACTACAATCGTGGCAGCTGGAAGCATCCCAAGGTCCGCATTATCGAAAACGATGCACGCAACTTCCTGAACGTTGCCGGGCAGACCTATGACATCATCATCTCGGAGCCCTCCAATCCGTGGATCGCGGGTATCGGCAATCTCTTCACGGCCGAGTTCTACGAACTGGCGGCCCGATCGTTGAACCCGGATGGAATATTCGCGCAATGGCTGCCGCTTTACGAGCTGTCGCCAGACAATGTCCGCATGGTTTTGGCAGAGATACAGCGGCGGTTCGCTGAGGTCTCGGTCTGGCACATGGACTCCGGCGATATCATCGTGCTCGCCAGCCGGCGTCCGCTGCAGCTCGACGTACAGGCGATCGACCGGCTCTGGGCAAGCGATGCAAGCGTGCGCCGGGACTTCCGCGAATTCCTTGCCCTGGACGAACCGCTCAGCCTGCTCGCTCACTACGTCACTGCGACAGACGGTGTGCGGGCATTTTCCGAATCAGCACCTCGCAATACCGACGACAAGCCCCTTCTCGAATACAGTGCCCCGCGAAACCTGTACGCACAGACGCTGGCGCTGAACGTCGAGTTACTCAACGAGCACCGGGATCGGCTGCTGCCCGCGGGCCTTCCGGATGCGGTTCGCGAGCGCGCCTATGTCGCAATCATGGATCCGCTGCTGCGCATGGATCGATTCGACTTTGCCAGCCTGGCCGTGGAAGAGCTTGCGCGCATGCAGCGCGCGAGCGACACAAGCCTGTACCTGTCGATGGCAAGCGCGACGATTCATACCACCCAGTTTCTCAGTGCGGAAGAAGCCCTGGAGAAATCCGTAGCGCCCGCTGGCTATCCCGACGACTACGCCGCGTATCGCGAGGAACTCAAAGGGCGACTGATGGAGCGGCGCGGCGACCGGACAGCGGCCATTGCTCACTACACGCAGGCGGTCGGCCTCAACCCGGAGCGGTCGGACTATCTATTGAAGATCGCGGGCCTCAACGCGTTCCAGCGGCAATGGGCGGAGGCCGCACGCTGGATGCAGCGCTACATAGCATCTGAACCCTACCCGATCGCGGTCTACTGGGAGCTGCTCGGCGACTATCAGCTCGCGGCAGGAAACGAGAAGGCCGCGCTGTCTGCCTACGAAACCGCCATGGATCTCGATAGCTATACCTTCCAGGCGCGGCTGCGCCTTGCGGAGTATTACGCACAGCAGGACATGCCGGACAAGGCCATCGAGCTGCTGGAGTTCCTGAGTGTCTATGCGATCGACCGCGATCCGGCTGTCTACGATCGGTTGGCGGCGATCTACCTGCGGCAGCAGAACTGGAAAGACGCCGGTCGCGTGCTGGACAAAGGCGCGCGGATCTTCCCAACCAACGTCGCCATCTTCAAGCGGCAACAGGAGCTGGAGACGCGGGAGTAACAGCGCGGCCCTGACTGCGGACCCATCTCCGGCAGTGGCGTCTTGCCGCAAGCAGGTAGCCAGATGACAGGCGGCATCGCACGCTCTTCGTTGCAGTTCGGATTGCGGCCAGTAGCCGCTTATTCGGCGATCAGCAGCGACTACAGGCCGGAGCTGTCGCGATATTCGCCGCTGAAAGGCTCAGCGCCCAGCGCCACGAGCAGCTCTGCCATTTTCTCATTGGCGCCGGTTCCCGGTGTCGGGCCTGGCCTACGGAACCGAAGATCGTAGTTGCCATCACCGACCTGGCGGTAGTAGCGGCCCTCGGGATCGCCCAGCGCGATCATAAGCGGCGTCATGCCGTAGCGGTCAGTAGCGTCAATCTCTGCGCCCTGCTCGACAAGGAATTTAATCATCTCCGCCCAGCCGAGGTAGGTTGCGAAATGCATCGCCGTACGACGATCCTCCACGTCGCGGCGCGGTCCGCCGGGGACCCGGTCGGTCAGGTAATCGTTCACGTCGCCGCCTCCCATGGCGAGCGCAAGCCTTGCAGCCGCAACGGCGTCTTGGCCACTACGGGCTCTCTTCTCGACACCGGCGCCGGCGGCGAGCAGGAACATAGTCCCGCCACCGATCGTCTTGGCCTTCGCATCGGATACCGGTCCCAGGATCCTCATGGACTCGACGTCGCCCGATATGGCCGCCAGGTGGAGAGGTGTCGCACCGACCGGAGACACCTGCGGCGGCAGGTCGGCAGAGCGGGCAATAAACGGATTCTCCATGTACGGGTAGCCATAGGCGATCGTGGCGTCCGGATCAGCACCGCGATCGAGCAGCGCCCGGACCACGCGCGGCATGTTTTCGCGCTCCCAGCCCAGGTGCTCGGTCTCGGTCGGACGCCAGCGGTTGATGATCAACAGGCCTTTGTACAACGCGTAGTGCAGCGTAGACGCACCCCAGGCATCGCTGATGTTCGGGTCGGCGCCCTGATCGATCAGGAACAGCGCGAAGTCCTCGTGCCCGCTCGCCAGTGACACGTTAAGCACGCTGCCCAGCTCCGGATGTGGCGCATCGATGTCAGCACCGGCCTCAAGGAGGATGCGCGCCGATTCGATGTCGCCCTGCTGCGCCGCGAAATAAAGCGCCGTGAACCCGCCGGACACTTTTTCCCAGCGCGTGGTCTCGGGATAATTCGTGGGCCAGATGCTCTCGTCCAGGGACATTTCGACGATGTAGGGGTCGGGTCTCGGTACGATGCGCGACCGGGCTTCGACGTTGGCGCCGTTCTCTGTAAGAACCCTGACCACCTGAGCATGTTGCCCGGCGACCGCCCACATCAGGGCCGTCTGGTCCTCTTCGTTCTCTGTCGCATTGACGTCTGCGCCATACTCAAGGAGAGCGGTCACCCCGTCCACGGCACCGGTATTGGCACAGGTCATGAGCGGCGTTTCGCCGCTCCATTGTGCCCGGTCCGGGTCGGCGCCCGCATCGAGCAGTTTCCTGACCACACGCGAATTGCCGTTTGCGCAGGCAAGTGCGACCGGCGTCACGCCGTGAAAATCATTGGCCTTGTTGACGTCGGCACCGGCACGAATCAGCAGGTCGACGGCCTGCTCGTCGTCCTCGTGGGCTGCCCAGGCCAGCGCCGTGCTGCCATCTGCGCGGCCCGCGTCGATTTCGACATCCTTGCGATCGAGCAGCGACATCAGCGATGCCTGGTCGTCGTTCCGGACCGCAGCGATCAGCCGTTCGTCTGCGCCCACGGGCTGGCTGACCAGCAAAACGATGGCCAGCGACGCGGCCGCAACTCCTGATGACTGACGCATGGTTACTGTTCCTCCAGGCCTTGCCGCGAACGCTGCGCGGCTTTGCGCTTGAGTATATTCAGCTGGTGATGCCGGGCAGGATCCCGGTTGCGTCGGCCGTCTCGTTTTCGAAATACTCGTCCGCCGGCACGCCCGCCATGTCGAGTACGGTCAGGTGCAGGTTCGACAGCGGTTCGCCGGCAAAGCGCACGTGCCGGCCGCCATGCAGCTTGCCCTGTGCCCCACCCAACAGCGCCACGGGTACGTCATTGTGCACGTGGTTGTTGGCGTCACTCAGGCCGCTACCGACGACAAAGATCGAGTTGTCCAGCAACGAGGTGCCGTCGAGTTCCTTGGTCGCCTGCATCCTGCCGAGGAAGTACGCCAGCAGCTCGCTCTGGTAACGGTCGACCTTCTTGAGCAGCTCAATCGCGCCCGCATCGCCTTTGTGATGCGACAGCGAGTGATGGCCGTCCTGCGCGCCGAGCTCGATGAAGTTTCGGTTCGTGCCCTCGTGGCCGAGCATGAACGCGACGACCCGGGTCATGTCGGTCTGGTAGGCGAGATACATCATGTCGAACATCAGCTTGCCATGCTCGGCATAGTCGGCCGGGATACCCGCGGGCCGGCTTATGTCCTCGCGCGCCGACGCGTTGTGATCGGAGGTGGTCCGCGACTCCGCCGCCTGGATGCCGCGCTCGATATCGCGAACAGCGTCGAGGTATTCATCCAGTTTGTAGCGATCTGCAGGACTCACCGACGTCTTCATCGCATTGACGCGCGCGGTCACGGCGTCGAGGACGCTGCCTTTGCGCTCGATTCGACGGCGCATTGTCTCGGGATCCAGGGTGTCAGTGTCGCCGAACAGGCGCTCGAAGACGGTGCGCGGGTTATTCTGGATCGGCAGCGGCGTCGTCGGCGTCCGCCAGCTGACGGTGCTCGTGTAGAAGCCACTGTAATCGCCGGCGCCCTGGCCTGCCCACTCAGGAGGATCGATACCCAGCTCCATCGACGCGAGCGGCGTGTCCTGTCCCAAGTGCCTGGCCGCGAGCTGGTCGAACGAAATACCCACGCGATCCGGAAACGGGTGCGCCCCGGTCAGATAGGCTGCGCACGGCCTTGCGTGTGGGCCACCGCGCTCGCCCGGCAGCAGATCCGCCGCCTTGACGTCGAGGCCACTCACGACGAGCATTTGCTCCCGGAACCCGGCCAGCGGCTCGAGCGTCGGCGTGAGCTCGTAGTCGCTGCCCACGGCTGTCGGCGTCCAGTTTTCCATAATCCGGCCCACGGGCAGGTAAATGAAGCCGACCCTCAGCTGCGAACTGGCGCTAGATGCCGCCAGCGCGGGCACCATGGCATCGAGAAACGGCACGGCTATGGCCGCGCCTGCGCCGCGCAGGAACGTACGGCGGGGCATGGATTTCTTAAATATCATCATGGCTGGTCGCCCTCCGATACTGAAATGGCGTGCTTTCGATCACCCCCAGTATAAGGGAGGACCACGTGTAATTCTCCTCAGCGCTCGCGCGCACGATCGCGCGAACCGTCGGTTGGTCATAATATTCGAGGCCGCGGCCAAGCGAGTAGGTGAGCACCTTCTCAGTGACGGTGTGCACGACCCGGTCTGCATGTTTCATGAACTCCCGGCGAAACTCCTCGGCGGTCTGGAACTCGCTGCCGTCGAACAACAGCCCGGAGGCGTCAACCGGCGCGTCGGCGTCCGCATAGCGAGCCCTGTAGCCGCCGATCGCATCGAAGTTTTCGAGCGCGAAGCCGATCGGGTCCATCAGTTTGTGGCAGCTCGCGCAGACCGGGTTGGCCCGGTGCATTTCCATGGCCTGTTTGAGCGTCAGCGCCTTGCCGTCCGCGCTGACCTGCAGCGCCGGGACATCCTCGGGCGGCGGTGGCGGCGGCATGTTGAGCAGGTTTTCGAGGACCCACTTACCGCGGACGACCGGCGAGGTCCGGTTATTGTAGGCCGTAGCGGTCAGGAATCCGCCCTTGCCGAGCAGACCGTGTCGTGACGCTTGACCCGTCAGCGCGACGGGGCGAAAGCGGCTGCCGTAAACACCGTTGATCCCGTAGTGGCGCGCAAGCCGCTCGTTAGCGTACGTGTAGTCTGACGTCAGCAGTTCCAAAACGCTGTGATCGTCCCGCACCATGCTCGCGAACCAGAGCAGCAGTTCCTGCTGGTAAGCCTCCCGAAGCTCGTCATCGAATTCCGGGAAAAGGCTAAGGTTCGGTTCCGCGAACTCAACGTCGCGAACGGCCAGCCACTGCCTGCCGAAATTCGTCAGGAAGCCCTCGAAGCGCTCGTCGGCCAGCATGCGGCGAACCTGCTGCTCGAGCACAGCCGGCTCGCGCAGGCGGCCCTGCTCGGCAACCGTCAGCAGTTCCTCGTCGGGAATCGTGCTCCAGAGGAAGAATGACAGCCGGGAGGCAAGCTCGAGATCGCTGACCGGGTAGACCTCGCCCGCAACGGTATCGGCAGGTTCCTGTTCGATCCGGAACAGGAATTCGGGACCCGCAAGTATCCCCTGCAGTGCCAGTTCGATCCCGCTTTCAAAGCTCTCGCCGTTTCGGCCCTCCCGGTAGAGGCCCATCAGGTTATCGACGTCGGCAGCGGTGACCGGTCGGCGATATGCCTGCCGCGCCAGCTTGCCCAGGATATTGCTGGCACAGCGCTCTTCTTCTTCTGGCTGTGCGTCGGCCGGCGGCAAGCACACGAAGATCTTGTTGCGGCTGGCTGTGGTGCCCGGACCCTGCGGCGCATAGGGCCCCGTGATCGTGACGCTTGCGACCGCTGCAACGCCGCCCTTGTAGGACTCGATGTCCGGCAAGGTCAGCTGCGGAGTCAATACTCCGGTAGGCTTGGCATTGCCGTCCGCGAAAGCGACACCGACGAGATGCGTGCCGGCTGCCGCCTTGAAACGAACCTGCAGGTTCTCGTCGGCCGTGAACTCGTACCCAACCTGGTCTGCATCCCCGGCGTACTGCACGACCTGGTTGATCGTGAACGTGGGTCCCGAGGGACCGCGAACCTCGCCCCCGACGGTCAGCGTGCCGATCCGCTCGTGGTCGAGGCGAACATCGAGCGTTCGCTCTTCGCGTATGCCGCGAATGTAGCCTTCGATGTTTCGTTGCAGCTTGATGTCGACAACGTATTCGCCGTCCATCGGGAAACGGTGCCTGACGACCGTGCCGCCGCGCGAACCGAACGGCAGCTCCTCGCTCATGCGCTGCTGCTGCCGGAACGACTCGGACACCGTGTAGGTCTCGCTCGCCGGCCGCATCGAGCGAGGTCCGACAGCCTGGCTACTGACCCGGCCCGCGGCAAACAGGTAGCGTTCCATCAGGAGCGGCGATACCGCCAGTACTTCGGCGATGTTATCGAAGCCTTCGCCAATATTGTCGGCCGGCAGCAACGCTGCGACGTCGGTATCGATGGCGAGCAGGTCCCGGATCGCGTTTGCGTATTCCGTGCGATTGAGGCGGTGGACGGTCGGGCGACCCGGGTTTGGCTGCGCCCCGGCCGCCTCGTCGAGGCCGGCCTGCAGGTAGGCAAGAAAGCCGTCGTAGAAGCTCTTGTCCGGGTGCGGAATGCCGACCGGCGGCATGGCCGACAGCGACAGCTTGGTAACGACGCGCTCCCACAGCTGCGGCGCAGCGCTTATGTCGGCAACGTCGGCCGTGTCGAGCACCATGCCCGCGGTTTTCAGGACGGCGTTGTGGCAGGTGACGCAGTACTGGTCCAGCACCGCGCGATAGTGGGCGGCAGAGTCTTCCGTATCGAATCTCGAGGCCGCGGCGGCGGACACGCCGAGCGCACCGAGCACAATGGCAACGCTGAAAACAGCTGAGCGTAATCTCATTATCGGATCGATCGGCTTCCTGAAGAACAACGCCCCGGCACCGCAAGTGCCGATGCCGGGGCGGGTTTTTTTATAGCCAAAGACTAGTCGAAGTTGAGCGTAAACCTGGCCCCGTAGGTCGCAAAGTTCGTGGTTCCAATCTGCGCTTCAGAACCAATCACGCCGTCGCCCGCGATATCAAGATCCCCGTTATAGCGTGGCGTCGGTTCGAGCAGGTTACGTCCATAAAGGAGTAACGACCACCTGCCCGCCTCCGGGCCTATCTCGTACGAGACGTTCAGATCTTCATAACTTGGCATGTCGATGACGCGGGAGAACGAACGATCGGTGACATAGTCATCGGATGCCAAAAACGTAATGTCGAGATCGTGGCGAAGCCCGCTGATAATCGTCGGCAACTCCCACTGCATACTGGCCGTGAGCTGCCAGTCGGGAGCATTCCGCGCATCGGCACCAGAGCGGTCGGTCGTGCCCGCCGGTCCGTCCGGCCCATCCTCTTCGCGGCAATTGCCCGTGACCCGCTCGTCCTCGGTACAAACCGCGTCTTCGAACTTGTCGATCGTCGCATCGAGGAAGGCCGCGTAGGCACTCAACGTGATGCGGTCGCTGGCCGCGAATCGCAAGCCGAGCTCGAGACCATCCGAACTCTGCTCCGCGATATTCTTGGTGATGTTGCGGTCCAGAACCCGGTCAATAAACGAGACCTGCACGCCGGTCATGTCCGTCGTGAACAGCGTGGCCTCGGCCGACAGGCGGCCATCCATGAAGTTACCGCGCATGCCGACCTCCCAGATCTCATATTCCTCGGGACCGAACGTAAACGTGTCTTCGAACCGCGCCACTTCGGAGACGCCATTGTCGAACGCGCCGGACTTGAAGGACGTTGCATACTTGACGTACCAGGATACGTCGTCAGACGTGCGGTAGCGGAACACGACCTGCGGATCGAACGAGTCGTCCGAGATCGTCGCTGAGACGCTTGCGCAGCGCGAGTTCTCGCTGATAAAGCCCGAGTTCAACTGCTCGCCGTACAGGTCGGTACAGATCGTCGACATGTTAGAGCGGCCGACGATCGAGCCGTTGGCGATACCGGGATGCTGCTCGAGGATTGCGCGAGAAATTTGCGCTCGTGTCGAAGACCCGCGGATATCGAAACCGGCTGGAATACGCACGATGGAGCCGTCACCGCCGGCCTCGACGCGATCGATGACGAACCACTCGGCATGGTTATTACTGCCTTCGGCTTTCTTGGAAATGCCCGTGTAGCGGCCACCGAGATCCAGCGACGCCTTGTCGCCCAAGAAATTGAACGTCACGGTCGCAAACACGCTTCTCCAGTCAGACTCCTCGGAGGTACGCTGGGCACGGAGCGCGCGCCGCCCGTTGGCGCGATAGGAATCCGACCAGGCATCCAGCTTGTTATTCTGGAAGTACATACCCGCCATCCACTCGATCGCTCCACCCGTCTCGGACGTAAACCTCAGCTCGGTGCTCCACTGGTCGAGGTCCTCGCCGCGCGAGCGCGGGTTCGCCGCGAACGCACCGCCGCCCGAGTTGTGCGGCGTGTTGTGGAACCGGTGCTTGCTGTACGCGGTCTTCGACTCGATCTCGACACCGTTCGCAAGCGTGTAGTTCAGATCGAGTATCGAGTGCCACGGGGTTGACGCCGACTCGTCGGCCATGTTGCAGCTCTCGAACTGGCTCGGCCTGACGGGCTGCCTGCCCCTGCTTTCGACCTCGACCACGGGATCTTCCGGGCCCGCGATGCCGTCGGCGGTATACGGCGTAAAACCACCGTCCATGATCATCAGTCCGCCATCAGCAAAGCACTTTGTCCAGTCGAGCACGAGGCCATCCGCGACGCCGGAGGCTTCCGTCAGCGGAATGCCCGACGCAACGACTTCGTCGTAGGGATTAACGAACGGCCCGGTGTAAACCCAGCCGACATCGCTGAACTGGCCGACGCGCAGGCCCCGCTCCACGGCGCCCGCCGCGCCCGTTGCCGAGATACCGATGATCGTGGTCCGCTCCGGGTGGTTAAGCTCCGGGTCTTCGTAATACTTGTCCAGCACGAGCGGCCAGACCCTGGGGCCGAGGTCGTTCTCGGCCCAGTCAACCTTCAGCGTTGACTGGAAATTGTCCGTGGGTGTCCACTGCAGCGTCATGCGCGCCGTCTTGGACTCCCGTTCGGGAAATTTCTTGCCCGTGTAGTAGTCGGTCATGAAACCTTCCAGCTCATAGTACTTCGCTGCGACCCGGACGCCGAACGTCTCGGTGATCGGGCCGCCGACAGCACCTTCGACACTGGTCTTGCCGAAATTCCCGACGTCGGCTGAGAGATTGCCTTCCCATTCGGGCGTCGGTTTCCGCGTCGTGATGTTAAGGGCGCCGGCCGCAGCGTTCTGACCGAAAAATACGGGCTGCGGTCCCTTAAGCACCTCGATGCGCTCGAGATCCAGGTAGGAATTCCTGACCTGCGAACCGCGGCCGAAATGCACCCCGTCAATAAACGTCGGTACGCCCTGCTCCACGCCGAGGTTCTTGCTCTGGGTTCCCGCGCCGCGCAGGATCAGGCCCTGTTCTTCGGACCAATCCTTGACGATGAGTCCCGGGCTGAACGCAGACAGCTCGCTGAGGCTGATTATTCCCTGCCGCGTGACTTCCCTGCCGTCAAAGGCCTGCACCGAAATCGGCACGTCTTTCAGGCTCTGTTCGCGGCGCTGAGCCGTCACCGTAATCTCTTCGAGCATCGCCCGCTCCTGCGCGTACACGGCACCAGGACTGAGCAAGGCGCCGGCAATAGCGGCACAGGTAGCAAATGAAGCGACGGTCTTCTTGAACTGAAGATTAAACATTGGATCCCCCCGGATAAAGCCATTGCAAGCTGTGTCGGTAGGTGAAATACCTATCTGACTCATCGGAGGTTAGACCAATTGGTTTTGACGGTCAAACCGATACGGTATCGGTCGAAACCATTGAAAATGTAATCACTTACAGGGCGCAAGGGCAAGATCGGGGAGCATCGCCGGCCGCAATAACGCCGTGTCTTCGCCGTTGCAGGCAGGAGCCGGTGAGGGCTGCGTCTGGAGGGCTTTTTCAGGTCCGCAGGGGAGTTTTGCTACGGCCGATCTTCGAGCCTGCGAAGCACCTCGTCGATCCGCACCTGGACCAGTGCATTCTGGGCCAGGTCGGCCTCGAGACCACCGCGGCCGAGCACGCACTGCCCGACGGCTTTGTCCTCGGCGACTTTGCCGGCACCGAGATCCAGCAGCAGTTCGGCCGTCTCGACCTGCGGCACCGTACGATCGAGCAAACCGGCGACGCTGGTACCCAGCGCGAGGCTCATCGGCGTCTGCCCGCAACCGGTCATAACGTTGATGTCCGCGCCGTTTGCAGCGAGAAATTTAATCAGCGATTCGGCGCCGATATACGATGCAGCATGCATCGGGGTCCAGCCGGTCGCGGTCGTCTCGTTGATGTCGGCGCCTCGCGCAAGCAGCTTCTCGGCAGCACGTATTGCCCTCTCTTCTTCGTCCGGCGACATGTCACTCTTGCGGCCCAGGCCCACTGCCACGAGCAGTGTCGTCGCGTTTGCCTGAATTTCATTGTCATCGGCGTTGGCTTTCATCTGCCGGTAGAAGATAGCTTCGTTAATCGACGTTTCCACGAGCGGCTCGACGCCTTCGCGCCGCAACATGATGTCCATCGCGTCGACATCCTGGGCCGCGGCAGCCAGGAAAAACGGCGTTGCGCCGGTCAGGTTGAACATGGACATCCTCGCGAGTCGCAGGTAAGGCGGCGGGTAATCCATTGCCGCGTTCGGGTCTGCGCCTCGATCCAGCAGGGCCTCCGCTAGCCGGTGCATGTTCGGGCCGGGTAGCGGGTCGCTGAGATTGCTTTCCTCCTCCTCGCCAATAAACAGGTCGGTCTTGGGATCGTTCAGGAACTCAAGCTCCTTGTCGCTCAGGACGGCCAGCGGTTTGCAGCGAGTCGGGTCACCGCCGAAGTTACAGACGACGGTGCCGTCGATGATCGTGTAGCCATGCAGGACCTTGAGCCCGTCGCGCATCGCGTAATGCAGCGCGGTCATACCGTTGGAATCAGCCCGGTTCGGGTCCGCGCCGGCCTCGAGCAGCATGAGAGCGAGATCCTCATAACCC
Organism: Gammaproteobacteria bacterium; assembly: GCA_009937615.1. Taxonomy (GTDB): domain Bacteria; phylum Pseudomonadota; class Gammaproteobacteria; order Steroidobacterales; family Woeseiaceae; genus UBA1847. The sequence continues at coordinate 47,500 of JAACFB010000013.1, read as the reverse complement.
GCAGCACTGGCAATCTCGAGCGGCCCGCCATCGGCCATCGATTCAGCATTGGGATCGGCCCCTTTCTCGAGTAGGAGCCCGGCCGTCGCAACGTCTCCCGTCCTGGCCGCAAACATCAGCGGCGTGTATCCGCCCTGCGCCGTGCCGGACACGTTTTTCGTGTAGCCCTCGATCTCCATCGGGCTGTAGTCTTCCTGGAGCTTCGTCGTCCTCGCGCTGACGTCGGCGCCGTTTTCGATCAGCAGTTGGGCCGCATCCGGATAACCGAACCCGATAGCCCACATCAACGCGTTCTGGCTACGTCGCGGTTCACTCGCGTTCACATCCGCGCCGGCATCCAGCAGTGCGCGCATGATGTCAACTTCACCGGTCCGCGCAGCCGTCATTAACGGCGTAACCCCGCTCCATGAGGCCGCGTCGGGATCGGCGCCGCTCTTCAGCAGCAGCCGCACCATCTCCGCGCTGCGGTTCTGGCAGGCTAGCATCAGCGGCGTGACGCCATAGTCGTTGCCGCGGTCCGGGTCCGCTTTGGCCCGCAGCAGGCGCTTTGCTGTCTCCGTGTGGTCCCAGTAGGCGGCCCACGCAAGCGCCGTCGCGCCATCGGGCTGGGCTGCGTCAACGTCCGCCGACCCGGACCCAAGCAGAGCCTTTACACCGGTCCAGTCCTGCCGTTTGGCGGCATCGGCAAGCTGTGGGTCGGCCGCCGCTTGCACGTAGACAGCGTGCAAGGTCGTGGCCAGTATCGCCGCGCACGCGACACGCCGCAGGGTAACGAGGAGTCCCGATTCGGCCATGCGCTGCTCCGCTGTCAGGCTAATGCGTCGAGATCGAGCTCGCCGGTCGAAAAGCCGAGCTGCCCGCCGAAGAACTCAGTCGGGATACCGATCCTGTTGAGCATCGCGACGTGCAGATTCGACAGCGGTGTCCCCTCCTCAAACACGAGGTGCCGGCCGCCCTTGAGCCGGCCGCCGCCGCCTCCGAGCAGCGCCACGGGCACGTTCCACTGGCTGTGGATGTCCGCATCGCCGAGCCCGGCGCCGTAGACAAGCATGACATTGTCCAGCAGCGACGAGCCGTCGATTTCGACCGTGTCGCGCATCTTGGTCAGGAACTCGGCGAAAAGCTGTGCGTGATAGACGTCGATATCGCCCGCCTGCTGTTTGCGCTCGGGGCTGCCGCGGTGGTGCGTCAGCGGATGGTACGGATCGGTGTGCCCGAGATTCGTGTAGACGAGCTCGCTGTATTCGCGTGCAATCATGTAGGTGAACACGCGCGTCGTGTCAGTCTGGAACGCGAGCAGCAGCAGGTCATACATCAGCCGCACGTGTTCCTCGTGCTCCGGTATGCCGACCGGCCGCTCGATCTCCGGCAGCTCCATGTCCACCTTGCCTTCGGCTTTCTGCACGCGGTATTCGACGTCGCGGAGCGCGTCGGAAAACTCGTCGAGTTTCAGGCTGTCGACATGACCCAGCTGCTTGCGAACACGGGCGACGTCTCCCTGAACGAAATCGAGAATACTCTTCTGCCGACGGATACGGCTGATGCGAGCCTCGGGATCCGTCCCGCCATCACCAAACAGCCGCTCGAAAATCTCGCGCGGCCGGTGCTCCATCGGCAGCGGCGTCGTCGGACTCGCCCAGGATATGGTGTTCGTGTAAGCGGAGCTGTAGCCGCCGGAAGACTGGCCGGCCAGTTCGGCCGCATTTTCGATGCAGACCTGCAGTGAGCCCAATGGAGTTTCGGCGCCGATCTCACGCGCCAGCAGCTGGTCGACAGACTGGTTCGCCTGGATTTCGCTGAGCGACTTGTTCGGCTCGGTTCCGGTCAGGAACATCGTGCTGCCACCAACGTGACCACTGACGCTCTCTGCATCACCGTTATTTAAATGCGTGAGCACCAGAAGCTGATCGCGGAACGGTTCCCACGGTTGCAGCACGTCGGTCAACTCGAAGTCAGCGCCGGCGATCGTCGGGCGCCAGCGCTCCTTGATGATGCCGTTCGGCGAATACACGTAACCGACCCTGAGCGGCATCGCGCTGCCCGGTTTTGACAGCGCGCCCAGCGCCGGGGTCATTACGTCTAGAACCGGCAGCGAAATCGACGCGCCGAGTCCGCGGAGAAACGTTCGGCGCGGCATGGGTTTTTTCAAGAGCCTCATGTACCTGCCCTCCTCATCTGAAAAGGCATGCTGGTGACTGTACCGAGTACGATGGATGAAAAACGGTAATCCTCAGCGCCGGCGTCATCCACGATCTTGCGTACCGCCGGCATATCATAATACTCCAGCGGCCTGCCCAGCGCATAGGTCAGGAGTTTCTGTGTGAACGCGTTGGCGAAGACCCGCGGGTCCGCCAGCAGCGCCTGCTGCAATTGTGCCGGCCCCTGGAACTCGATGCCGCTTGGCAGCCGCCCCGAAGAATCAATGGGTTTGCCTTCGTCGCGGGTTCGCCATTGACCGATCGCCCCGTAATTCTCGAGACCAAAGCCGATGGGGTCCATCTGGTTATGACATACGGCGCAGGTCGGATTTGCAGGATGAATCTCCATCTTCTCACGTAGCGTCAGAACCTCACCCGACGGGCTCTGCGTATCCTCGAGCGGGGGTATGTCGCTCGGCGGCGGCGGCGGCGGCGACGCGAGAATATTTTCGAGCACCCACTTGCCGCGCAGCACGGTCGAGTTGCGGTTCGGATAAGAAGTGATGGACAGGATCCCGGCTCGCGCCAGCAGTCCCTGCTGTTCCTCCGGCAAGGTCACCCGCCGGAAACGGGTGCCGTAGACGTCGTTGATTCCATAGTGCCGCGCAAGGCGCTCATTCACGTACGAATGTTCCGCGCGCAGGAAGTCGAGCACCGAGCGGTCTTCCTCAAAGATGCTCTGGACGAACAGGCGCACTTCGTCATACATGGCCTGGCGCAGATTTTCGTCGAATTCCGGAAACGCCTCCTGGTCCTTGTGGATCTGCGGCAGGTTTCTCAGCAGCAGCCACTGCTCGGCAAAGCTGTCGACCAGCGACCGCGAACGCTCGTCGGACAGCATGCGTGCGACCTGCTGCTGGAGGATGCCGGGCTCGCGCAGCCGGTTGCCTTCGGCCAGGGAAAGCAGCTCATCGTCGGGGATACTGCTCCACAGGAAGAACGAAAGTCGCGAGGCCAGTTCGAGGTCGCTGATCGCGTAAACGCTGTCAGGCGCGACGTCGGGATCGCGCTCGATCCGGAACAAAAACTCGGTGCTGACGAGCAGGCCTTCGAGCGCCATTTGCACGCCCGCCTCGAACGAGCCTTCCAGTTCGCGGCCCTGGCGGTAGAGGTCCATCAGCGGCGCGATATCCGCATCGTCGACGGGCCGGCGATATGCAAGCCTGGCAAGTCGGGCCAGGATCCGGCCCGCGCACGGTTCTTCATCGGCACTGACCGCCGGCGTACACACGAAAATCTTCCGGCGGCTCTCGGTGTTACCCGGACCGCGCACGTTGTACGGCCCCATGATCGTCACGCTGCTCACACCGGGCTCAGCCCAGGCGCGCTCGTAAGACTCGGCAATCCTTGATACGTTGTAGTTGTCGTACGAGCGAGGCGGTACAGGATCTTCCCAGGCAAAGGTCTCATCCAGGAAGGCGACCTGCACCGTGCGGGTACCGGCGTCTATCGGTAGTCGAACCGTCAGTTCGCTGTCTGCCGTTCGTTCGTAGCGTGCCTGCTCCGGATCCGGGGGTAAGCGGTCGGCCAGGCCCGCCCCGAACGCCGGGCCGACGTTTTTACCGCCGACCGTGAACAGCCTGGCGCGTTCGCCGTCAAGGCGCACGTCCAGCCGCTTGGGTTCGTCGAGGCCGATCACGAACCCGGTGTCGTCCGTCCGTAGCAGGCGAACGCTGATGTCGTAGTCTCCGTCAAGCGGAAAGCGATGGCGTATCGCGGCGCCACCGCGCGAACCGAACGGCAGGTCTTCGCTCATCCTCTCGTTCTGCAAGAGCCGGGGGTCGATCGTGTACTGGTAGCTGTCCACGGGTATATCGAGGGCCCCTATGGCGAGCTGGTTGATCTCGCGCGCCGCGGACAGGTATTTCTCCATCAGCACCTGCGACACCGACAACAGGTCGCCGAGATTGTCGAAACCGCCCGAGTTGTCGGCCGGCAGCATGGCGGCGCCGTCGACTTCGACGGCGAGCAGGTCGCGGATAACGTTCGTGTACTCGCTGCGGTTGAGCCGATGCGCCGTGACCGTGCGACCAGGATTCGGATTCTCCAGCGCGTTCTGATCAAGCTCTGATTTCAGGTAGTCGGGGAACGCGGTGTAAAACTCGGCATCGGGACGCGGCATGCCGACCGGCGGCATGGCCTTCAGGGACAGCCGGGTAATGACCCGCTCCCAGACGTGCGGCGATTCGGTCACGTCACCGACGTTAGCCTGATCCAGCATCAGTCCGGCAGTCTGCAGCTTCTCGTTGTGGCAGGTCACGCAGTAGCGGTCGAGGGTGTCCCTGTACCCTGCAAGCGTCATCCCGTCGACCGGGGTGCGCTTGTCGAGCGCAGCGTGCGCATAGTAGGCAAAGGCCAGACCGGCAACCAGCAGGGCGGCTCCTGCGGCACTCATACGTTGGTTCACACTACCCCCCTGCGCCGGCAACCAACCGGCGGCTCGATCGCAAGTCACATGCTGCTCAGGTACTCCGCGATCGCAATAATGTCGTCGGCATCGAGATTTGTGACGAGACCGCGCATCGCGATCGATGCCCCATTGTCTCGCTCACCGCTCTTGATGTCGTTCATCTGCCGGATCAGGTATTCCTTGTTCTGGCCGGCAATCTTCGGATAGGTCGACAGAATCGGCTCATTGCCTGTCGGCCCGTGACAGCTTCCGCAGGCATTATCTGCGTACAACGACTGGCCATCGGCGGCAGCGGCATTCAGCGCAATCCAGAGCGTTGCGGCCAGCATGCCGCCCAGTGAAAGCCTGACGAGTCCGTTGATCGTGTTCATTCGTGTTGATCGGTTCATATCACTGCGCCGCCAGGTAGGCGGCGATTGCCGCGAATTCTTCGTCACTGACGTTCAGCACGGCCGGCTGCATCATGCCGACGTAGCCGTTATCACGCGCGCGACTCTTGATGTCCTTCATCTGCTGGACCAGGTAGTCCTCGTTCTGGCCGTCAAGCTTCGGATAGTCGGGCAACGCCGGCTCCCTGCCCGCCGGCCCGTGGCAATAAATACAGCCGCGCTCCGTGTAAAGCGCCTCCCCGTCCAACGCCTCGTCCTGGGCCAGGCTGTTTAACGCGGTGAACGTCAGCGCAACGATCAGCCCGGCACATGTCAGCATGGCGCGCACGGTCATCGAGTCGTCCTGTTTTCAGGGTCGGAACGATTCATGTCCGTGAGCCATTGACGCCGCATTTCACCAAATGATCGTCGCATGAGTTTCATCACTCCGTCCTTGTCGCTTCCGCGAATGCGGGCTTCGTCGCTCGCAGAATATCGAGGATCGCCGCACGCTCCTCGGGCTGTAGTCTTTCCACCGCGTCGTCGGCGCCATCGTTGCCGAGCAGTTCCGCAAAGCGCCGGTATATGCGGTTTAGCGCTATTTCCGGAAGCGCATCGAATGCCTCCGAGTACACAACGTAGCTCAACGGGTAACGAAACGTCCGGGTATGCAGATCAAACTGACGTAGTGATCTGCCGTCACGATCGAACGGCCCGCGTGCTTCGAACTGCTCAGCGAAAGCATTGCTACCAACGATCGGACTCGTAAGCTTCGCCTCGCCCGCAAACAACATAGCTTTTACCAGATGTTCCGTGGCGTCTTCAATCAATGAATTCGTTTCGTCTGATACGGACCCTTCATTACTGCCGCTATCCAGCCCATTGCGCCGCTGGTCGCGGTCAAGTGCAGTGCGTACGTCGTAGTTGACCCGTGTAATCAGGTTCTGAACGTGAACCTGGTGCTCGATGACGAGCAGCGCGACGATGTCGCTGTAGTTACTCAGATAGAGCTCCGTTGCAATCATGTCATCAAGGTTGGCAAGGTTGTATACGCGCAAGCTATCCAGCTGTTGCAGGGTCGCCGGATCCTTCACGATGATATTGCCGAGATGCGGTTGATCGCCGTGCTCGCCCGTGACGTACCATCCGCCCCAGCGAAACTTCAGCTGCGTCTCCGGGCTGGTCAGAATCCAGCCCTCGTGGGATACGAGATCGCCGCGGGTATCGATGTAGCCGGAGCCGAGGATAAAACGCGGCACGCCGCCGCCTGTTAACGTCAGTGAATCATGGCAGCGCAGGCACTGCACGGTCAGGCGGTCGAAGCGCGGGCGAGCGGCGGCGCCCTGGTCCAGGGTAAAAAACACCGGGCCGAGATTCGGGTCCATCGTCGCGATTTCGAGCATGCCGGAGCCGGGCACCCAGGCAACGTAAGCATCGTCGTTGAAGTAGATCGCGCGTGGCGTCTCGGGGCGGATATGAGCAACGTTCACACTGGTCCTGGAGAAAACAAGCAGCTGCGAAGCCGGATCGATTTCGAGCGCTTTCAGGACGGAACGCAGGTAGCCGCCGGTATCCGCGTGCTCCAGCGCAAGCTCGCCACGATCAAGTTTTGCCTGCAGCGCCGCGATCCGCTCGCGAGGAGGGACTGTCGAATAAGCGATCGCCGGGTAATCGGTTGCGTATCGGAACCGGCTCTCGTCTGCCGACGGCCTGAGGTCGGTCATGTCTTTCCCGGGCACATCGCCTTTCGCGACCAGCACCAGCAGCAGAACAGCCATCGCTGCCGTTACTGCCAATCTGTATGAACCGATGCCCGGCATAAGACAAAAACCCGAGAGCTGTGGACCGTAACCAAAGAAACAATCGTAATTCCGACGCCCGCCAAGCATACTCAAAGACGACGAAGCATTCTCTAACAGGGACAAAAAAGCGGCCGAAAAAGACCGGTCCCGCTTGCAGAAAAACTGTCGAGTGTCGGAAAACTTGAGGAGCAAGGCGATGTCGATAACGCTCAGTGATGTGCTCGCTGGTTGCCGTGCAATCGGACAGACGCTATGCCTGGCTGTTTTCTGTAGCATGGCCACGGCGCAGGTCGTCCTCGAATCTCCTTCCGTGAATGATCCGCAGCGAACCGAACCGGTCGAGCCGTTCAAAATCATGGATGATCTCTATTTTGTCGGCGCGCGGTTGCACCTGCCTTCCTACCTGTTCACGACTCCGGAAGGCCACATCCTGATTGACACCACGTTCGACGAACTCGTTCCAGAAATCGTCACCAACATAGAGACGCTGGGGTTCAGCGTCGAAGACATCAAGTTGATGCTCGCCTCGCACGCGCACCACGACCATGTCGGCGGGCACGCCAGTATGCGTGAGATCAGCGGCGCGATGACGCTTGCGACCGCTGCCGACGCCGACGTCATCGAATCCGGCGGTAAAACTGATTTTCGGGACAGGGGCCTCTGGACGCCAGCCGTGGTCGACAGGATTATCGAGGACGGCGAGCAGGTGCGGCTGGGCAACCGCGTCCTGACCGCGCACCTGACACCGGGCCACACCAAAGGCTGCACGACCTGGACAACCGTCGTCGAGGAACAGGGCGAACAATACGATCTCGCGATCGTTTGCGGATTCCGCCTGAATACGAACGAGCGGCTGGTCGGCAACCCGGATTTCACCGACATGCCGCAGCAGTTTGCGTGGTCCTTCGCCCGCCTCAAGGTTTTGCCCGTGGACGTCTTTCTCGGCGTCCACGGTTACTGGTTCGACCTCAAGGAAAAGCGTGAACAGCTGCTTTCCGGATCGGACACCAATCCGTTTATCGATCCGGACGGCTACCAGCAAGCGATACGCTTCTGGGAGGACGCTTACCTGGACCGGCTACGACAAGAACTCTCGGCTGGAGAATGAAACGATGAAACAACGCGCATTTTTGCTACCGATCACATTATTGGCGCTGGCATTCAGTCCTGCCGCCTTGGGTCAGCTGACCGCGGACAGGATCGATTCAACGAACCGGGCTGACAATGCCGATCAGACTCGCAGGATGCCGATCCGCATAATCGACAACGTCTGGTGGGTTGGCCACTCGGAGGTCGGTGCGATACTGATTACCTCGCCCGACGGCCATATACTGATCGATACGACCTCCACGGAACTAGCGCCGTGGACCGTCGAGAGCATCGTCAACGCGGGTTTTCAGCTCGAGGATATCCGCTACATCCTCAACACGCACCCGCACGAAGAGCACATGGGAGGCACCGCGATGTTCCGCAAACTGGTGCCGCATGCAAAGCTTCTCGCATCGAAAGAAACCGCCGATGTCATGGCAACCGGCGGGCTGACCGATTTTCGCTACATGTCCGAGGGTGACGAGACCGACCTTTTCGAGCCGATCATCGCAGACGGCCTGATCCGGCACCTCGATGAAGTCCGGGTCGGCGATATTGCCGTGGTTGCCCACCTGACGCCGGGCCATACCGAGGGAACGACCACGTGGACGACGACCGTGACGGAGAACGGACGCGACTACGAAGTCGTTATTTACGGTGGCATGTCGGCATCCGGCGCCGACCGGGGACGGCTGATCGACAACGAGGACTATCCCGGCATAGCCGAAGACTTCCAGAGATCGTTCGACTACCTGCGAACCCTGCAGTGCGATGTGTATCTGTACCCGCGGGCCACCAGCATCGAACTCGACGAAAAAATGCGGCAGCGCGAACGCTCAGCCGACGGCCCGAATCCGTTCATCGACCCGGAGGGCTGCCAGCACTACATCAACTTTTACGAGCAGCGCTACCTGAAACAGCTGGAAGAAGAGCAAGCCGCCCGCGGCTAACGCCGCACGGCATGTGGCAATTCGGCGCAGGCATCGCGGGTCAAAGATTCGCGATGTGCTCGCGCATGCGGCGTTTCGCGGCGATATCAGGGAACCGGCCCAGGGCCGCGCGCAGGTTGTCTTCCATGTGATGAGCCTTGGTCGTCTCCGTGAGCACGCAGGTCACGGTCGGGTGGGCCAGGATGTATTTCAGCGAGAACTGCGCCCAGCTCTCACAGTCGAATTCCGCCGCCCAGTCGGGTAGCTCGCGGCCGTTGACATGCCCGAAAAACTCACCGTTCATAAACGGGCCGTTGACGAGGATCGCAATGCCCATATCCTTGGCGAGCGGCAGCAGGCGCTCTTCGGCAGAGTGCTCCATGACCGAGTAGTTCAGCTGCACGAAATCCGGTGACTCGCGCTTCATGAACGATTCGAGTGTTTCGTACAGTCGCTCGTGCGCAACCGTGACGCCGATGTAGCGGGCCTTGCCCGACTCCTTGTAGTCCTTAAGCGTCGGCCACTGCGTCTCGAAGTCGGTGAGACTTTCAATCTGCAGTAGATCCAATGTCTCGCGACCAAACAGGTTCTGCGTCTGCTCGATCTGTGCAAGCCCCTCGGCCTTGCCCGTGGCATTCACCTTGACCGCCACGAAAAGCTCGTCAAGAAATTCGGGTTTTTGCAGGACCTGGCCAAAGCGCGCGTCGAGTTCTGCGGGTCGCGGCGCCGTATCGACCACTTTGCCGCCATAGCTCATGAGCATGCGCATGACGCTCTCGAGCGGAGCACTGCCCTCCTCGCGGATCAGCCGGACCGGTTTTGTCGAGCCGAGGCCGACGATCGGCAGCATTTCACCGCTGCCCGGAACGGCTCGCTGCGGCAGCATGTCGCGGGCACTGGCGTGAGCCGGGAAATATCCCAGCAGCCCGAGGCCGGACGCTGCGGCAAGAAACTTACGGCGGTTGAAGCGTGTAGACATTTTTTTGTAAACCCCCTGCAAAGTATGCCGATCGAGATAACTGTCCCGGAGCCGTCTTCGAATTTGCCGCGGCCGGACCAGTTATCCACGGCACCCGATCGATCAGAGTTCGCGGCTTGGAATCTGCGGCGGACCGTCCTTCCAGCGCCACAGCGAGGTTGGCGTAGTCATCTGCACCTCCCACGCCTCGACCGTCGGGTCCGTATTGAATTTCAGCTGGTTGCCTCTCAGCTCCGCGTCCTCGAATATCACTTCGCCGCCAACCATGGTCATGATGGGCCGCAGCGTATCCAGCTTCTCCACCTCTACGTCCATGTAGTCGCCGTTGAGGATGATGATGTCCGCCCATTTGCCGGGCTCGATCGAACCAATTTTATCGTCCTTCCAGATCGCATAGGCGCCCCAGCGCGTCATCATCAGTAACAAGGTCAGCCGGTCCGGCACCGCCTCTTCGGGCACGCCGAAGTTCTTGCCGTCGATCTTGCGGGTCATCCACATCACGCCGTCCTCGAACGGCGAGTGCCGGATCTCGCTTTGGCTGCCGAATTCGCTGATCACGGCCCGGGCACCGGCCTTCAGCATGCTTGCAACCGGCGCGTTCATGGTCAGGTACTCCTCGCCGTAAGCATCCTCGATCACCTGGCTCGGAACGCGCGTCGCGTCGCACGAGAACGCCATGTTGATGCGGGCCGCCATCTCGATCTGCTCGCGGGTCACGGAATGGCAGTGATCCACCTGCAGCCGCAACGAGCGCAGTTTCTCGAGAGACACGCCCGAGTTCAACATGGCGTCAAGATAAGCATCGACCGCCGCATCGCCTGCGACATGGAAACCCGGGATGCCCGTCTGCCGGCCAGCGGCGGCGAGCTCGGCAAGCGTTTTCAGGTGTTCGAGCCGCCTCACGTTCGGCGGACTGGAATCCATCGTGGGACAACGCTCCCGCGCCTTGAGCTCGTCGGTCTTCGCCGGTATGGATGTGCACCAGCCGACGCCGCCGTTATCCAGCGCACCGGCGCTGCTGCCGATGCTCCACATATGCTCGGAACCGTAGCCCGTCCAGTCACCAACGCGCCAGTAGGTTTCGGAAATCCACGGGTTAAACGGCTGCATCCAGCGATGGCCCCAGGCCATGCGGATCGGCATCAGGTCATTGCGATCGAGGTGCACGGTCGCGTTGAAACCTCCCTCGCACTGGAAGTGGCTCTTGAACGTGGTCACGCCGGTCTGGGCGTTCAGCTGCAGAACCTCGAGATAGCCGCGCGTGTATTCATCCAGCCTGTTTGACTCAGGAACGATGATGTCCACGCGCGAACAACGGGTACCGTCGGTCTGGTCGCCTGAAAGACCTTTGTCGACGTCTATCCAGAAGTCCTTTGGAATCGGGTTGCGATAGCGTCGCTCGATCGATGCGATAGCGGCCGTGTTATAGACGGAACCGCCGCGGGTATAGGCGACGATTGGATGGTCAGGCGCCAGATCGTCGAGTAACTGCCGCGTCACGGAGGTACCGAGCATCGGGACCGCTACGGCCGGGGGATTGATTCGCGCCTGTATCCACTGGCCGGCACCAATCTGACTCGCCCTGACCTTCAGCGCGGCCGTCATTTGTTCGAGCAACGCGTCCTCGGAATCCGCAGCGAGATTGATCTGCATGACTTCGGGTATCGACTTGACCACCCATCGAAACGTCAGGGTCGTGTCGTACAGGTGGTTATGCGTATCGACGAGTCCCGGCAGCACGGTATTGCCTTTCGCGTCGACGACCTCGGTCCAGTCGGCAATGTATTTCTGAATGTCCGCATTGTCCCCGACAGCAATGATCTCGTCTTCACGTATGGCAATCGCTTCGTGAAAGCTGATGTCGTCGATGTCGTCCGAATCGGCGGTGATCACCTTGCCATTTAAGATCACCGTCGTGGCATAAGGCGATGTCCCGGCCAACGCTGCGGCAGACGACAGCAGCAACAGCGAAACTGAAACTGCGAACCTTCGATTGATCATTGGCAAGCCCAACCCAGTTTTCATTGTCGACCCCCTGATTCTATCCCTGCCAAGCCGGTTATCACCTAGAGCAAGGCCTTCACAGCCTGCTTGGTCACTTTCCCCATCGCGTTACGCGGCAGCCCGTCCATGAAGTGTATGGCCTTGGGCACCTTGTAGTTTGACATCCTGGCCCTGCACCAGGACCTCAGTTCGTCAGCCGAGAGCTCGGCGGAATTCGCGAGCACGACCGCGGCATGTACCGCCTCTCCCCACGTATCGTCCGGCATTCCGACAACGGCGCATTCGGCAATCGCATCGTTATCAAGGAGCGCACTCTCGATCTCGAGCGCTGACAATTTGTAACCACCCGACTTGATGATATCGACCGATGAGCGGCCCAAAATCCGGTAGTAGCCGTCGTCCAGTTCCGCTATATCCCCGGTACGGAACCAGCCATCGGTAAATTCCTTCGCCGTCGCGTCAGGATTATCCCAGTATTCGGCAAAAACATTCTCCCCCCGCACCCAGATCTCTCCGGGCCGGCCTTCCCCATCGATTCGCTCGCCCGACTCGTCCACGAGAATCACTTCGACACCCGGCAGGGGCTGCCCCACCGTGCCGGGTCGCCGGTCGGCGTCGTAAGGATTCGACAAGGCCATGCCGATCTCGGTCATGCCGTAACGCTCGAGCAGCGTCTGCCCCGTCAGCCCCCGCCACTGCTCATGCACGCTGACCGGACAAGCCGCTGACCCGGACACCATCAGCCGCATTTCGCCGAAACCCGCACATACCGTTTCTCGCTGCTGGTCATCGAGCTTCTCGATCGCGGCAATCAGCTTGACGTAGATGGTCGGCACTGCCATGAAAACGTTGTAACGCCGGTCGGCAACGTTCCTTAATAGCGTGCCGGCATCGAAGCCGTCGATCAGTTCGACGCGCGCACCCGCCCATAAAGCGCAGCAGAGCACGTTGACGATGCCGTGAATGTGATGCAGCGGCAGGAACAGCGGAATACGGTCGTCGGCTGTCCAGCGCCACGCGTCGATCAGCGCCGTGATCTGTGCGGCGATATTGCGGTGCGAACTGACCACGCCCTTGGGCTGGCTCGTCGTTCCGCTCGTAAACAGCATCATCGCCCGGCGCTCCGGGCTAACCGACGGCAGCGCCACGTCCGCATCCCTGGCCTCCGCGGCGACGGCAAGGATATTGATGCCCAGGGACCGGCAGGCCGCCGCGACCTTGTCTGCCGTATCTTCGCAAGCAATCAGCCGCGTCGCGCGCGCTGTCCTGAGCGCATACTCCAGTTCTTTTGCGGCGGCAGCCGTGCTCAGCGGCACGGCAACGCCGCCCGCGCGCCAGATACCCAGCAGCGCGACGACGTAATCTCGACCCGAGGGGAGCAGCATCGCGATACGTTCCTCGTCGAGGTCAGCGCGCTCGCCGAGCAGCGTTTGGGCAAAAACGTCGACGGCAGCCCTGAGCTCCCCGTAGGTCGCGGCATCACTGCCGAAAATCAGCGCAGTCGCGCTGTCCGGGTGTGTCGACATTTGCTCTGTGAGTGACTTCATTGTTACAGCATCGCCCTGACCACGAGGAACAAAACGGACGGCACGAGCAGGCAACCGACGCCCGTATAGAACGTCGCGGTCATCGCCCCGTAAGGCACGAGCTTCGGGTCCGTTGCCGCAAGTCCGGCCGTTACGCCGCTCGTCGTGCCCATCAGTCCGCCGAACACCATGGCCGACTGCGGGTTGTTGAGCCCGATCAGGCCGGCCACAGCGGGCGTGCTCGTCATGACGAGAATCGATTTCGCGAGCCCGGCGGCCACGCTCAGGGCCACGATGTCGGAGCCTGCGCCGAGGGCCGCGCCGGTGACCGGGCCGACAATGTAGGTGACCGCACCCGCGCCGATCGTAGTGATTGCGACCGGATCGCGATAGCCGAACAGGAAGGCAACCGCGGCGCCGACGACGAACGAGACGATGACGCCCGCCACGACGGAGACCATGCCGGCGACGCCGGCCCGCTTCATTTCGTGCCAGTCAACCCCGAACCCAGTCGCGACGATAGCGAAGTCCCGCAGCATTGCACCGCCCATGACGCCGATCCCGGCAAACAGTTCGATGTCCGCGATGCCCTTGCTGCCGCCTGTCTTGGTGCCGCCCACCCACGCGAGAACCAGACCGATCACGATGGCAACGGCCGAACCGTGAATGCGCCCGCCGGTGAACGTGTCGGACAGCCAGTACGACAGCCATATGATGATGCCGATAATCGCAAAAGCGACGATGAGCTGATTCGCGTTCAGCACCGTGAGCAGTTCAGTCATCGTCGGCCACCCCGGCCCGCTCATCCGCTGCCACGGGCGCGCTGCCGATGCGGCTGATCAGCGGGATCAGCGCGAAACTCACGACGACGGCCCCGACTCCGGCGGCAAGCGCCAGGATGCCGCCATCCATCGCCCCGGCAACGTTCTGGCGAGCAGCCATCGCTACGACAATCGGAATGTACATCGCGCTCCAGAAGGTGATGCCGCCAGCCGACGCCCCGCTGACCAGAAACCGGAACCGCGGCACATTGCAGGCGAGTATCAGCAGCAGCATGGCGATGCCCACGCCGCCGACGTTCGCCTGTACGCCGATGAGATCACCCAGTACCTCGCCGATGAACAGACCGGCGACAAGGCACGCCGATAAAAGTGCAACACCGTAAATAATCATAGAGCTACCCTTTGGCCCGTAACGGCGGCATCGTCGAAGCGCGCGACGCCTGCCGGTCCCGGGAAAGCCGGACCCTGCACACTTTAGGTGACCGGCAGCTCGGCTTCAAAAGATAGTTTCAGCGGATTCGATTAGGCGCGGAAAAATCGCCGCCACGGCGACCATTCCTGTCCTCTCGGCAAGGTCGCATCGACGCAGACGCCTGTTGTCGCGGGACGGAGCGCACCCGGCCGTGCGCGTCGACGGCTAGTTGCGAATGTCCTCGAGAAACCAGTCGGTCGGAATTTCGCGGCCGGCCCCATGAGCTTGCGCCTGTTCATACACGAGGCCGCCGACGGACGAAAACTGCAGCCCCTGGTTGCCGACGTTGCGATAAAAAGTAATCTGCTCGGGACTCGTCCGCCCCTCGGCCGCGCCGCTGACGAGGTCTGCAAATTCCGGCTTGTCGCCGCCTTTACCGCGATCCATGAATTCCGGTGAGTCCCCGCCGAAACCGGGCCGGGGGTTCCTGGCCGGAATTCGCCGCATTTCCTCTTCGGTGCCACCGATAAACGCGGCCGGGGAGTGGCCGCGTTCGGCCTGAAAGCGCTCGGTCTGGCGCATTTGCAGGCCAGCTGTGCCCTGCCGGATGACGACATCGAACCGGTCCGCTGCTTCCTCGGGCATTTCGCGGCGGCCGAGGTTGGTTACATGCTGACCCTGCTCCAGCCAGCCTGCTTCATAAACCGGCTGCATGCTGTTGGTCGCCGATGCAACGATATCCGTGCCCCGGAGCGCCTCTTGCGGCGTGTCGCAGACCTGAATCTCGATGCCGAGCCGCTGGCGCATTTCGTCGGCATAAGTCTCGCGTTTCTCCGAGCTGCGGCTGTAAACCTTGCAAAGCTCGATGTCGCGCACGCAGGTGAATGCTTCGAGAAACGTTCGGGCCATGCCGCCCGAACCGAGCATGCCGACCACGTGGCTGTCTTCGCGCGACAGGTACTTGGCCCCGATTCCCGCTCCCGCACCGACCCGCATTTGCTGCAGCGCACCATCGTTGATAAACGCCAGCGGTTCGCCGTTGCGAGTCGAACAGAGAAAGATCAGTCCGCAGTAGGTACCCGGTTCGCGACACCATTTCTCCTCGGTCCAGGTACCGTCCGCGCTCTTCGGCCAGGTCACGATGTCGGACTTCATGCGTATCGCGAAATAGCCATCGTTAGCTCCTTCCATGGTGCCCCACCGGTAATAGCCGTCGTCCCGCTCGCAGGGGTAATAGACGTCAATGCGCGGGCGGTGAATCGCGCCGCCGGTTGGCAGTTGTTTAAAAGCGTGTTCCTGGACGCGGATGCAGTCCGCCATTTTCAGAAGCTGCTTAACCTCGTCATTGTTGATGATCAACACCAGCGTCTCCCTTTTTCTTGGCGTGGAACAGTATTATGCCTCCCGCGTTACCGACCGATGTGGATAAAGCGCGGCACGGGCGGTATCTTCGTCAATTCGATTCGACGCGGCCTGATCACCGTGATTCTCAGTTGCGACCGGAACCCGGCGATAGCTGCAATGGAACCAAGTTCACCATGACCCCGACTGACGACAGCGACAAAATTCCGGCAATCATCCAATCAGTCTACCCGCCTCTGTTGTTAATGGGCCTCGCGGGGCTATTGATTTACTGGTCTTATGATTACGGCGAGACCGCCAGGCGTTTACCGCTCCTTGTCAGCAGCGGCATTTTCGTTTTGATTCTCCTCGACCTGCTGTCGCGGTTTCCAAGCAAGATCAGCGCACTGATCCATTGGACGCTCGGGGCAGGCTTTCAGGATCGGGAAATGAAGCATGATCCGAACTGGCGTGACGAGATCGTCCAGATTACCTGGGTGGCAATTTGCCTGGCAGGCATGGCGCTATTCGGCATACTGGCGACGATTCCAATGTTCATTTTTATGTACATGCGGATCCAGGGGAAACAGAAGCCGTGGTTCAGCCTTTTGATCGCGGCAATCGTCGTCGCAATGGTCGGCCTGATCTTCGAATTCTTTCTAGAGTACGATTTATACCGGGGCATGCTGCTGAACGACGACGGTATCTAGAGAGATCCGTCGCAGTGATAATCAAGATGAAAACTATAGCCTGCACACTACTCGCGCTGACTTCGCTCTTGACCGGTGCGGCGCATGCCGAATGGCCCGAAGACAAAGCCATCAAGCTGGTTATCCCGTTCGGCCCCGGCGGATTCGATGCTTACGCGCGCACCCTCGCGCCGGCCCTCGAGAAGATTCTTGGCGCCGTCGTCGTTCCTGAGAATGTGCCCGGCGCGGGCGGCCGAATCGGCGCGAATACGGTCTATCGCGCAAGACCCGATGGTTACACGATAGGCCTCTGGAGCATGCCCGGTATGACGATGCCGGCGATTGTTGGCGAGCGTGTTCGCTATGACCTGAACAAACTGAGCTGGATTGCGCAGCTGAGTTTCGACAAGTATGCGCTTGCCGTCAAAGCCGATTCGCCGATTCGTACGTTTGAAGATCTTTGTGACCTCGGACGCCCGGCCACGTTTTCCGGCCAGGGCGGGTTTACCGAGACCGCATCGATCGCGACGGTCATCACGATGGCCGAGCTGGGCTGCCCTTACAAAATTGTCACCGGCTATCAAAGCTCCGGACAGGCGACGCTGGCGGTCATGCGCGGCGATGTGGATGCCCGGGTGAATCCGCTCGGCAGCCTTCTGCCGTATATCAAGTCGGGCGACATACGGCTGCTGTTGACTTACGAACACGAAACTTCTGTGGCGGGTGTGCCGACGATCGAGGAACTCGGACACGGTGAATACATAAACTTCGGCCTGCGCCGCGTGGTCGCCGGGCCTCCCGGTCTGCCGGATCACATTCGCAAAAGACTCTCCACCGCATTCATCGAAGCCATGCAGTCGCCGGAGCTGAAGGAATGGTCTGGCAAGACCAACAACCCGTTTTCTCCGCTCGACAGCGAGCAGACGGCGTTGGCCATGCAGGAAGTCATGCGCTTCTATGAACAATACGGTGACTTACTGCGGACGGAATTCAAAGGTAACTAGCAGCCTTGGACTTCGGCCTTCTTAATGATGCGTTTGCAGAGCTTATCGGCAGCGGCCACAGCCACTATATTTTCATGGGCGTACTTGTCGGCCTGACGTTCGGTGTAATTCCGGGCCTCGGAGGCACCACGGCACTGGCCCTGCTCATTCCTGTCACCTATACAATGGATCCGGTAGCGGCAATGTAC
The DNA here is from genome assembly GCA_009937615.1 of Gammaproteobacteria bacterium. Taxonomy (GTDB): domain Bacteria; phylum Pseudomonadota; class Gammaproteobacteria; order Steroidobacterales; family Woeseiaceae; genus UBA1847. Next base: position 29,779 of record JAACFB010000013.1, on the reverse strand, counting down.
CTCGCCGGCGGTTCGATGGGCGCCACGTCTTTCGGTGGTTCGATGACCGCCATCTTGTTGAACACGCCCGGCACGCCGCCAAATGCAGCCACGACGTTCGATGGCTATCCGCTGACCCGTCAGGGCAAGGCGGGCTTGGCCATCGGCGCCTCCGCGACCGCGTCGGCATTGGGCGGTTTAATCGGCCTGATTTCGCTGCTACTCGTGATCCCGCTGGCAAGAAGCATCATCTACCTGTTTGGTCCACCCGAATTCTTCCTGTTAACGATCTTATGCCTGCTGGCTATCGCCGTGGCCACACTGGGAAAGCTGCTCAGGGGTCTGATTGCCGCCGGTTTCGGGCTCATGGCCGCCTTTGTGGGCATGGACAGCGTCAGCGGCGAGCTGCGCTACGCCGGCGACCTCGACTACCTGTGGGACGGCATACCGCTGGTCCCCGTGCTGACCGGCATGTTTGCCATCTCGCAGATGCTGCACCTGGCGCTCAAAGGCGGATCCATTGTTTCGGACGCGAATCGAAAGACGAAATTGAGCGGTGTGCTTGACGGCATGAAGTCCGTATTTCGACACTGGACGCACCTGCTGCGCGGCTCTGCTATCGGCACCGTCATCGGTGCCATCCCGGGGCTCGGCGGCGTGGTCGCTTCCTTCTTTGCCTATTCGTCGGCGGCGCAGACCTCACGTGATCCGGAGTCCTTCGGCAAGGGCAACATCATCGGGGTCATCGCACCGGAGGCGGCTAACAATGCCAAGGACGGTGCGTCGCTCCTGCCGGCGGTCGCCTTCGGCATTCCGGGCAGCGCAGAATCGGCCCTGCTATTGAGCATCCTGGTGCTGCACGGCATAGAGCCCGGACCTTCGATTCTCGTCGAAAGCCAGCGTGAGATTTACGGTCTGATCCTTGCCATAACGCTCTCGGCGGTCGGCGCCTCGATCGTCGGCCTGGCCTGCTCTCGCTGGCTGATGCTGATCACCTACGTCAAGGTCGAAGTGCTCGTTCCCGTCGTAATAACGGTCACGCTGACGGCAGTCTATGTGCTGGAAGGCAAGTTCGGCGACGTGATCGTCTGCTCGATCATGGGCGTGATCGGGTACCTGATGATACGGTTTGACTATCCACGACTGTCATTTATCATCGCGCTTGTCTTGGGGAAAACCATGGAGCAGGCTTTTCACCAATCCATGATCATTTCCGATGGCGATCTTGTCAGCTATATCGCGGGTCGTCCAACAGCCGTCGTGCTGATTTTTTGCATCGTGTTGACGCTGATGTTGCCCGCGATTCGCAGTTACCGAGGCGTCAGGAAAAAGACGATATGAACGACACGCAGGTGATTGTTGTCGGCGCCGGTCCCGTCGGCCTGACCTTGTCCCTCGCTTTGAGCGATATGGGCGTGCGCTGCATCCTGCTGGAACGCAACGAGGCACCTTCCGGTCTGCCCAAGATGGAGCGTTGCAACGCCCGCACCATGGAAATCTATCGGCGGCTCGGGATCGTCGACCAGATTCGCGCCGCGGGTCTGCCGGCCGACTGCCCCATGGACGTGTTTGTCGTTACCAGTCTTGTCGAGAAACCCATATTGCGATTGCCCTATGGCTCGGTCAAGGACTGCCAGGAAGATATCGCCGCACATAATGACGGCACCCGCACGCTCGAGCCGTATCAGCTGATTTCCCAGTACACGCTGGAGCCTCTGCTGAAGAACATCGCGGAAAACGATCCGAATGTCGACGTTCGTTTCGGATGTGAATTCATCCGCTTCGAAGACAATGACGACCACGTGGTCGCGCATTTCCGGCACAGCGACGGCAGTGAAGACAGCTGCAGCGCCGACTACCTGGTCGGCTGCGATGGGGCAAGAAGCCCTGTCAGAAAACAACTGGGCATAGAGTTTTCAGGCCCGGGTGAGATGCTGACGATGTGCCAGGCCTTGTTTCGCTGTGACGACTTGTTCGAACGAATTCCCATCGGCAAGGGGCGTCACTACCACGTTTGCGACGACCAGGCGGGTTTCGTCATCGTCCAGGACGACACCAGACACTTCACGCTGCATGCGGTCGTGGACGATGAAGCGGAAATGCCGAAGCTGTTCGAAAAAATCGTTGCGATGCCTATCGAATACGAAACGCTTTACATCGGTCGGTGGACACAACGCCTGCTCGTAGCCGATCGGTACGGCGCCGGCAGGGTCTTTATCGCCGGCGACTCCGCTCACCTCGTTATCCCGACCGGCGGGCTGGGAATGAACACCGGCGTCGGCGACGTCATCGACCTCGCGTGGAAGCTGCAGGGTACGCTGGCAGGCTGGGGCGGCGAACAGCTGTTGGCTTCCTATGAGATCGAGAGGCGCCAGATCGGCGTCAGAAACGTTGCGGCATCGGGCCGGGCGAACGCCGGCCGCCGTGAATGGCGCGCGGCCTGGCGCCCCGAGATTCGCGACCAGACGCCCGAAGGCGAGAAAGTTCGCGCCAACGTCGCCGAAATTGCGAACAGGGAACAGCGCAAGACGAATGAAATCCTCGGCATTGAGGCCGGTTATCGGTACGTCGAATCGCCGCTGATCTCGGCCGAACCGGGTGAAGGACCGGACCCCAACAATCCTGACTACGTACCGACGACCTGGCCGGGCTTTCGCCTGCCGCACCTCTGGCTCGCGGACGGTAGTGCGATCCACGATCATTTGAGCAAAGGGTACATACTGCTGCGCTTCGACAATAACCGCGAGGACATGTCGGCTCTGATAGACGCTTTGAAGCAGCTCGGCGCGCCGCTGGAGATCATCGCCTTCGACGACGCGCATGCGGTTGAGGTCTACGAGGGTTACGAGCTCTTCCTGTTGCGGCCCGATCTGCACATCGTCTGGCGCGGCAACCAGCCACCGCCTGATCCGGGACGCCTGTGCGCTATCGCCACCGGACACCAGGCGCTCGAATCAGCCTAGTCGCGAAAACCTTCTGAATCTCGCCGGCCGGTCAATACGATGACCGGTCCCGTTGGATTCGCGTCAGGCCAGCCTAACTGCCGGGCGCCGGTTCATAGGGGCGCCCTGCCCGCCGGGCCCAGCTCTCCCAGGCACGCTCGAACGTATACGGGCCACGGCGCTTGAGAATTGCTTCGACCTCACCGTCGCTCAGGAAGGTGATGTCACCGAGCGTGGCGGCCTTGAACTGCAGCTCGGCGTTCACCTCGAGATAAACCGAACTGAACACGACCTCGCGCACCGACTTGCCGATGACGACGCAACCGTGGCCGCGCATCAGGGCCGCACGATTGTCGCCAAGCTTCGCTACGAGGTCGCGGCTCATCTCCATCGTCGTAACCAGTAACGTGGTGTCGCCGAAGTTGGTTCTCGAGTCCCAAACAGGCACATCGCATCCCATGCCCGCGGCCATGTGAAATATCGGTTTCAGGCGCGCGCCGGTAACTCCAAACGGGATGACGTTGGGAGAGTGATTGTGAACCACCGAATTGATCTCGGGGTGCGCTTCATACACCGCCCCGTGAATCGCGCGCTCGGCATACGGGTCGCGACCTCTTGGATCGACGGCCTCCCCGACCAGCGTAAACTCCATGATGTCATCGACCTCGATGCACTCCGGCGCCCGGGAGCGGGACAAAAGATAGTGCTCGGGATTCTCCGGGTGCCGGATGCTGATATGCCCGAATGAATCCACGACACCCTGATTGGCGAGGATTCGGTTGGCAGTTACAAGCTCCTCGAGAGCCTCGTCTAACAGTGACATCGCTTGATCCCGGTTTCAGTTGCTCATGGTTGCCCGGCCGGCTCGAACGGCGCCGGCGGCTCCGTAACGGCCCGAGCATCTGGCAGAATGCGGCTCAGTCGTCGACGCGGAAGTTGTCGTGGCAATCACGGCAGGATTGCCTTAAACCTTTAACCGCCGCATCGATAGCCTCGGCATCGCCGTTTCCGGCCACGTCACCGAGCTGTGTAACCGCGGCTTCCAGTGCCGCCACGGCGTCGGCGAATCCATCCGGATCCTCCCAGACAACGGGTAGCGATTCGGAATCCTCGGTGACCGCATTTTGTGCGAATGCGGCTGCAACCTCGGCCGCAAGATTGGCGAGCGCGTCCAGATGGTTGCTCATGGTGCCGGCATCCCCGGCTGTACCGCCCGTAATCATCATGACCGCGCCGCCATGGCCGCTCAGGGCCCGCATGATGTACTGGCGATACTTTACGGCGTCCTCCGCCGTGGATTCGGCTGCAGCCGGGACGGCAAATCCCAGGGCCACGGTAAATAATGTGAGTGCGCTGATTATTGTCCGACGCATTAGTAATCTCCCAACGTATCGATCTGTTTTTAGGAAGTCGTCGACTTTCCTATTCGCTTCGGTAATGTACAACGCGTCGCGACCCCAGGCGACTGTTTCATTCGATGCGATTGTCGCTTGTCACCGGCCGAACATCGATAACTGGCAGGCTCGTCATGGCCGGGACGGACGCCTTCCGGGGTGCCGGCGAATTAATTCGTTGCCTGCTGCGTGTCGAGGTATTCGAACAGTGCATCGCATGCCGCTGTCGAGAACTGTTCATAGCCGTGATCCGTCGGGAAACCGATATGAGGCGTCAATACAACGTTCGGACACCGCGTCAGCGGATGGTCGGCCGGAAGCGGCTCGGCGTCGAAAACGTCGAGGCCAGCGCCCGCGATACGACCTTCGTCGAGCGCAGCAACCAGCGCGGCTTCGTTCACGATTGGGCCCCGCGCGATATTGATCAGGCAAGCGGTCGGCTTCATCAGCGCCAGGCGGCGCGCGTCGATGAGTCCGCGCGAGTCGTCATTTAGCGATGCGTAAATCGAAACGACATCGGCTTCGCGCAGCAGGTCATCGAGCTCGCGATACGTTGTGCCGGCAGCCGCAGCTGTCTCGGCATTCAGGTGACGACTCCATGCAAGAACCCGCATACCGAAACTCTGCGCAATCCTGGCCGCGTGGCGGCCGACGCGACCAAGCCCTACGGCGCCGAACGTCTTGCCATACATGACGGGCGTAGACGGCGGCAACCACTCGCCGCGACGCACCGCGGCGTCGAGCATTGGAATCTGCCTTGTTACCGCGAGCGTCAAGCCGATCGAGAGTTCCGCCGCACCGATCGAGTAGCCGCCCGACGCCGTTACGACCGCGATGCCGCAATCATCTGCCGCTGCAAAATCGATGTGCGGATTGTGCTTGCCGGTTTGCACGATGACGCGAACGCCGTCCAGCGCTTCCAGCAACTGCCGGTCGAAGCGGGTGCGTTCACGGTTCGCGATCAGTCCGTCGTAGCCGCTTATAACCGCAGGATCGTCGAAAGGCTCCGTCAGAATCGTGACGTCTACGCGCTCACGCATGCGCCTGACTCCGTCTGTCTGCGCCCAGGCTCCTTGATAGTCGTCGAGTATAGCAATCCGCATGGTTCATCCGATCCTGAAGAAAACGGGATCATGCCATACTCGGGTAACGCCGATGCGCCGGGAATGCGCTAGAATCTTCAGGCGCCCATAAAAACAATAACGGGAACTACTCCATGTCTAATCTCAAACTGACTTTCGCGTGCGGCCCATACGACAGGATGGAAGCACTCAGTTACAACCGAATCGAAGTCGAAGGCATCGATTTGAATTACCTGGAAATCCAGGCGCCGCGTGAGATTTTCGACCGCATGGTCGGCGATCACGCCTTTGACATGTCCGAGCTCTCGCTCGCGGAGCATGTCGGCATGACCGCAAAGGGCAACAGCCCGTTCGTCGCGCTGCCGGTTTTTCCGTCAAAGGCTTTCAGACATGGCTTTATCTGCATCAACACGAACTCGGGCATCAAGGAACCGAAAGACCTTGCCGGCAAGCGTATCGGCGTCCCGCTGTACACGATCACGGCGGCAATCTGGATTCGCGGCGACCTCGAAAACGTTTACGGCGTCGACCTTTCCAACGTGCAGTGGGTACAGGGTGCCGTAGAGAAAGCGGGAACCCACGGTAAACCGCCCGCTCCGCCGAAACTGCTGAAGCCGGTCGACATCGTCCAGAACACGTCCGAAAAATCCCTGTCGGACATGCTCAGGGATGGTGAGATCGACGCGCTGATCGGATCCAGGCTGCCGGATTCCGTGCGGACGGACCCGGACAAGGTTACCCGGCTGTTCCCGAATGCCCGCGAGGAAGAGAAGCGCTACTACCGGGAGTACAAGATCCACCCGATCATGCATACGGTTGCCATCCAGCGGGAGATATACGAGCAGAATCGATGGATTGCGACCAGCCTGTTCAAGGCTTTTCTCGAAGCCAGGAAATGGGCAATCGACAAGATGTATTTTTCGGCCGCCCAGCGGTACATGTTGCCCTGGCTTTACGACGACCTGCACGAGATCGACGAGATTTTCGGCGACGATCTCTGGGCTTACGGCGTGGAAGAAAACCGGCCGACACTGGAAGCGTTCGTCAAGTACATGCAGCAGCAGCATTTCATCGAAAAAGAGGTTCCCGTCGACGATCTCTTCGTGCCGATACACGGCCGCATTGAATAGCGCAATTGGACGTCGTTCGCTGTCAACCCACTATAGGCGCCGAAATCCGGGGCTTAGACCTGTCCCGGCCCCTGGACGACGCCGCGTTCGATTCCATTCGCGAGGCACTGCTTGAACACAAGGTCATCTTTTTTCGCAATCAATCGATCACACAGGAACAGCAGATCGCATTCGGTCAGCGATTCGGCCCGCTCGAGATCAACCCGTTCCGGCCCCAGGGCGAGGGTAAACCGGAACTGCAGATCGTCAAGAACGATGAAGACAACCCGGTTTTGTCCACGGACGTGTGGCATGCCGACCTGACTTTCCGCGCCAAACCGACAAAATTCACGGTCTTGCGCTGCCTCGAAATGCCGGCCAGTGGCGGCGACACACTGTGGGCGGACATGTGCGCCGCTTACGATGGTCTCAGCGCCTCACTTCGTGAATTCATAACCGGCCTCGAAGCCGTTCATGATTTCAAGAATTTCCGAATTCTCTACAAGGGTGATCCGGACCAGTTAAAGGCCATGGAAGACAACTTCCCGAACCCGACGCACCCGGTCGTGATCACTCATCCCGATACCCTGCGGCGCGTGCTGTTCGTCAACCGGCAGTTCACGTTACGTGTCGACGGCATGTCGGACCATGAAAGCCGGCAACTCCTGGAGCTTTTGTACGAGCAGGCCCACGTGCCGGAATACCAGTTTCGGCTGAAGTGGGAACCGGAGACGGTGGCGATCTGGGACAATCGATCCTGCCAGCACTATGCGGTCAACGACTATTACCCGAACCGGCGGCACATGGAGCGGGTTGCGGTGGCCGGCGATGCCGAACCTTTCTTCGACGCCGCAGCTGAGCCGGCCCGGCCATATGCCTCAATCAACCGGGTGCACGCCTACGAGGGCCTGGGCTAACGCGATAATTCAGGCGTTCTCCGTATCGGGGCGGCTCAACATGTGCCCGCAGCCGCATTTCGTGCCCCAGTATTCCCAGGCGCGCCAGGTCTCTGGCGAATAGGGCTTGTAACCCCGGTTGCGCGCATCGATTTCGCCCTGCGACAGCGACTTGATCTCCCCGCCCAGGCGCAAGGCCGACGACAATGCGCGTGCATTTCGCGGCAGGTAAACCGACATGCGTACCACTTCGATCAGCGATCGCGCCGCCGCGGCAAAGCCGTGACCTCTCATCAATGCGACGTTGTTGTCTGCCAGCGTAGCCGCAAGGTCGCGGCCCTGCTCGACATTCGCGACCAGCAGGTTGGTGTCCCCGAAACGATCGGCAATATCCCAGACCGGCACATTGGCGCCGATAAAGCTGCCGGCATGAATGACCGGGCGCAGTGGGGTGCCGTTAGCAATGCCGAAGGGCAGGATCTCTTCGGCATGCGCGTGCACGACGGCCATTACGTCCGGGCGTGCTTCGAGTATGCCGCCGTGTATGAAACGCTCCAGGTACAGGTGTCTCGTCTCATCACGGACAGGGTTACCTTCAAGGTCAAGTTCGACAATATCGTCAGCCGTCACCAGCTCCGGCGCAAGCGAGCGGGCCATGAAAAACGTATTGGGATTCTTCGGATTGCGTATGCTCACGTGCCCGTAAGCATCGACAACATCCTCATTCGCAAGAATGCGATTCGCGATCACGAGGTCATTAATCAGGCGTTCTTGTTCATTCATTGTTTATGTTGTCTCGCTTGTTTGATACCTTGAATTAATTAAACATCAAAATTTTCAATTCAATTGAAATAATTACAACAGGAAAGTCTCTTGGCCGAAATCAGCGTATCCAACGGAACCAAAATCTCCTACCACGACAGCGGCAGCGGAACGCCGATCCTGTTCCTGCACAGTTTCGGGCACAACAAGAATTTGTGGTACCCGCAGCTGACGCATTGCCTCGAGCTGGGCTATCGCGTGATCGCTCCAGACATGCCCGGGCACGGTGACTCGTCTTTCGACCCGAACAACCATACGGTGGATTTGATCGGCCAGGCTTACGGTGAGTTTCTCGATATCCTCGGCGTCGACAAGGCGATCGTCGCCGGCATCTCGATCGGCGGCTATATTGCACTGCGCATGTGCGCCCGGCGCCCTGAACAGATCGCCGGGCTTGTCATGATCTGCAGCAAAGCCGAAGCCGACAGCGAAGAAATCAAGGAACGGCGCAGGTCCCAGATCGAAAACATTCACAAGAACGGGCTGGCTAATTTTGTCGAGACCGGCGCGCCGAAACGAGTTGCGCCCAAGACGGCCGAAGAGCGTCCCTGGGTAGTGGACTGGATAAAAATGATGAACTACACGGTCAGCGCCGAGGCGAATGCCGCAACCCTGGAGGCCATGGCCGTCAAGGAAGACGACACACCCACGCTTGCAACGATCGAGGTACCGGCCCTGATACTGTCCGGCAGCCACGACATTTTCATTCCGAAGGAATCCCCCCACAACCTTGAAAAGGGCATCCGGAATTCGGTCCACCACGTCATTGAGGATGCTGGCCACGTGGCCAGCCTCGAGAATCCGAACGCAGTCAACAAGTACCTGGAAGACTACCTGACGTCGCTCTGACAACAACTCCTATTCATCGAATATTAAAGAGGCCCAACTTGAAACTACTCACGTTTACGACGGATCAGCACTCCGCGCAGAAACTCGGCACCCACTTCGAAGGCAACTCGGTCATTGATCTCGCACGTGCTTACGAGGTTTATCACAGCGCCGAGGCGCCCGACTGGTTTGACTCGGTCAGCAAGCTGTTAAAAGGTGGCGACAAAGCGATGGACCTGGCGCGTGAAGTGGATGCGCTCGCGCGCGGCAAGACGATCGACGACGACAGCGTATTCGTGGATATGGACAAGATCACCTTTCACCCGCCGGCCGGTGACAGCGCGAAAATTCTCTGCGTGACCATGAACTACAGCTCGCATGCGCAGGCCAGCGGCACCAAGCAATCCGAAGAGCCGTACTTCTTCATAAAAATGCCGACCCTGATGACGGCCCACGGGGCGCCGATATGCCACTCGAAAACGTCACAAAAACATGACAGTGAAATAGAGCTCGCGGTAATCATTGGCAAACGGGGCAAGTACATCTCACGTGAAGATGCCTTTGACTACGTTGCTGGCTACGCGGTCATCAACGACTTCAGTTTCCGAGACCGCCGGGCGCTGTCGGAGGACCCGAATTCCGCACGGCTGCACTGGTTTACGCTGAAAAACCTGGACAACGCGGCGCCTATCGGCCCGTGGCTGGTTACGCGGGATGAGATTCCTGATCCCTACGACCTGGAGATATCGCTGACCCTGGATAACGAGCCGGAGCTGAAACAGAGCGGATCGACCGAAGGAATGATGCATAGAATCGAGGACCTGGTCATGCATGCGTCCAACGGCCTTACGCTGGAGCCAGGCGATGTCATCGCGACGGGAACACCGCACGAAGTTGCCTTTGGTCAGCAGCGGTTTCTGCAGGATGGCGACATTCTACGGGCGGAGATCAGCAAGATCGGTGCTCTCGTCAATCCGATCAGAAGTGAAGTTTAAGGCCGGGCGGCGTCGCACAGCCCGGTCGAATCGAGCAAAGGTGAAATCATGAACGCGAACCTAGAGGTATCCCGAGAAGCATTTGTTGAAGACCTGGTCGCCAATAACTTTACGACCTACTTTGTTGCGACGCATCCCAAGTACTCGCAGAGCAACCCTGCATTCCGGTTCACACCGTCACCTGTCAGCGTTGCTGTTCCCTATTCTTGGTCGTACGCCGATGCGCGCGAACGGCTGATGAGTCTCAGTTCCCTGTTGACGCAGGAGGAAGCAGAGCGACGCAACATCAATTACGTTAACCCTGCATTGAAAGAATTCATGCCGGCTGCGGCGCTGCCGACTCTTCGCGGCGGCATACAGCTTCTTCTGCCCGACGAAAAAGCGTACGCGCACCGGCATTCAGCCAATGCTTTCCGCCTCGTGCTCGAGGCACCGGACGCCGGAGCCTACACGACGGTCGAGGGCAGCCGGCTGCCGATGTCCAAGGGCGATCTCATCTTGACGCCAAACTGGACCTGGCATGACCACCACAACGAGGGCAACTCACACGTTATCTGGTATGACGGCCTCGACGTACTCATGGCGTACTGGATAGGTGGCGTGTTCTACGAGGAGATGAAAGACGTAACCGGGGACGAATACCAGTCGGTTCTGCGCGAATCGGAGTCGGTCACCGCCGCTTACGGTCCCGGACTCGTGCATCGCAAGCAAATGTATCCCGACCATATTCCGGTCTCCGACAACACGCTGATCTATTACCCCTACGGCAAAGCGCGGCAGTTACTCACAGACCTTGCTGACGATGGCGCCGGCGATCCGCACGAAGGCGTGCTGGTCGAGTACGTAAACCCGCTCAACAACGGCCCTGTTTTCCCGTCGATGGGCGTTTCGATACGACTGATCAGAGGCAAGTCGACCGTCGAAGCAATGCACCGGACCGAAAACGTGATCTTCATTACGATGGAAGGGTCGGTAACCTTTCATCTGCCGGACAACCAGACGTTCACGACCCAGCCACATGACGTTACCGCCATTCCGTCATGGGTTCCGTACAGCATTACCAATACGGAAAACGAGCCTGCAGTGCTCGTGTCACAGACGGACAGGCCGGTATTCAAGGCACTGGGATTCTATCGCGAGGCGGCGGTCTAGCTAGGCTGGGCTGGTCACGAATACCAGCCCAGCTTGTAGCCCCAGCGGCCGAGGTCAAAGAGCCGGCCAAGGCCCCAGTAGTAGAGGAAATAGGTTCCTCCGGCCAGCAGTGCCATTCCGCTGACGAACCTGAATTGATACGGTTTGCTCACCGCGATCGCGCTCAGCCTGCGCCCGCCCAGTTTAACGAGCAAGACGAACAGCAGCGCCATCAGCGCGATCTGGCCCAGCCCCTGGATCATCATGACCAGCGCGCCATAGGCCGGGTTCTTGGTACTCGCGGCGTAGACGAGAAAATCCCGGAACAAGGGATAGGGCCGGCCAACCGTAAACAGTCCGACCATCGTACCGAGAATCGTTGCCTTGACGTTGAGCTGACCGAAAAAATCCCGCGTCGTCCGGGTCATCCGGCTCTTGAAGGAATCCATGAACCCGAGTTCGAGGCACCCCCACAGCAGCATCGCAAATCCCAAGGCGGAGAACACGGCGAACGATTGTGCATGCCGCACCTGTACCTGGTTGATGTATTCGATCCCGACGGGACCGAGGAAGCCTACATAGAGACCATAGACCGCCGTGACGATCAGCACGGGAACCGTGAACATGCCCAGCGCCGCCCAGGCGGAACTGTGGCTGGCATTACGATCCGTCGAACATGCCAGTCCCGGCATCATCGCGAACACGACGCAATTACAGGCCGTGAATGTTGCCGCGAGACCGGCGATCGCCGCAAAGATCAGGCCGAAACCACCGCCGTGCGTATCGTACTGTCCGGCCAGGTCGCCCGTGTTGCCGATCGTCCCGCCAGCGACGACATTTCTGCCAAAACCGTCAACAAGTCCGCGATGCCAGAATCCGGCAATCAGGACGGCCACGAGGATCATGCCGAAAACATACTTGAGCCTTTTCTTCAGCGGGTAGGCGGTATAAAAGTCGTCGTCCTGTTGTATGCTCGTTGCCATTCCGAGTCGTCCCCTTGTTGCGGCCGATACGGTTATAACACGGTCCACGATTTTTCTTGCAGGACCGGTCTGAACATCCGGGGAGCGTTTGATGCTCTGCGGAAGATCGAGAAAACCAGCCATCCGCGATCGGATCGAAAATAGTTAGAGGTGTTCACATGAAAAATGCCACATGGATCAGTCAAACCGCATTTGCCGTTTTAGTCGCCGCCACGGTAACCGGGTGGGCAGCCGATCCGGAAAAACCGGCGTACGAAGATCTGACCTGGCCCGTAACCGAAGAAGAGTTCATCGCATCGCTGCCCGATGACGTCTATCCGGACTCGAGGGGCAGGATCCCGCTTGTTAACAGGGAGGATCTCGACGACGAGCGGAAAAAGGCTTATGACGCGCGCATAGCTCCCGACACGACATCATTGGCCGGCCTGCAGGGCCCCGGAGGTCTGAGCCTGAACGGCAGCCCGTCTCTGGGCGAGACACTGGTTGACAAGAGAACGCAGGAGCTTGTTCGCCTCGTCGCCTCCCGGGAAATGGACCAGGCGTTTGAATGGACACTGCACGAACCGGTTGCCCTCAAGGCCGGGCTTGAGCCCGAGATCATCGATGTCATTCGGTATCGCCGGTCTCTCGACGGCGTGCCGGACCGGGAAGCGACGATCATTCAGTGGGGCCGGGAAGTTTTTCAGGAGCACGAAGTCAGTTCGGAGACCTTCGCCAGGCTCAAGCAGCATCTGACGACGCGCGACCTGGTCGATCTCTGTCATTTCATGGGCAACTACACGCGGACCGCTATTCTTTTGCACACCTTCGACGCGCACCTGCCCTATGACAGGGAACCGCTATTACCGCTCCCCTAGTCATTGCCACGTGCGCCCGATACGATGACGAGCCAACTGATTCCGGGGAACTGACCGCATGATGCCTGCAACCTCGACACGCATCGCCGTGCTGCTGCTCTGCGCGATCGCTGCGGTCAACGGCCGCGCGCAGGAAACCGAGGTCAGCCCCGAGCCGACCGCTCCAAACCTGGGTTCCCTGCAGACCAACTGGTGGGCGTACTTCGAGGGGAACTACACCGAGGTCGAGCCGCGCGTCAACGCGTTTCTCGAGGCGGCGGGCGTGCAGATTGCCGACCTCGCACCGCAGAACCAGGGGATAGCCCAGTCGATACTGGACGCGGTGGGCGACAACTTGAACGCGTTGCTGGCGCTGCGGGACGAGCCCGAATTGACGCCGCAGGAACTGCCGCCAGCGGCCGCGAGCTATTCCATCGAAGATCTGCTCGGTCTCGCGGCCACTGCCCGTGAGGCCCGCGGCAGCGCGGCACAGGAACGGCTCGAGGTAGAGCGTGAAGAGCGCATTCTCGCCGGCACCAACAGGCGCCGTGACGCCGCATTCAAAGACTACCTGGATGCGGCCGCGGGCGACGAGAGCTGGCTGGCCGCATTGCGACTGCTGCGGGCCCGCTCGGCGCAGGCAATATCGGAGCGACGGCTCGAGCTTTTGACGAACAGTTTTGATCGCGCCACGGCCTATGCGGAAGCGACTGTCGCACGCGTGGAGTTGGCCAGCGACCGGCTCGCGACCACGGCTGATGAGGCGGCGCTGGATGAGCTCGTCAAACGAGTCGATGACGCGCAGCGCAGGGTAGAAAGCGCACGGGAAGAGCTGCGCGCAGCCCAGATTGCGGCCAGCGGGCTCAACCTGGAAACAGCCCAGGGCCGTTCGCAGCAGCGACTGCAGCAGCAGCGCCTGCTGAGCGCCGAAATCAGGCTCGCCCTGGACGAAGTGGCACTGGCCCACGCCCAGGCGCAACGCTGGTGGACCGAACTCACGCTGAACAAAGGCGCGGAAGCCGATGCGCTTGCCGACCAGGCGCTGGCATGGTCGGAATTCGTGCGCGAATTAGGTCAGCGTGCTCCCGTGTGGAAGCGCGATACGGAGGACGAGCTGCTCGCCGTGCAAAGCGCGAACCGGGATGGTCTCGATCGGGAATCACGGCGACTGCTGGATCAGCGGCTCGGCACCGCGCAGGAGACGCTTGCCCAGGTCGGCGAGCTTGATACCGAGGTAGCCGACCTGGAATTGTTGATGCTGGTCGTGGACAACGCCGCCGCAGAATACGCCGGTGCGCTCAAATCCTGGCTGGCGGCCATAAGCCGCTCCCTGAAGACTGCCTATATCCGCGCGTCGGACCTGACGGACCTGACGCTGTTCTCGATAGGCGAGACGCCCGTAACAGGCGGCGACATTCTGCGCATCCTGGTCATTCTGGCGGTGGCGCTGCTCCTGTCGCGGGGCGTGCAGCATGCAATCCGTCGCGTCCGTGCCACCGAGTCAAGCGGAACGCAGGCGTCACTGTACACGGTGGGCCGCTTGACCCACTACACGATCATCATTCTCGCCGTGGTCATCGCGCTGTCATCGGTCGGACTGGACTTCGGTAATCTCGCGCTGGTCGCAGGCGCGCTCAGTGTCGGCATCGGTTTCGGCCTGCAGTCGATTGTGAACAATTTCGTCTCCGGTTTGATCATCCTGTTTGAACACTCGCTGCGCGTCGGTGACTACATCGAACTCGATACGGGGCTTACGGGTACCGTCAAGGCTATCAACGTTCGCAGCACGCTCATTAACACGAACGACAATATCGATATTGTCGTGCCGAATTCGGAGTTCGTAACAGCCCGTTTGACGAACTGGACGCTTGGCGAACGTACGCTGCGAGTCCGCATACCGTTCGGCGTAGCCTACGGCAGCGATAAGGAGCTGGTTAAAAAAGCGGCGCTGGAAGCGGTAACCGACGTTCCGTATACCCTGACCAACATGAAAGGCCGCGAGCCCGACGTCTGGCTGGTCGAATTTGGCGACAACAGCCTGAATTTCCTGCTGCTGGTCTGGGTCAATCGCCAGGGTGCGCGGCGCCCCACCCGAACCCGGGCCGCCTATCTCTGGGCGCTGGAGGACAAGCTGTCGGAGTACGGGATCGAAATTCCGTTTCCACAACGCGACCTGCACTTGCGTTCCGGCTGGCCCGAGCGTTAGCGCGGCCGGATCGAGACAGCGACAGCACTTGGGGCGCAATCGCACGGATCGGCGCACTATCCCGAGTGCAGCGCGCAGGCATTCTTGCAAGCGCTGCAAGCGTAAACTACGCTCCTTCGCGAATTGATGACTGGTGGGCGACGAATGGTTTCGGCACAGGAGGCACTTGACCGATTGCGGGCAGGCAACCAGCGGTTCGCTGCGGGCATTGGGGCGGGCCGGTCGATCGGTGCAGCTCCGGCCGAGCTGGCCGATGGCCAGGAACCGTTTGCGATAGTCCTGGGCTGCTCGGACTCCCGCGTTCCGGCCGAGATCGTGTTCGACCAGGGATTGGGCGACCTGTTTGTCATTCGTGTCGCTGGAAACATCGTCGCACCTTCACAGATCGGCAGTGTTGAGTTCGCTGTTACGAGTTTCGCGACGCAGCTCGTCGTCGTTCTCGGGCATTCGAATTGCGGCGCAGTGCTTACCACCGTCGAGCAGCTGCAAGCGCCCACCGATACCCGATCGCGCAACCTTCGCTCCATCGTTAACCTCATCCGGCCATCGGTTGAGCAGTGCATCCGGTCAGGGACTCACGAGCACCAGGACGCGCTCGTCGAACGCGCCGTTCGCGCCAACATCCATGCATCCGTCAGGCATTTGCGCCGCGATTCGGAAATCCTCCAGGAGTTCATCAGTGAGAATCGCCTGCGTATCATCGGCGCCGAGTACTCGCTCGATACCGGCAGGGTCGAGTTCCTCGATGACGCCGGGAGCGACACCGGCTAGCGGCACGACGACGGCCCGCCGGCAAGGGCAGGCGTCTGCGGCTCGGGCGTTGGCCGTTACAGCTCCGGCACCGAAGCAATCAGCGTTTGCGTGTAAGGATGCTGCGGCTCGCTGAGCACTTTTTCCACGTTGCCGGCTTCGACGACCCGGCCCGCCTCGAATACCGCGACCCGATGGCAGAATGAACGTACCAGCGCGAGGTCGTGCGATATGAAGATGATGGACAGGCCGGTCTGGCTCCGCAACCGGTTCAGCAGCTCGATGATCTGCGCCTGGATCGTCACGTCCAGCGCCGAGGTTATCTCGTCGGCGATCAGGATCTCGGGCTCCATGGCCAGGGCTCGGGCAATACCGACACGCTGACACTGTCCGCCCGACAGCTGACCAGGCTTGCGATCGGCCAGACGAGGGTCCAGCTCCACGAGCGCCATCAGCTCGGCGACGCGCGCATCGAAACGATCGGCGGGCACCAGCCGGTGTTTTCGCAAGGGCTCGACGATTGTCTGCCGAACCGTGAAGCGAGGGTTCAACGAGTCGAACGGATTCTGAAAGGCCATTTGAATCCGGCGCCGAAAATCGGGCTGTCCGGCAAGCCGCCCGGCCCGTATCGAACGGCCATCCAGCAGCACATCACCTTGCGCCGGTGTTTCGAGGCCCATGATGGCCCGTGCGACGGTGCTCTTTCCCGAGCCGCTCTCGCCGACAATGCCAAGTGTCTCGCCCCGCTGCAGGCCGATCGAAACATCGTCCACGGCTTTTAGCAGCGCTTTGGGCCGCAGGAGACCCGTGCGCGGCAGCCGGAACTGCACGCCCAGGTTCCGGATCTCGAGCAGCGGAGAGTCGGTTATTGCGACCGTCGGGGCGGCCGCGACGGCCGCCAAACGCCCGGGCTGGGATTCGATGAGGCGTTGTGTATACGGGTGCTGCGGCGTGGTAACCAGTTTGCCGGCCGCGCCCTGCTCGACGACCTCGCCGTCTTTCATCACGACGACGCGATCACAGACCTGAGCGATAACCGCCAGGTCATGCGAAACGAGCACCATCGAGAGCCCGCGGGACCTGTTCAGGTCTGCGAGCAACGCCAGGATATGCGCCTGCACGGTCACGTCCAGCGCCGTCGTCGGCTCGTCAGCCAGCAGCAAACGCGGCCGGCAGGCGATAGCAGAGGCGATCATGGCACGCTGTTTCATGCCCCCGGACAGCTGGTGCGGGTAGTTGGCGGCTCTCTGTTCGGGACGATCGATCCTGACTTCGCCAAGGATCTTGATCGCCGACTCGCGCGCCTTTGCCGGACGCATTTTTTCGTGCTGCAGCAGGGGTTCGGCAACCTGCCGACCAATGGTCATCAGCGGATCGAGGTGTGAGCTCGGGTTCTGGAATATCATCGACAGGGACCGGCCGCGCATTTGCCGAAGGCTCTCTGGGTCCATCCCGAGTATCTCCTGCCCGTCGAAGCGGACGCTGCCGGTGATCGATGCCGTCGCGGGCAACAGGCCCATGATGGCGCGCAGCGTAACGGACTTGCCGGAGCCGCTCTCCCCGACGATGCCGAGTACTTCACCCGCGTGCAGCTCGAATGACGCGTTGTTGACTGCGGTCACCGGCGCGCCCTGCCCGGCGAAGGCGACACCGAGATCTCGAACGCGTAACAGCGCATCGCCGCTGCCGATCGCGACGGCCATCAATTCGAGACCCGGAGCATGCGCGCCAGCCCGTCCCCGATCAGCGACAGGCCGATACCGAAGCTGATCGCCGCGAGGCCCGGGAACAGGCTTATCCACCAGGCCTCCTCGATGTAGGGCTGCCCATCCGCGATCATGGCTCCCCATTCGGCCGTGGGCGGCTGTACGCCCAGGCCGATGAACCCGAGTCCGGCCCCGGCCAGAATGACCAGCAACATATCGGTCATTGCATAAACGATCACGGGCGCCATTGCATTGGGCATCACATGCCGGAACAGGATGTAGAACCGATTGAAGCCAAGCGTTCTGACAGCCTGGATGTATTCCGCATTCCTGATCACCATGACCTCGGCCCGAACCAGCCGCGCATAGGACACCCAGCCGACCAGCGCCAGCGCAATGATCAGGTTGCCGACGCCCGGCCCCAGCGCGGCAACGATCGCGAGCACCAGGACAAAGAACGGAAATGCCAGCGTGATGTCCACAACCCGCATGAGCAGGGCATCTGCTGCGCCGCCGAAATAACCCGAAAACAACCCGGCTGTGACGCCGATAAGGAGCGGCAGCACGACGCCCGCAAAGCCGATCCACAGATCGATTCGGGCCGCAAAAACGACGCGGGTGAACACATCCCGCCCCACCTGGTCGGTGCCCATCAGGCCGGCGGCCCCCGGCGGCTGCAAAACATTGTCGAGATCCAGCGCATTGGGATCTGCCGGCGTAACCCATGGAGCCAGGACCGCCAGCAACACCCAGGCAATGACGACGGCCATGCCAATCTTGAGATTCAGCGGCAGCTCGTCGGCCTGGACACCTGGCCGCGAAGTCATCTCAATAACCTGCTCGCTCACGCCTTGACCCTCGGGTCAATCAGGCCGGACAGGATGTCCGTTACCAGCGTAATGACGACCGTGGCCAGCGCATAAAACAGGGTCAGCCCCTGGATGATCGGGTAATCGCGTCCCAGTATGGCGTTGAACATGAGAAGTCCGAGCCCCGGCAGTGCGTATACCAGCTCGACAATGACCGTGCCGCCGATCAGGTAGGCCACCAGTACGCCGAACAGATTGAGCGTTGGCAATGACGCATTCTTGAGAATGTGGTGCGTGAAGATGTGCCTTTCCGTCAGGCCCTTGGCTCGACCGGCCAGCACGTAGTCGGCGACCGATTGCTGCACAATGGACGCGCGCAGATTGCGCACGAGTACCGGAATCATCCAGATCGAAATGCTGACCGCGGGCAGGAACAGGTGATGCAGGTGGCCAAGAAAGCCCTGCCCATAGCCGCTGACGGGAAACCAGCCGAGGTCGATGCTGAACAGACGCAGCATCAGAATAGCCAGCCAGAAGACCGGCATGGTCATGCCCAGCACGGATAGCATGCGAATCAGGTGATCAACCCAGGTCCCTCGATAGCGGGCTGCGAGCATGCCGAGGATCAACGCGATCGGCACGGCAAGCGCAATGACGTAAACCGCAAGAAAGCCCGTTACGGGCGCGTGCTCCAGGATCAGCTTGCTGACGGGAACTTTGTAACTGATGGATTCGCCGAAGTCGCCGCGAATCACCTTGCTCATGTACGTCAGGTACTGCTGCAGCGCAGGCTGGTCAAGGCCCAGGCGGTCGCGCATCGCGGCCACGGCCTCGGGACTGGCTCTCGAGCCCAGGATGATGCGCGCCGGGTCGCCCGGAATCATCTGCAGCAGTGCAAAACAGATCACGCTGATGCCGAGCAAAACCGGCAGCAGCTGCGTGAGCCGCTGCAGGAGCCAGTAGGCCCTGGTCAACGTCTTGCTCCGCGGCCGCCCTTGCCGTTCATCGCAGGTGCCGCGCGTTCTCGAGCGTCCACTGCAGCGCGGGCGTCATGCCGAGGCCTTCGATCGCATGACTGTAGGCGTTGACCCAGGGAGGATAAAAGAGCGGGATCTGCGCGACCTCCTCGGTCGATATCCTTTGCACGCGTTGGTAAAGCACGCGGCGCAGGGCAGGATCGGGCTCACGAGCCGCCTCGGCGATCAGGCGGTCGACTTCCTTATTCGAATAATTCGTGTAGTACGCGCGGTTGCCGCAGCTGCCGCACACCGCCCACCTCAGTGCCAGGTCGGGATCCGGGTTTTCGTTGTACCACCAGTTGATCGAGGCGTTGTAGTCACCGTCCATCAGGCGCTGCACTTCCTGGCCCTGGTCCATCTTCACGATGCGGGTTTTAAGGCCGATGTCCGCCCATTGCGCCTGCAGGATCAGGCCGATCAGCTCCATTTGCGGGCTAGGGGCCGCGATGTTGATAACAACTTCATGACCGGCTGCGCCTGCTTCCGCCATCAACTGCCTGGCGCGCTCGAGGTCGTACGGCCAACCGGGGAAATCCGCGAGATGGTGGTCCAGGGAGGCCGGCATCGTCGTATTCGCGACCCGACCGAGATTCCGCAGCACGACTCTCGCCATCGCTTGGCGATCAAGGGCCAGCGCAGCGGCCTGGCGCACACGCAGATCGTCAAAGGGCGGCTGCGCATGATTCAGCAGTATCAGCCATATCAGGTTCGCAGGCTCGAGCGGAACCGAAACCTTACCCTGTGCCCTGAACGACTCCGCCCTGGACCAGCCCAGTTGTCGAATCGCGTCAACTTCGCCGGCCAGCAGCATCGCGATACGCGTGTTGGCATCGATGACCTCGATCAGCTCGGCGCCGCCGTTCCGCGGAAATCCTTCGCGCCAGTAATACGGATTGGCCTCAAGCACGAGCCGGTCGCCCGGTTTCCATTCCCGCACCCGGTAAGGCCCTGACGTGACGGGATGTTCGGTGAAAGCTTTTCCAGGCCCTCTGTTTTCAACATCAGCGCGCGAGGTGATGCCGAGGAAACACACTTCCAGCGTGTCGAGGAATGGAACATTGGGTTCCGCGAGCATGACACGAACCGTACGCTGATCGACTGCGACAACGTCGACGACCCCGCTTACAGGCTCCGAGTAAAGCGCCTCGGGATCGTCACGCATGCGCAGCAGGGTGAACCGCACGTCATCTGCGGTGATCGGCGTGCCGTCCGAGAACCGGGCGTCGCGCAGGTGGAACGTATAGGTCCTCGCATCCGCCGACATTTCCCACCGTTCGGCAAGCCCCGGCTGCAAGTTGCCCGCCTGGTCGCGGCGAAACAGCCGGCTGTATAGCTGGCCGAAAGTCTCTATGTCCCCGCTGTTCCATGATCGCGTGGGATCCAGGGTCAGCGTGCGGCTGCCCGAGGCAATGCGAATAATGTCGGGCCGACTGCCTGGCGGCGACTCGTCGGCAGATGCAATGCTGCCAATGCTGGTGAGCATCAGCGCAAGAAACATTACACTGATGCGCATGTGATTAAGTATACCCGCGGAACCCCCGTATCTGCGCCACCCAGGAAAAGTGATTTATGACGAACGAGCTGTGTTATCTGTCAGCGACAGATGCGCTGAGAATGTTCAACTCCCGCGAACTGTCACCTGCGGAATTGATGCAGGCCCTGATCGACCGCGCCGAAGAGCAGGAGCCGGTCATCAATGCATTCAGCGACACGTTCTACGACGAGGCGCTCGAGCAGGCGCGCGCGGCCGAGTCCCGTTATTCGCGCGGTGAACCATCGGGCGCGCTCGATGGGCTCGCAGTCGCCATCAAGGACGAGGTTGACGTTAAAGGCCAGCGCAACACCGAAGGGTCCCTGGTCCACGAGAACCGCGTCGCCGCCAAAGACGCGGTGCTGGTTGCGCGCCTGCGCGCCGCCGGCGCCATATTCCATGCCCGCAGCACCTGCCCGGAGTTCTGTTCGCTCTGGAATACGCACTCGCGGCTGTTCGGCGTCACCCGCAACCCCTGGAATCCCGAGATCACTCCGGGCGGGTCATCCGGCGGCTCGGGCGCATCGCTCGCGGCAGGTACATCGATGCTCGCCACGGGCTCGGACATCGGCGGCTCGATCCGCTACCCGGCGGCGCAGTGCGGACTGGTCGGCTTCAAGCCTCCCTACGGTCGCGTTCCTGAAACCTATGAGCCCTTCAACCTGGAACGGTTCTGCGCCAACGGCCCGATGGCGCGAACGGTCGCGGACACGGCCCTGATGCAAAACGTAATCAGCGGACCGTACGCCGGTGATGCGGCATCGGCACTGCCAAGGATCGAGTTGCCGCTCACCTATTCGCAGGACCTGCGTGGCCAGCGCATCGCCTACAGCCTCGACCTGGGCTACCTGGACATCGAAGAGGACGTGGCACGCAACACCCTCGCGATGCTCGATCGACTGCGCGAACTCGGCGCGGACGTCGTCGAAGTCGACCTCGGCTGGCCGCAAGGGATCGAGCGCGCTTACAACGGTCACATGGACCCCCTGTTCTTCGCCGCGATCGCCGCGCAAATGGACACACGGCGAGAGGATCTGTGCGACTACAACATAAAAATGGTAGAGATGGCGATGGAACGCCTGCAGGACAAGCAAGCGTTCTACAAGGCGGTTTGCGTAGAAGCGCAGATGTACTCGGCATTTGGAACACTCATGGAGCGATTCGACGCGTTCGTCTGCCCCACTGCGATGACCACAAAACTGCGGGCCGATTTCAACCCGGCACACGAAGACTACATGGTTAACGGCAAGGCCCTAGAATGGGACCTTGAAATGACCACCTGCCACCACTTCAACATGATGGGCCGCTGCCCCGCGATCTCGGTCCCGTCCGGCATCGGCGACAATGGCGTACCGACCGGCCTGCATATCGCTGCGAGCGCCTATCAGGACACGGCGGTATTCAAGGTGGCCGGGGCACTGGAAGCCACGTGGGAAGAACCGTTCAGGCCGCCCGAGGTACCTTGACCGGCCATGCCGGGCCCGGCTTTGTCCGAATCCCTCGATCACCAAGACGAACATGACTCTGGCGGTATTTGCCGTTAACATGCGCAGCTGCAATTTAAGTGCTCCACCACAATAACGAGGCAAGTATGCGAATTTTAATGACAGCGATGCTGCTCATCACTCTATCGGTGACGGCGAACGCGCAGAACAACACAGGCAAGCGCGCCTATTCCTGGGAATGGACCGTGTCAGGAATTTTCCAGGAGTCGAAGGCAATCGGCAGCGAGAACAGCTCGTCCATCGACGTCGACAGCGATGTCGGCTTCGGCCTCAACATGAGCTACAACCTGAGCAATAAGCTGGCGGTCGGCTTCGATCTCGAATTCCTGCGGCCGAAGTATGAAGCCGTGCTTGTCGACGATCTGGGTCAGGAAGATGACATCGTCATCAGGCACAACATGTCGCAATTCAATGGCCGCATCAAAGGCACGTTCAATTTGATCGACGGTCCGTTTACGCCGTTTCTCGAGGCCGGATTGGGCTGGAGCTATTTCGACTCCAATATCGCGGACGGGCCGCCCATTGTGGGCTGCTGGTGGCACCCTATCTGGGGCTATATCTGCGACGGTTACTACCGTACCTATAGCGACACGTTATTCAGCTACGGCGCCGGCGCTGGGCTTCGGTATCAGTTCATCGGCGGCTCTTTCGTAAAGGCCAGTTACAACGTCTGGGAACTCGACGGCCTCGGCAAGGCATCCGACTCGGCCTTCGGTGCCGCGCGGCTGGAGTTCGGCTGGAAATTCTGACGGGCCTGAACCCGGACAGGCTCGCTTAGTCGGCGGGCGGCGGATAGGTGTCGTGCGCTGGCATGTCATCGGCAGCGCACGACCATTCAGCCCGTGAGCCGTCGAAGATACGAGCTTCCGGTTTAATGCCTGGATCTTCATCGAGCGTGCCGGCGGGAATGACGCCGATACTCATGTCGGGCGCCACCCGGGGCATCGGGCTCCCGCAGTGACTGCAGAAGTTCGTCGCGAATCGTTCCGCTTCGGGGAGTTTGTAGTACGTAAGCAGGGATTCGCCGGCGGTCCAGTTCACCTGAGTCGGCCTGACAATGATATTGGATGCATGGCCCGTTCCCGTCGCCTTGCGGCATCGCTGGCAATGGCAGTGGAAGAAGCGCAACACCTTGGCGGTGATCGTGTAGTGAACGGAGCCGCAAAGACAGCTGCCCGAAAATGCTTGTTCGCTCATGTTGCGCTCCAGCCGATATTCACCGAATCATAGCGCGAATAATGACACGATCGGCTCCCGTACCCCGAGTTTCGTTCGACAGACTGACTACACCGCACCTCTGCTGGATGAATAGCCGAGTCCATTTGATCCGTATCAGTCGATGAACGACTGACCGTCCAACTCCCTGGCTACGGAATCCGGAATCGCGAGCCCTAGATGCGTGGCAACCGATGGAAGTATGTCGACGATGGCCGGTTCTTGCTCGAATCGCTCGTTGAGCCGATCGCTGTTGGTGACGATCCAGGTCGTGCGCTCTCTCTCCGACTGGCCACCATGATCATTCCCGGTTTCGGGGACGGTACCGTGATCCGTGGTAACGACGAGCAGCCAGTTTTCATTATGCTGCGCCTGCCGCTGCCGGATCGAATCCCAGATCTTCCCCACCTGCCGGTCCATGAACCGGACCGCTTCAGCAAGTTCGGGCCCGTCTCCGTAAAAATGTGCGGCATCGTCGGCGTATTGAAGATACACCCAGGATAGATCGGGTCCTTCTTCCGCGATATACCGGGCAGCGTCAGCGGCGACCAGTGTATCGATCTCCTTGATGTAGAGGCCTTGTTCGTCCACCGGAAATCGTTCCGAATCAAGCTCCAGGCCGTCAAAGAAATAATCGAGTTTTCTGCCGCCCGCGGCTGGCAGGCCGTCGCCGAGCAGCTTGGTCCGGTTATCGGTCCAGGTCGAAAACAGCGCTGTTTGCAGCGAAGGATCATGCGCCTTTGCGATTCTGAAAATGTCCCAGTAACTGTAGTCGGGGTCGCTGATGTCGTTATCCCAGACGTTGTGCTTGTTTGCCCACGTCCCGGTAAGCAGACAGTTGTAACTGACGGCTGAAACAGTCGGGCTCTCCGATACTTCGCCGGCGGCACCACCGACATAGGCCCGCGCATACCCGCCGTTTGCGGCGACACTGTCCAGGTTGGGCGTCACCACGGCTTCGATGACGTCAGCTGCGATGCCGTCAACGATGATGAACACCGCCTTTGGCACCGGCGCCTGTTCCGCCGCACAGGCGGTGAAGAAAATACAGCAGGCAACAAGCAGTCGAGTCAAAATACCGTGTCTCCCGGGCGGCTGAATTGCTCTGACAGCACCGCGGCACGGGCTGTTGAACCGCAGGATTGTATTCAAATTTTCCGACCTCGTCGCGAAAATTTTCTGTCAGGCCCAGCCAAAATCCGGCGATGCCGGCGGGCCGACGAGAAGTCATTCAATCCCGCCCAAATTGGTGGCGGTGACCATCATGCGAGAGCGAACGTTTCGGGTACATTCAACGGCGCTGACTTTGCGCCCGGTCGCTACGATTGCCCCCTTGCGCCGGGGTGCCATCGTCCGGATTGACAATCTCTGGTCTTGGCTGACGTCGCGAGTCAAACAGCGGACGCTCGAACGGGTTTGATTTATGCTATCCCCCGCCGATCAGCGACAGCTCGTTGGCATGACACGTTGTTTGGCGACCCATAAAGCGAGACCCGATGAGTTCTGAAGCAACAATCGATGACGGACCTGCCCGGCGCGAGCTCGTGGACCGGCTGGCATCCGACGGTTTCGTACTGCTGCATGATCTCTGCGGCGGCGAAATGGTGAAATCGATGCTCGGCGTTTCCCGTCGCAGAGCCCGCGCGGTGCGTGAGGCGCTCGGGGACAGAGAGATCGGGATCGGGAGCGCGGCGGGGTACGTGGAAATCGTGCAGCGGTCACCCGGCAGGTGGGACGTTCCAATTACGCCGCAGCAGTTTGGCTTCGTTGAGCGTGACATGCCGTGGTGGTGGCTGATTGCTGCCGTGCTGGGCGAGGATGCCGAGCATTCGTTCAGCGGAGTGGTTTCCTCTGAGCCGGGCAGCCCCGCTCAATACTGGCATACGGATTCGCCTCACGAGGCGCCCGAGCACCGCACGGCGCACGCGATCAATGTGCTGGTGGCGCTGCATGACGTACCGATGGCAATGGGGCCCACCGAGTGCGCCCGCGGCTCACACTTCCTCACCAACCACCTTGGCAACCCGTCCCTGGTTTTGGACGAGTTGATCTACCAGCATGCGGGCACATCGCCGTCGTCACTGGTGAACGGCGCCCAGTGTCGAGTTCCCGAGAGCGTCGCAAGACCGATGGCCGCGGGCACATGCCTGGTGTTTGACGACAGGCTTTTGCACCGCGGGCTGGCTAACCGGTCGAACACCACACGTCACGTGGCCTATTTTTCATACCGCAGAAAAGGGTACTGCGTAAACACGCACTTTGAGTCGCAGCGATCCGTTTTTGCTGAAGCAACCTGATCAACCAGGCTTTCCCAGGAAAAGTGCTCGGTGCAAGAAGACGCTGAATAAATCCACCGGCTTCTAACGGCTGATCAAACGCATCGATCAAATGGAGTCAATTCTGGGATCTGCTTGGCCGGTCTTCGTTAGAATCCGAGGCGCATTGACCGGACGCTTTCAGCCAGATGGTGACCTGTTATCACTTGGTTCGGCAATGCCGTTTGCCGATTCAGCCGGCGGACCCTTGAGTTCGAGGAGATTTCCGTCCGGATCGAAAAAGTAAAGGGATAGCCCACCACCGTCTGCGCCGAAATTATTCTTGGCCGGCCCGATCGGCTGCAAATCATGCAGTGCGAGATGCCGGATTATATCTTGCTCATCAAATGGCTCTATCCTCAGACAGAGATGATCGACGTTTTTCCCCTCAGCACCTGGAGCAGCTCCCCCGCTCCTGCCAAGGCTACCGCTGACTGAGACGAGATCGATCATGGCAGTGCCCGCGCGAAGATGTACAAGGCCGAGGTCGTCTCTTTGTTTGACAACGTGGCACCCGAGCACATCGCCATAAAAGGCAATGGATCTTGCCAGGTCCTGCACTCGAAAAACGACATGGTCGATACGTTGTACGGCGAACGGAAGCATATTGCGTGGCATAACCCGTGGGGTTCCCTTTTGAGACTAAACTATAGTTCCCGAGCGAAAGTGACAAGTCAGGTCAAGTACAAGGCGGTCGTTCTGCAGCCGATTCATACCGACCGCGTACAGTCCTTCACGGTATTCGTGGACACATGTCCGCTTAAACTCCGAAACCGGACGGTAGGCTAATTTTGGCCCGACCGACCGCTAATGACCCAAAGCGGATGCATGCGATGCATCGAATAAGGTTGAAGGATGATCGTCCATTTTTGCAAAATGATTGCTGGCTAGACGGCGCGAGGCAGACGAATGAACTGGGAAGCAATCGGAGCGATTGGCGAAATGATCGGCGCAACTGCCGTAATCGTCTCGCTCGCGTATTTGGGAATACAGATTCGTAATCAGAATGTCGAGTCACGAATTGCGTCAGTTCATGACGTGCTCGAGGGGTTTCGCACGGAGATATCGGCATTCAGAAAATACGAACTGGCGGAGCTGCTCGGCAAGGGGTCGGTAGATTACGAGGCTCTATCCGATACGGAGAAAATTCAATTCGTTGCAATGATTCAAGGGCCGCTTAGATTCTGGGAGGAGGCGTACTATCAGCACAGAGCAGGTCGATTGAGTGCACAACTGTGGAATGGAATACATGCGCAGATGAGAGATTTCATTTCAACGGATGGATTACAAAAAGTATGGGAGCTCCGGGAACACACATACAGCCAGGAATTTCGTGATTATGTGGCCAATATCGAGTTAGGCACCTACCGGGTAAAATAGGAATGAATTGCGGTGACTATCTAGTCTGCCAGCTGCCTGGCAAGGCGCTGCACTGGCCGCCGACGGTCTCTGGCTCTCCGCAATAGCTGCGCCTCATCGACTCACGTTCCTTCCTGATTGAATATCGGCTATCCACCCAACAGCGGACGATTGTCTGAACCACTTCTGATTGGGCGCGAATCATCCATGGCGACCACTCGAGACATGCCTGGCGGGGATCCTTGGTCGATTGCGCTGGCACCAGCCGGGACGTATTGTCTGATCTATTCCGAACCAACAACAGTGGGGGCAACTATGAAAGCGCAGTCCAGCGTGCGGAGCGGGACGGCCGGAGGGCGTTGCCTGATAATGGCACTGCTTGTGACCATCACGATTCTGCCTGGAGTCGACCGGCTTGCACACGGGCAGGACAGTCTCACTTCCGTGGGACCCGCAGATCCTGAACTCGTAGAGGACCTCGTAGCCGCGAACCGCGTTCTGGTGCGCTACGGTGTATTGGACGGCATGGGACACGTCAGTGTTCGGCACAACGTGGATCCAAGTCGCTTTCTGCTCTCGCGTTCACGGGCACCGGAACTCGTGATCGCGGAGGATATCGTCGAGTACGACTTGAATGGCAATGCCGTCGATCTTCAGGGACGAGCGCAGTACTCGGAGCGCTATATTCATGCAGAAATCTACCGGGCGCGACCCGATGTTAGTGCAGTAGTGCACAGTCACGCGCCGGCTGTGATTCCGTTTGGCGCCACCGATGTTCCTCTCCGGCCGATATATCACATGGCGTCTCACATGCTCGGCGGCATACCGGTTTTCGAGATTCGAGACGACTTCGGCATGACGGACATGATGGTGACTTCGCCAGAACGTGGCCGCTCGCTGGTAAAAGCAATGGGAAAGAGCCCTTCGGTGCTCATGCGTGGACACGGCATCGCTGTGTCAGGACCGAGCATTCCCCACGTGGTCGGACGCAGTATCTACACACAGATCAATGCCGACCTGCAACTCAAGGCGATTAGCCTTGGCGGCAACATTACCTACCTTGATCCGCGTGAGGCTCAGGCTCAGCTTGATCGCGGCGAACATCGTGGTTACAGCCGTTCATGGGAACTGTGGAAACGCGATGCTCTCGCTGCGATGCGGGAAGAAACTCCATAGACTTCGCTCGATCGAACGATTGGCTTCTATTGGTGGATGCGGCCATTCAGGCCAGAGGGCCCGAAGTCGGAGTGCGAGTGGCCAGCTGATTCGTGGCAGGGGACATCGGTCTGATCTGGTCTTGAAAGACTGCTTCGGAACCGAAGCAGACACAGGATTGTGATTATGGGGTACGCGTACCTACGGTGCAGTCAGCTGTGCATTGATCTGCTTTGTTATCTCATAGATACTCGTTTGCACGCGCAGCCAGTCACCGTGGGTGTCCACCGCATCGAATACTTTGTTCCTGAGGTTGCGATCAGCAGCTAGCGTTGCGAAATCAAACCGTACGCCCATCCCTGTTTCGTCCATTTGCTCAGTGGTGTAGTAGAAGTCGACATACTGATCGAAGGCGTCCGTAGTCACCTGGATACCGTCCCGCCAGTACCCCACCACCGCCTGCGCAGCCTCGTACTCGGCACTCTGATCACCCAGTAAGTCGATCAGCACAGGATCCTCCAGCTGGCGGAGGCGTCCCGTCGCAACCAACTCGCTGTAACCTGCGAATACCAGCGGGTAGCTGGGAATCACGTCTATAAAAGCAATTGCCGATTCGATTTGGGCTGGATCTTCACCAGCCATGGTTCCGGCCTCCAGTGCTCGGAATAGTGCTTTAACACTGACCAGGACTTCTTCCATCAAGGGCAGCGTTTCCTCGAACATCGCGAGGTTACGTGCTGAGTCAGACCTCAGCCGATCAACGATCCGGGAGGTCTCTATCGCGTCCAAGCGATCTTGATTCCATCGGTCTGCGGCCAGTGCCAGCAAAATGCCCGCGATTAACACGAACATCTCCAAAACCAGTGCGCCATAGTCGGCTTTGCGAACCGAGTCCGTCATTCGACTGATAATCATTTTGTTTCGTTACCTCGGTCATCTGTGTTGACAAGAATTCTTCGAGCATGTGTTCTGGGCGTTGAAAGCATCCGGGACAGAAGAATTTACGATATGTATCCGACGCCTTCTTATTACCGGTCCCAAGGAAGAATACAGTATCGCAGCGAAGCCACGCGGATCTTACCGGTGATATTCAAGAAGGTTGTCGACCTTTAAAAAAGCGCTAACCGACGGATCACTGTTCGAGCTTGTCGCACCTGATCCGTACACGCCGCCGGAATGACCGTTTCTGGTCGTCTGCTGCCCTTGAGATCC
>JAACFB010000012.1 GCA_009937615.1 Gammaproteobacteria bacterium | reverse complement strand
CTACACATGGAGGAAGTCATGGTAGAGACAACACAAATGCCAATGTGCCCTATGGCAGAGACCTGCAAGGGCATGATGGAGAAACCTGGTTCCGTTCTGTGGATGATGATTCCCGGAATCCTGTTTATCGCTCTGGGCGTATTCGTTATTTTCTATCCGCAGATACTGGCTTGGCTCATAGCAATCGCCCTTATCGTTCTGGGAATTGCTATGCTGATGATGATCAATTTCATGCGCGGTATCGGAAAGCGGTTCCAGTAGACGTCCGGATGCGCCTTGTATGGAATCGAGCGGCTGCTTCTGGCCGTTAGCTGCCCTTGAATATCAAGCTTTTCCGCTTGGTTGAACGTCCGCTATTGGGAAGAGCAGACGTTCCTCAGCCTCTACAGGAAGCAAAACAAAAATAAGTAATTGTATTTTATATAAAAAAGAGCCGTACTGGACGGCTCTGGACTTAAATGTGGTGGTGATGGGTGGAATTGAACCACCGACCTGCGGGTTATGAGTCCGCCGCTCTAACCATCTGAGCTACATCACCGTTGCTTGAGGCGAGCCAAGGGGCTCGCAAGGGCCGAGAATTGTCCGCGCGCGGTACACACGTGTCAAGGTTCGATCGGGCCACTGGCTATGCGTTTGCGTCACGTCAGTAGACATCGAGGTCCCGGCCGAGCACGACCCGGCCTGAATACTTCTCACGCACCTCGTCGAGTACGACCTCTTCCGACGAACCCCAGAAGAGCACGTGATAAAGAACCAGCAGCCGAGGCTGCACCCGGGTCGCAATTTCTCCCAGTTCGTGCGCGGACGTGTGGTTGTTGCGGTGATACTTCTGCCAAAACTCATTGCGTCGAGCAAAGCCTGAGACCGAGTAGACCTCGTGAAGCAGGATATCCGCGCCCTTCGCAAATGCCTCGATATTCGCATCCGGCGCGGCATCTCCGGAGATGACGATGACACGGTCCGGCGTCGTGAAGCGATAGCCATAGGCGTTTTCCCAGTCACCATGCCGCACGCGAAACGCCTCGACCTGGACATTTTCGTCGCTGTAAATTAGCCCCGACTCTATTTCATGGGCATTGACCCGCCAGCCCTGGTCGTTGGCCGGCTCCAAACCGTCGACCCGGTAACGAATATCCGCGTCGTAAGCCTTGAGCACATGCGCTGCCATGTCGCCCACCCCCTTCGGCCCGTAAAGTTCCAGCGGCTTGTCGCGACCCATGACCCACGGAGTCAGAACCAGGTCCGGCAGTCCCGCTGAATGATCCGAGTGCAGGTGGGTCAGGAACGCTATGCCCAGCTTTTCCGTCTCAAGTGCCTCGATCTCACCGCCGTAGGACGGCGACATTGCTGCGGCTCGCCGGACGACGCCGGGTCCGAAGTCGACCAGGTACGGGGTGTCATTGACGACAATCGCCACGGCGGGGCCCGACCTGTCAGGTTCCGGATTCGGCGTGCCCGATCCAAGCAGGACGACCCGGGTCGCGGAGGTCGCAGGCTCGGCGCGGGCATCGGACAGCAGCGCAACGGCGACGACGAGCACAATGGCGATCGGAAATCTCATGGCTGGCCTATAATGCGCCTTGCGGCCGTGCCGGAGCAACGATGTTTGAGAACCCCGAAATCGCCATTGACCAGATACCGCACACCGAAGATCTGGCCTGGCAAAAGCTGCACCCGATGTTTGCTCGACGAGTGCGGCTGCAGGCGCTGATCGCGCTGGGGGTCGTTACGATCGCGATAGCAGCGCTTCATTTCGTGCCGAACCTTCCCGTGGTGCTGATCCTTCTGCTCT
This sequence comes from Gammaproteobacteria bacterium, assembly GCA_009937615.1. Classification (GTDB taxonomy): domain Bacteria; phylum Pseudomonadota; class Gammaproteobacteria; order Steroidobacterales; family Woeseiaceae; genus UBA1847. Next base: position 62,998 of record JAACFB010000012.1, on the reverse strand, counting down.
ATTTGCTGCTCGTTATCGTCGGTGCCGCGATCTTGATCTGGCCCGGTGTCTCCGTCCCGCGTCGCGGCTACGCGCTGCGCGACAAGGACATCTTGTTCCGCAAGGGTGTGATATGGCAGTCGGTAACGGCCATACCGTTCAACCGTATCCAGCACGTCGAAACAAGCAGCACGCCGCTGGACCGGCACTTTGGGCTCGCTACCCTGCAGCTGTTCACTGCGGGAGGCTCGAGTGGCGATCTGAAGATTGACGGGCTCGGCAAGGATAGTGCGGAAAACCTGCGCGTCTTCATCCTGGGCCGAACCGAGACAAGCATTGAACGAGCCTGATTCGACCACCTGGCGGCGAACATCTCCGTTTGCGATCCTGTTCTTTATCGGCCGTATTTTGCGGCTTATCGCCAAGAACGCCTGGCAGTCGCTGGCACCATTGTTTGCCCTGCTCGTGGCCTACCAGGGCGACCTTGTCAGCAAGCTGGCGCTAGGCGGCATAGCATTTGCGATAGTGATTACCTCCGCTTCGCTGCTGAGCTACTGGTTCTTTCGCTACCGGATCAGCGCCGATTCGATCCTGATACGCCAGGGCGTCTTCAAGAAAAAGCAGCTCGATATCAAGTTCGACCGCATCCAGGGCATCAACACCCAACAGAACATCGTCTACCGGGCGTTGGGACTGGTCACGGTCAACTTCGATACCGCGGGTTCTGCAGGAAATGAAGGAAACCTGCCGGCCGTCACGCGCGCATTCGCAGATTCATTGCGCACGCGAATCGGCAGTGCGCTGCCTGATGAGGAGGAGGACAAGCCGGAGGCAGAAACGCAAACTGCCAGCCTGCTCCGCCTTGACTGGCGCGACATGGTTCGCATTGGCCTCGCCGACCGTCGCGCATTGATCGTTTTTGCATTGATCGGCCCGCTGATCGAACAGCTGGACGAAAATATCGAGGAATTCGTTGCGGATTTCGTCAAGGCCGCCGCGGCGAACGGAATACACTTCGATACGGCCAGCGGCGTCTCGATCGGAATCACGATCGTCCTCGCGCTGGCCCTGGCATTTATCCTGGTGTCCATCGCCGCCGCATTCCTCCGCTATCACAACCTTGAGCTTGTGCTCGACGGCCGGACATTGCGCTCTCACGGCGGCCTGCTCACGCGGCACGAACATTCGATGGATCTCGGCAAAATTCAGACCTTGCGGCTACAGCAAAGCATCGTGCAGCGCTGGCTGAAGCGCTATCGAATGAGCGCGCGGCAGGCGATCAGCGGGCGCAAAGGCCGGCGGGGAAAGGTTTTCACGATACCGGTGGTCACGGCCGAGATTGCCGACGAACTGCGCAGCCGGTTCCTGCATCCGGAGGCCGGCCGCCTCACGCAGGATCCTTACAGCAGCCGCTTCATCGCGATTTCGCCCTATTTCATGCGCTCGCAAATCCTGTTCGCTGGCCTTGTCCCGGCGCTGCTCGCAATAGTCGCGCTATGGCAGACTCTCGGATTTACGGCGTTCGCGTTCCTGCTCTGGCCGCCCATGGTCGCGGCCGCCGCCTATCGCAACTGGAAGCGCGCCGGTTTCATGCACGACAACCATGAAATCGTCAGGCGCTCCGGGTTCGTGGGTTATCGCACCGTGGCGCTGCTGTTTCGCAAGGTGCAGAGAATCACGGTGACGCAGTCCCGCTACCAGCGCCGCAAGGGGCTGGCCAGTCTGCGACTCTACATGGCATCGGGAAGCGTTCGCATTCCGTACGTCGATCACGAATTCGCGAAACGGCTGCGTGATTTCGTCCTGTACCGGGTTGAGTCGAGCCAGCTTGCCTGGCACTGATATGCTCACCAGTATGCGCAAGCTCATCCTTGGACTGGCACTGCTTTCGCTCGGCGGCTGTACCGAAAACCTTTCGACCAGCCGGCCGTATATCCTCACGACCGCAACGACAGGCGGCACCTACTACCCGGTCGGGGTCGCGCTCGCGACGATCACCAAGGCGCAGCTCCATGATACGGAGGGCATCAGCCTGTCCGCGATCAGCTCGGCGGGTTCGTTGGAGAACATCAAGCTGATGCGGGATAACCAGGCGCAGTTTGCGCTGCTGCAGGGCATCTTCGCCGCCTGGGCGTGGAACGGCGAAGGCCCGATCAGCCGGCCCCAGACGTGGCTTAGGAGTATCGGTGCAATGTGGCAGAACACCGATCACTTCGTATTGCTGACCGAGTTGACCCGCGATGGCACGATCATGGACCTCGACACGCTCGACGGTCAGCGGTTCGTGCTCGGCGCGAGGAACTCCGGCGCGCAATGGAGCGGTCACCACATCCTGACGAGCCTGGGCATCGACTACGAGAGCAAGTTCAGCCTGGCCTACATGGGTTACGGCCCGACGGCAGGCGCCATCCAGGACGGCACGATCGTCGGCATGAACATTCCGGCCGGCGTGCCCGTGACCGCCATTACGCGCGCGTTTGCGATCGCGGGCGCCGACCTGACTTTGCTAAGCTTTACCGACTCGCAGTTGGAGCGGATTAACGCTCGGTACCCACTGTGGAGCCGCTACGTCATCCAGGCCGGCACCTACCCCAACCAGGCCGACGACCTGCAGACCATTGCGCACCCCAACGTACTCGCGGTGCGGGCAGACATACCCGACGAAGCCGTGTACAAGATTACCCGCACGATTTTCGAAAACCTCGCCGCGCTGCACGAGATCCACAAAGCGACCCGGGAAGTCACTCTGGACAAAGCGCTAACCGGGCTGGGCGCGCCACTCCATCCCGGCGCGGCCCGCTACTATCGTGAGCAGGGCATCGAGATTCCTGCGCGACTGGCGCCGCCATGAGTCACGCGGCTCTGAAGTGGACAGCGATTCTGTTCGCACTTTTTCATGTCTATAACAACTGGTTTACAGCCGTCTCGGAGCTGTGGTTCGCAGCCATCCACTTCGGTGGTTTTGGCGCACTCTGTGCCCTTGCGTTTCATCGATCTCGAACGGGCGAGCAGCATCATAGAGCGCGGCGTCTCATCGATGGCCTGCTGGCGCTGATGTCGATCGCCACCGCGGTCTACCTGATTGCGTTCGAAGACGCCCTGTATGCGCGCGAATCCGAGTTCATCGCGAGCGACTACCTGTTCGCCGCTGCTGCCGTGCTTCTCGCGATCGAATTCGCCCGCCGCACGAGCGGCTGGTTCATGCCGATGCTGATTACGATCAGCCTTTGCTACGTTCTCTTCCTGGGCCGCTACGTGCCGGGTGTGTTCGCGTTTCCCGGCCTGAGTCTCGAGACCGTTCTGTACCGCAGCTACTGGAGCGGGGACGGGATGTTCGGCATGGTTGCCAACATTTCATCGACCTTCGTCTTCATGTTCATTCTGTTCGGTTCGTTCCTGCTCAAATCGGGGGCGGGCGACTTCATCGTCCGGGTCTCTGCAAGCGTCGCGGGCCGCTACCAGGGCGGCGCAGGTCACGTAGCCGTTGTCGGTTCAGGCCTGATGGGCTCCGTATCCGGTTCGGCCGTTGCGACGACCGTATCGACCGGCGTCATCACCATTCCAATGATGGTTCGCTCGGGTTTTTCACCCCGATTTGCGGCCGGCATCGAGGCCGCCGCCTCCACGGGCGGGCAGCTCATGCCTCCGGTCATGGGCGCAGGTGCGTTCGTGATGGCAAGCTACACGCAAATTCCCTACCTGCAGATTATCGCGGTGTCATTCCTGCCCGCCCTGCTGTACTTCCTGACCGTCGCTTTTTTCGTTCGCATCGAGGCGCGGCGGCTTAACCTCGCTGTCGGCGCCGGTCAGGATGAGCCATCCACGCTGGAGACTCTCAGAAGTGGCTGGCACTTCATTATCCCGCTGGCCGTGCTCATCGGCTCCCTGATCATCGGCTACACGCCGGTGCGATCAGCGACGTTCGCAACGGCCGCCGTCATTGTAGTGTCATTTTTTACCAGCCAGCCGATGGGTGTCGAGCGTTGCGCCGACGCGATCCTCGACGCCCTGCGTGTCATGGTGCCCACTGCGATTCTGCTGGTTGCGGTCGGGCTTGTCGTCAACGTCGTTACGACCACGGGCCTCGGCAACGCGTTTTCAGTGATGATTGTCGACTGGGCCGGCGGCAGCATGTTGCTGACCCTCGCCCTGGTCGCAATAGCGTCGCTCGTGCTGGGGATGGGCCTACCGGTTACGGCCTCCTATATCGTGCTTGCGACGCTGGCCGCGCCCGCGCTGTTCGACCTGCTCAGTCAGTCGGTACTGCTGGAGTCGCTTCGCGCGCCGGATTTGCCGTCCAATGTGAAGGCGGTTATCGACCTGTTTGGCGGCGATCCCGTTCGTGCACTGACCGAAATGCCGGCAGAAATGCGGCAGCTCGTACGCGGCGAGCTTATCGACCCGACGCTCGTCACCGGCATGCTGCTGAGCGCGCACCTGATCATATTCTGGCTGTCGCAGGACAGTAACGTGACGCCGCCGGTTTGCCTCGTCGCGTTCACGGCTGCCGCGATCGCCGGCACGCCGCCCATGCGGACCGGCCTGACTGCCTGGAAAATCGCGAAAGGTCTGTATCTTGTGCCGGTGCTGTTTGCTTTTACACCGTTGATCACGGGCAGCTGGGCGGAGCGACTAAGCGTCTTCGGCTTCGCCTGCTTCGGGCTCTATGCGCTGGCCGGGTTGCTCCAGTGGCACCTTGAAACAAGACTGACCGCGGTGACGGCTGGACTACTGATTTGCAGTGCGATCTGCCTGTTGTGGGCGCCGTTCGGAGTTCTGATTCATCTGCTCGGCGCTGCATTATTGATCGGCATCATCATCTGGCAGCGCCGAATGGCTATACGTTGAAGCGAAAATGCATGACATCGCCTTCCTGGACGATATATTCCTTGCCCTCGAGACGTAGTCGACCGGCTTCTTTCGCACCATGCTCGCCGTTGCCGCTTACAAAATCTTCGAACGCGATAACCTCGGCACGAATAAATCCTTTTTGAAAGTCCGTATGAATTTCGCCGGCGGCCTCAGGTGCCGTAGCACCAACCTTTGTTGTCCAGGCCCTGACCTCCTTGGGCCCGGCGGTGAAGTAGGTTTGCAGTCCAAGCAACGCGTAGCCGCCGCGGATTACGCGATTCAGGCCGGGTTCGTCGAAGCCAAGGTCTGACAGGAACTCAGCCTTGTCGGCCTCGTCGAGGACCGCGATCTCTGCCTCGATCGCCGCGCAAATCGCAACCACCTGCGAACCCTCAGTGACCGCGTAATCACGGACAGCGTCTAGATAGGGATTGTTCTCGAAGCCGTCCTCGGCAACGTTGGCGATGTACATGACGGGCTTCGCCGTGATCAGGTGCAGTTCACGCACAATCCTGCGTTCGCTCTCGTCCAGGTCGAGCGCGCGTACGGGTAATCCTTCGTCCAGGTGCGCCTTGACCTTTTTGATCGTGTCGCGGACATGGATATCCTCTTTCTTCGCCGTCTTCGCGTTTTTCTCCGCCTTGTACAGCTGCTTTTCTACCGACTCGAGGTCCGCGAGCGCGAGTTCGGTATTGATGATCTCAATGTCGTCGATCGGACTGATCCTGCCGGACACGTGCGTCACGTCATCGTTTTCGAAACACCTCACGACGTGAGCGATCGCGTGCGTCTCCCGAATGTTGGCAAGGAATTTATTACCCAGCCCTTCCCCTTTGGAGGCACCGGCCACCAGCCCGGCAATATCGACGAACTCCATCGTCGTCGGAATCGTTTTCTGCGGCCTGACAATGCGAGCCAGCACGTCCAGTCGCGGATCCGGCACCGGCACGACGCCGACGTTGGGCTCAATGGTGCAGAACGGGTAGTTCTCTGCGGCTATCTCGGCAGCCGTCAGCGCGTTGAATAAGGTCGACTTGCCTACGTTGGGCAGGCCGACAATGCCACTCTTAATCGCCACTCACTCGTCCTTTGTATGAAGTTGCTTCATCGCCGCATTCAGCCCGTCGCCGACCAGCACGGGTATGACGGCGACTGCATCGTCAATGTTGCGCTCAACAGCCGCTTCGACCTCGCTAGAGCCGCGCTTCAGCACGTAGGCGGTGACCTGGCTCTTGTCGCCAGGGTGACCTACGCCCAGCCGAAGGCGCATGAAATCCGCGCCGCAATGCCTGATGATGTCGCGAATACCGTTGTGGCCACCGTGGCCGCCACCCTGTTTGAGGCGTACCGTTCCGGGCGGCAAATCGATCTCGTCGTGCGCGACCAGCAATTCCTCGGGCTTGAGCCCGTAATAATCAAGTACACCGCGCACGGGCGCGCCACTGAGGTTCATATAGCTCTGTGGCTTGACGAGCCAGATGGCATTGCCGCCGATATTCACTCGGCAACAGTCAGCATCGAACTTTTTCTCGTACCGGAAGGCGCCGCCATACTTTCGTGCCAGCGCGTCGACGAACCAGAACCCGGCATTGTGCAGCGTGCGTGCGTGCTGTTCTTCCGGATTGCCGAGACCGGCGATTATGCTCAGGTGTGTCATGGGCATGGCATCTTAATCAAAAAGACCGCCTGACGGCGGTCTTTTGTATCGCATTAGACGGTCGTCTAGTCTTCCTCGGTTTCGGCGTCGGACTCTGCGCCGGGCTCGCCGGCCGGTTCCGCTTCCCTGCCCTCCGCTTCGCCCTCGACAGCGGCAGCCTCGAGTTCTTCTTCCTCGATCGGTACGGCTTTGATCACGTGGATCGAAACGATGGCCTGGTCGTTCTCGGGTCCGTGAGCCAGTTCCGGCATTTCGACGCCTTCGGGCAACTTGATGTCCGACAGCATCAGCATTTCATCGAGCTCCAGTGCCGAAATATCGACCTCGAGGTACTCGGGGAGATGCTTGGGCAGGCAAACAACCTCGACGTCGGTTCTCAGGCGCGAAACCGATCCTCCGCCCTGTTTGACGCCGACCGCGACGTCCTCGCCAATAAAATGGATCGGCACGTTCATCCGGATCGGTTCATCGTCGACAATGCGCTGCAGGTCGATGTGGACGATCTGGCGCTTGGCGGGATGCCGTTGAATGTCTTTTATGATCGCGGCCTGGCTTTTATTGCCAACCTTGATGTTGAGCACGCTCGAATAGAAGGACTCGTTCTCGAGTGCCCTCGTGACCTTGTTGTGGTCGAACTTCAGTAACCGCGGCGGGCGCCCGGCACCATAGATGATTGCGGGAACCATGCCGTCACGACGCAGGCGGCGGCTCGCACCTTTCCCCATGTCTTCACGGTAATCCGCAATCAGATCGAATTTATCAGCCATGACTGAACTCCATTATCTGATTGATTTTTCTCGGAATAATCCGAACTTCAGGCCTGCCGGGACTGCGACCGTCCGTAGCAGGGGCGCGCATAGTAACCGATGTGCGAAACACATGCCATAGCCCGGGAGCGCCCAGGTTTTCAGTTTGCGGCTGTTCGCGGACGGCGTGGCTAGTCGACGTACAGCGAACTGACCGACTCCTCGTCCGAAATCCGTCGCATCGTCTCGGCCAGCAATTCGGCCGTCGACAGCTGCCGAATCTTCTTGCAGGCCCTCGCCGCCTCGTTGAGCGGGATGGTGTCGGTTACCACGACCGCGTCGAGTTCCGATTCGCTGATGCGCTCGACGGCCGGACCGGACAGCACGGCGTGCGTAATGTACGCATGGACAGACTTTGCGCCATGTTTTTTCAGCGCGCCCGCAGCATGACAGAGCGTCCCCGCCGTATCGACCATGTCGTCCATCATGATGCAGTTCTTGCCCTTGACCTCACCGATGATATTCATGACTTCCGACTGGTTGGCCCGGTCGCGCCGTTTATCGATGATAACCAGGTCGGCGTCATCGAGACGCTTTGCGAGCGCGCGTGCCCGAACCACGCCGCCGACATCGGGCGAGACGACGACCATATCCTTGTAACCATGCTTCCAGACATCGCCCAGCAAAACCGGCGATGCGTACACGTTGTCGACGGCAATGTCGAAGAAACCCTGAATCTGGTCAGCATGCAGGTCGACGGTCAACACCCGGTCCACTCCGGCTGCTGCAATCAATTTGGCGACGAGTTTTGCGGTGATGGGCACCCGTGCCGAGCGAGGTCGGCGATCCTGGCGCGCAAACCCGAAATACGGAATAACCGCAGTAATTCGCGCCGCTGATGCGCGCTTGGCGGCGTCGACCATGACGAGCAATTCCATGAGGTTCTCGGATGCTGGTGGACAGGTCGGCTGGATGATGAAGGTCTCGCGGCCGCGAATATTCTCGAGTATTTCGACGTTGATTTCGCCGTCGCTGAATCGGCCGACATGCGCCCGTGCAAGCGGCACATGGAGGTAGCGCGCAATATCGTGGGCCAGTTCCGGGTGCGCGTTACCCGTAAAAACCGCCATTGTTACCAGATCCACGACTTCCCCTTTTGCGGCTCGGTTGGCTGGGGCGGCAGGATTCGAACCTGCGCATCACGGGATCAAAACCCGTTGCCTTACCGCTTGGCTACGCCCCAATACGCCTCAGTGTGCGGCGCAATTGTGCGGTGAGGCCCAGACGTAGTCAAACCGTACTCCTCACCTCGCGCCGATCAGTCGAAAAACAGCCATTTATCGATGACGACCCGAACCCGAGTGTCCGCATTGCTGGCCGTCAGCCGCGACGGCATGAGCTGGCCGCCCCCGTCCCGGTAGCGCGTGATCAGCACCGTCCAGTTGCGCTGCTCGAGTCTCGCAAGCTGGCCATCCGCGTCGAATTCGGTCTGCGCCGGCAGCGCAGGATCCGGGATTCCGAGCGCCCAGTAGCGCAGGCTCTGCACCGGGATCGTCCAGCCGTAGCGGTATTGCAGCTCCCCCTCTATGTCCTTGAGTTCGGTCCTCTCGCCCTCGTTGTCGGTCAACGCCAGCAGCGTGTCGTCGCCGTCAATCTGCACGGTACCGATGCCAAGCGGTCCGCCGACCGTTGCATGGAACGTGTCGCCATCCTGAACCCAGCGCAGTTTACCGTTGAACCCCTCGTCCCGTGTCTTTACGCCGATCCGCGCGGAAAATTCCCAGCTCGGAAAACTGCCGAGCACCCGGGTGCGCGCCTCCCAGCTGTCGATTTCCGGCAACGACACACTTTGACGAGTCGCACAGCCGGCGACGAGCAGCAGCATTAGGGTCAGCGCGGTGAGCCGCGCCTGCCTAGTTCGTCTCGGGGAATCGACGCTGGCGCACGTCATCGAGCAGCTCGCTGTCAGGGTTCTGCTCCTCGGCCGCCGCAAGCAGTTCGAGTGCTTCGTCTTTTCGGTCGAGAGCAACCAGCACATCGACCAGGTGCGCAGCGACCTCGTGATCGGCAAAACGACTGTATGCAATTTCCAGTTGCTCCAGAGCTGCCTCGAATTTTCCACGCTTGTAAAGCACCCAGCCGAGGCTGTCGATGATCGCCGGGCTGTCCGGGTCGATGCGCAACGCCTTGCGAATAAGCCTTTCCGCCTCCCGATACTCCTCCGTGCGATCGGCCAGCGTGTAGCCGAGTGCGTTGAGCGTCAGCGCGCTATCGGGCCAGCGTTTCACGGCATCACGATAGGCGTCGACAGCGTCGTCGAGACGATCCATGCGCAGCAGCAGCTCTGCCCGGCCCAGGGCGGTACTCTCGTCGTCGGGCCGATACTCGACGGCCCGGTCATACTCTTCAAGGGCGGCAGAATAACGCTCCAGTGACGCGAGCAGCTGGGCGCGGGCTAACACCATATCGACCGCGTACGCCGGGTTCTCGTCCGCGAACTCGTCAATTCGTTGCAGCGCCTGCTCCGGGTCGTCCTGCTGGTAGGCAATCAACGCGCTGACACGACGTTGCGCCGGGACCGCGTTCGGCCCCGACCGAACCTGCGAATAAAGGCGGATAGCACGCTCCGGCTCACCGCGTATATCGGCAATCCGTGCCAGGTAATAGAGTGCATCCATCGTGTACTCGCGACTCGCGAGGACGTCTTCGAAATCGTCCCAGGCTGCGTCCAGATTGCCCTGACGGAAATTGATGATCGCCATCAGCCGCAGCGCATCCACTCGACCGGACTGTTCGAGCAAGATCTGGTTGACCTGGCTCAGCGCGTCATCATCGCGCCCCACGGAAATGTACATGAGGGCCAGTTCCATGCGTGCGTCAGCGTCGGGATCCGGATCGTCGCCGATAATCCGCGCCGTATAGTCGATCGCCTCATCGGCCTTGCCTTCCAGCAGCAATACCCGCGCATAGAGCAGCTTGGGCCGCAGCCACTCGGTATCGAGTTCCATCGCACGCGCGACCTGCTTGCCGGCATAGTCGGTGTCGCCAGCCTGCAGCGCCAGCACCGCGGAGGCATAGCAAACGCGCGCAGAGTCTTTATAGGGTTTCGCCAGCATGCGCATCAGCTTGTCGGCATTCTGCGGATTCTCGGCGGACAGGTCAGGCAGCAGTGCCGCGAGACGCTGATCAGCGGGCCCGTCGCCGGCCGATATTACTTTTTCGTAACTGCGCCGGGCGCTTCGAAGCTCGCCGAGGCGCAGCTGCAGCTGAGCCACGACCCGCAATGCATAGGGGCTATCCGGATCGAGTTCCAGCCAGCGTTCTGCGGAGCGCAGCGCCTCTTTGTCAAATCCGAGGTCGTAACCAATACGGGTAGCCTGGCGCGCTATCTCAACACTGTCACTGAGTTCCGCCGCCATGCGATATTTGCGAGCGGCCAGCAGATAGTCATCGCCCTGCAGCGCAATTTCTGCCTGCAGCACGTGCGCGCTGGCATCGATGGCCCCCTCGTCCTGCGCATGCAGTACGCAGGGTGCAGCCGCAAGTATAAGTGCCGCAAGCAAAGAGAAGGCCGGCGTTCGTCGACAATACTGGTGCATTCTTACTCTACAGATAAACGGTGTTGCGGCGGCATTATTGCGCCGCATGGGTAACAGAGACAAGGAACTGATCCATCAGTTCGCTTACAATTATTCGCTATGCGGCTGCAAATACTCGGGCTAAACCATAACACGGCACCTGTCGAAATTCGCGAGCAAGTTGTTTTCGCGGGTGACGAGGTCGGCCAGGCCCTCGGGCGCCTGGCGGAAATAGAAGGCATCGACGAGGCCGTCCTGCTTTCAACCTGCAATCGCACCGAGTTTTACGTCCTCACCAGTGACATCGGACGCGAGCAACTGAAGGACTGGCTGAGGAACGAGCGCAACCTCGATCCGCAGTTCGCGGACACTTTGTTCACGCTCGATGAAGACGCCGCGATACGCCATATTTTCCGGGTCGCCTGCGGTCTCGACTCCCTGGTCCTTGGCGAACCGCAGATCCTCGGCCAGCTCAAGGATGCCGTGCGCGTGGCGCAGCACAGCGGCACGCTGGGCAAGCATCTGCACCGTTTGTTTCAGCACACGTTTTCGGTCGCCAAGAAAGTACGAACGGACACCGAGATCGGCACAAATCCCGTCTCGGTCGCATCGGCCGCCGTCAGCCTCGCCCAGCAGTTCTTTGCAGGGTTCGGGCAGCACACGGCGCTGCTGGTTGGTGCCGGCATGACCGTCGAGCTGCTCGCCAAGCACCTGTCGAGCCGAGGCATCCGCCGCCTGTTCGTCGCAAACCGTGACCTCGAGCGTGCGCGACGGCTCGCGAACCGATTTGGCGGCTATGCCGTGCCGCTGTCTGAGCTCGAAGGCACGCTTCCCGAAGCTGATATTCTTTTTACGTCGACGGCGAGCACCGAGCCGCTGATCACATGCGCTCAATTAAAGGCTGCCGTCTCGATACGCAAACACAAGCCGATATTTGCTGTCGACATTGCGGTCCCGCGCGACATCGAGGCCAACGCGGCCGAATTGAATGACGTGTACCTTTACACGATCGACGACCTCGACAAGGTTATTCTCCAGGGCCAGGGCAGTCGAGAAGCTGCGGCCGTCGACGCGAACCGAATACTCGACGACGAAATCGCCCGCTACCTCAGCATCGAGCGCGCCAAGCAGGTCAACCCGATCATCACGGCCCTTCGAGAGCACGGCGAGTCGATCCGCGACGAGGTTCTGGCGCAGGCAAGACGCCGCATTGCCAAGGGTATCGATAGCAATGAGGTCATCGAGTTTGCAACAGCAGCATTGATGAAGAAGTTGCTGCACAATCCGAGCGTCCGCTTGCGTGAAGCCGGCGAAGCTTCCGAGGAAGACATCATCGAAGCCGCGCAGATCCTGTTCGGTCTCGATCATGAGTAGAATTTTATGAAAGAGTCGATACGCCATAAGCTCGAGTCCGTTCGTGATCGCTTCGAGGAACTGGCCGGTCTGCTCGCTGACCCCGATGTCATCGGCGATCAAGGCCAGTTTCGGAACCTGTCCAAGGAATACGCGCGAATCGAGCCGGTCGTCGGCCTGTTCGCAGACTTTGAGGCGCTGGATGCGGATATCACCGCTGCCGAGGAGATGGCTGCGGACAGTGACAGCGACGTGCGGGAGATGGGCCAGGAAGAACTGCAGACCCTGACATCGAAGCGGGAATCGCTGCTGCTCGAGCTGCAGAAGTCGCTTATACCGCCGGACCCGCATGATGAAAGCAACGTCTATCTCGAAGTGCGCGCCGGTACCGGTGGCGACGAAGCCGCCCTGTTCGCGGGTGACCTGTTTCGCATGTACACGAAGTACGCTGAAACCATGGGCTGGTCGGTCGAGATTCTGAGTGCCCGCGAAGGTGAGCATGGCGGTTACAAGGAAATCATCAGCCGCATCAGCGGCAGCGGCATCTACGCCAACCTCAAGTTCGAGTCAGGCGCCCATCGTGTACAGCGGGTGCCCGCAACCGAATCACAGGGCCGCATACATACATCGGCATGCACGGTCGCGGTGCTCCCCGAACCAGACGAGGTCGAGGCGATCGATATTTCGCCCGCCGACCTGCGCGTCGATACTTACCGGGCGTCGGGCGCAGGCGGCCAGCATGTCAACAAGACGGATTCGGCGGTGCGCCTGACTCACCTGCCGACGGGCATTGTCGTCGAATGCCAGGATGAAAGGTCACAGCATAAGAACCGCGCGCGGGCGATGTCCTTGCTACAGGCACGGCTGCTGGACACCCAGGTGGCACAACAGGCCTCCGAACAGGCGGCGCAGCGCAAGTTGCTGGTCGGCTCGGGAGATCGCTCCGAGCGAATACGAACCTACAATTTCCCTCAGGGCCGCGTCACGGATCACCGCATCAACCTGACACTTTACAAGCTCGAAGAGATACTCGAAGGTGGTCTCGACCAGGTCGTTCAGCCGCTGATCAACGAGTACCAGGCCGACCAGCTTGCGGCCCTTGCCAATTGAGCCCGGCGCAGCCGGGAGCCGTTACATCTGCCGGCGCAGGTAGTTGAGAACGTCCGAGCGCGTGATCAGGCCCATGAACTCATCGCCATCCATGATCGCTGCGTAAGGCTGAACCTGCAGCATCGAGACGAGGTTATTGATGCTCGTATCCTTGTCGAGCCTGATGAAGGCAGTCTGCATCGCCTCTCCTACCATCGATTTCATGAGTTCGGGCTTACCGAACACATGCTGAATAATGGTGTCTTCGGTCACGATGCCGACAAGATTGCCTTCATCCATAACCGGTAGTTGCGAGAATCCAGCATTGCGCAGTCGATTGTGCGCCGTCGTAAGAACATCGGTAGGGCCGACCGTGATCGTGGCACGCTCACCGTGCGGCCTGCCGATCAGGTCGCGCAGGTCATCGCAGGACTCCCGCTCGATAAAGCCCTGATCCTCCATCCAGAAATCGTTGTACAGCTTCGACAGGTACTTGTTGCCGGTATCGCAGGCAAGCGAAACCACGCGCTTCGGCTCCGACTGCGCATGACAGTACTTCAGCGCGGCAGCCAGCAATGTTCCCGATGACGACCCCGCCAGGAGACCTTCGGTTTTCAAAAGCTCGCGAGCAGCCGCAAATGACTCGGCGTCACTGATCGAATACGCCTGCGTCACGCGCGAAAAATCGGCAATCTCGGGAATGAAATCTTCGCCTATGCCTTCCACAAGCCAGCTGCTGCTCTTGTCGTGGAGTTCGCCCTTATTGATGTAGTCAGCAAGAATCGAGCCGACCGGGTCGGCAAGGATCAAATCAACGTTCGGTGCGTGCTCATTGAGGTATTGACACATGCCGGTGACCGTACCGCTCGATCCGACACCGAGAACGATCGCGTCGACGTCGCCATCCATCTGTTCGATTATTTCGGGCGCCGTTGTTTGCTCATGCGCCAGCGCATTGTCCATGTTGCCGAACTGATTGATGAAATAGGCACCCCGCTCTTCAGCGATGCGCCTGCCAAGGTCCTGGTAGTACTCGGGATGCCCCTTGACGACGTCGGAACGCGTTAGCACAACGTCCGCGCCCATCGCACGCAGGTTGAATATTTTTTCCTGGCTCATCTTGTCCGGCAATACCAGTATCAGCCGGTAGCCTTTCTGTGCCGCAACCAGTGCCAGGCCGATTCCCGTGTTTCCGGCCGTCGCCTCGACGATCGTATCGCCAGGCTTGATGTCTCCTCGTCGCTCGGCCTCTTCAATCATCGAGATGCCGATTCGGTCCTTGATCGATCCGCCCGGGTTCATGAGTTCGAGCTTGAGAAAAAGCCGGCAGGGCCCCGTGTCCAGGCGCTTCACTTCGAGCATCGGTGTTCGGCCGACCATTTCCAGGATATTGGAATAGACTTGCATAAGCGTATAGTTCCGAGAAGTGTCTCGCGAGTGTACGCGAAACATCTCGTCACCAACCAGCCCCAAAGCGCTGCGGATCAAACCGTTGACTGCAATAAGCTCCGCAATAACCGAAGCGACAAAACGACTTGCCCGGGTCAGTGAGTCCCCACGTCTCGATGCGGAGCTCCTCGTCGCACGGGCGATCAATATGCCGCGCAGCTACCTGTTCGCTCATCCCGAGGACTCACTGGACCAGCCCGCCCGGAAACGACTCGAAACAACGATTGCACAGCGCCTGGCCGGCGAACCGCTCGCTTATATAACCGGCAGCAAGGAATTCTGGTCGCTCGACCTCATGGTCAGCCCGGCCACGCTGGTACCGCGCCCCGAGACCGAACTGCTGGTTGAGCTCGCTTTGCGCGACATACCGCGGCGCGCAGACTGGCAGATCCTCGATCTCGGCACAGGCAGCGGCGCAATCGCGGTGGCAATAGCCAGCGAACGGCCCAGCTGCACGGTAACGGCCGTAGACGCGAGTCGCGAGGCGCTCGCGGTGGCGAGTCAAAATGCCAGACAGCACGATCTCGGCAACGTCATCTGTATTGCGGGCGACTGGACGCAACCGGTCCGTGCGCAGAATTTCGACGTCATTATTTCCAATCCGCCGTATATCCGAACCGGTGATCCCGCGCTCGCGGCGCTGAAGGCAGAGCCCATCGCAGCTCTCATCGCGGGCGATGACGGTCTCGACGCAATCCGTATTCTCGCGCGCGACTGCAGCTCGATAATTGCAGCCGGCGGCCTGATGCTGCTCGAGCATGCACCGGACCAGCAGCGCGATATTGCGACCGAGCTGTCCGCGCATGGCTGGCAAGCCATCGAGACGCACAGAGACCACGCCGGCAACCCCAGGGTCACTGCGGCACGCCATTCAACAGGACAGCCATGAGCGTTCTGTGGTAAATAGCGACACTCATTCCCCAAGCGAGCCAGCATGATTACGATAAAAACCAGTCACGGCGAAATCGCCGTCGAGCTGTTCGAAGAGACAGCACCCATCTCCTGCGAAAACTTTCGGCAGTATGTTGCCGATGGTTTTTTTGCGGACACGATTTTTCACCGCGTTATCCCGAACTTCATGATCCAGGGTGGCGGCATGGACGAAAGCATGTCCAGCAAGCCGACTCGGGACCCGATCAAGAATGAAGCAGACAACGGCGAAACCAACAAGCGTGGCACCCTCGCGATGGCGCGCACGGGCGTCGTAGACAGCGCGACATCGCAGTTCTTCATCAATCTGCGCGACAACGACTTTCTCAATCACGGTGGGCGGGATTTCGGCTACGCCGTTTTCGGTCGCGTCACCGACGGAATGGATGTCGTGGACGCCATCGCCGCCGTTGCAACCGGCAACCGCGCTGGCCACCAGGATGTTCCGCTGGATCCCGTGACAATTCTGGAAGTCACGATCGACGCCTGATTCGATGACGGGCGACAATTCGCAGCTTGATCGACACGCCCGCCATATCGCGCTTGCGCAGGTTGGCCCAGCGGGTCAGGAGCGGATCTCCCGGGGCAGCGCGCTCATAATCGGCACCGGCGGCATCGGCTGCGCGGCCTCGAGCTACCTGGCCTCGAGCGGCGTCGGTAACCTTTTGCTGTGCGATTTCGACACGGTCGACGCGACGAACCTCGGGCGCCAGTTTCTGTATGGCCCGGCGGACATCGGCAAACTCAAGGCCGAATGCGCGGCTGCGCGACTAAAGTACGTTAATCCCGACATCCGCATTACGGCGATAAGCGAGCGGCTCGACGACGCAGCGCTTGCCGAGGCGGTGCGCGAGGCCGATGTCGTGCTCGATGGCTCCGATAATTTCACGACGCGGTTCCAGGTAAACGATGCCTGCGTCTCGCTAGGCCGTTGCCTGATCTCGGGTTCGGCGATTCGACTCGAGGGCCAGGTTGCCGTTTTCGGCCCGGATTACGCCTCGGCGCCCTGCTACCGGTGCCTGTACCAGGAAGCGGATGAGTCCCTCGAAAACTGCGCGGGTAATGGTGTGCTGGCCGCAGTCCCGGGAGTCGTCGGCACGCTGATGGCTGTCGAGGCGCTCAAATTTCTCGCCGGCATCGAGTCGCACCGAAACCGGCTTACGCTGTACTCGGCAGGCACCGGCGAATTTCGTGCCATCGGCATAACGAAACGCGCTGACTGCAAGGCCTGCTCCCCACTCTAAACCCGCATACAAAAACAGTTGACTGGCACCCGAAAAAGGCAGCAAATAGCGCTCTTTTCAGCTCCCGACCACCTGTCGGGCCTGCGCTATTTCCGATCGCCCACAGCGGGCCGGGCACGACGGTAATCCCGGATATCATTCATGACGAAGAATCGCAGAGAGTCGCTGGTGTGCGGTTGGCGCGAATGGGTCAGCTTGCCCGACCTCGGGCTGGCGAACATAAAGGCCAAGATCGACACAGGCGCGCGGACGTCGGCGCTGCATGCGTTCGAGCTAAGACTTTTCGAGGACTCCGGTGGGCGTCGCATAGAATTCAAGATGCACCCGAATCAGCATGACACGACCGAGGTTGTCGTCTGTACAGCCGACGTTATCGACGAACGCGTGGTCCGTGATTCGGGCGGCCATGCCGAAAAACGCTGGGTAATCCGAACTCCGGTGGTCCTGGGCGGTCAGAGCTGGCCCATAGAAATTACGCTGACAGCCCGCGACGACATGCTCTTTCGCATGTTACTCGGGCGCTCGGCACTCAAAGGCCGCGCCATCGTCGACCCGTCCCGGTCCTACCTTGTCAGCAAACGTCAAAAGCAGGAATAGAGTCGAATCCCATGGCAGTCAACAAAGCGATAACGATCGGAGAAACTACCGTCAAGCCCGGAGAACGCGCGTCTATAAGCCTTCCTGTCGCTGACATGTATACCGGCGCGTCGCTGTCGATGCCCGTGAAAGTCATTTGCGGACGCAGGGAGGGCCCGGTGCTGTTCGTGTCCGCTGCTATTCATGGCGACGAATTGAACGGCGTCGAGATCATCCGGCGACTTTTGAAACGCAGAACGCTGCAGTCTCTGCGTGGGACGCTGGTGGCGGTTCCCGTCGTCAATGTTCACGGCTTTCTCGATCTTTCGCGGTATCTTCCGGACCGCCGCGACCTGAATCGCTCGTTTCCGGGGAGCTCCAAAGGCTCCATCGCAGCTCGCATGGCCAATATTTTCATCACCCAGATCGTCTCGAAGGCTGATTACGGCATCGATCTGCATACCGGTGCGTTGAATCGTTCCAATCTGCCGCAGATTCGCGCAAATCTTGATAACGAAGTGACCAAAGAACTGGCCAGGGCGTTCGGAGCAGCGGTCGTGCTGGATTCGAAAATCCGCGACGGTTCCCTGCGGGCCTGCGCAGCCGATAGAGGCTTTCCGATGCTGATCTACGAAGCGGGTGAAGCACTGCGATTCGACGAAGTGGCCATTCGCGCCGGGCTGCGCGGAGTTATCCAGGTCATGCGCCATCTCGGAATGCTGCCGCAGATCAAGAAGAAAACCACCATGAATCCTGTTATTGCGGACTCAACCCGGTGGGTGCGTGCGCCCGCGAGCGGGATCGTGAGCAGCAAGGTAGCTCTTGGGACTCGTGTCCGCGAAGGACAGCGACTTGCCATTATCGGCGACCCGCTTGGTGAAGCGGAAACCCACGTAGTCGCGCCATTTGATGGCATCGTCATCGGCCGCAACAACCTGCCTCTTTCTCACGAAGGCGATGCGCTTTTCAATGTTGCCGCTTTCGAGAGTATTTCTCGCGCCGAGGACAAGGTCGAGCAGTTCGTAGCCACACATACGGAATAACCGCAAGGAGCGACTAATGAAGATAGCTGTGCTTTCCACGAATAAGAACCTCTATTCAACGCGAAGGCTCGTCGAGGCCGGCGAGGCTCGCGGCCATGAAATGCCGGTGATTAATCACAAGCGCTGCTACATGAACATCGTCAGCAGCAACCCGAGCGTGCACTACAACGGCGAAGCTATCGAGGGTGTCGAAGCCATCATCCCGCGAATCGGCGCGTCGGTATCGTTTTACGGCACAGCCGTCGTACGGCAATTCGAGGTGATGGGCGTCTACTCCGTGAACGAGTCAGTCGCCATCACGAGATCGCGGGACAAGCTGCGCGCCCTGCAGCTATTGTCCCGGAAGGGAATCGGACTCCCTGTGACCGGATTCGCGAGCTCGCCGGGCGACACTGATGACCTGCTCGACCTGGTCGGCGGCGCTCCGGTCGTCATAAAACTTCTGGAGGGCACGCAGGGAGTCGGCGTGGTACTCGCCGAAACCAAGAAGGCTGCCGAGAGCGTCATCGAGGCGTTTCGCGGGCTCAAGGCGAATTTCATGGTTCAGGAATTTATCAAGGAAGCCGGCGGTGCTGATATTCGCTGCCTCGTGGTCGGTGACAAAGTCGTTGCCTCAATGATCCGCCAGGGCAAGGAAGGCGAATTTCGCTCTAATCTTCATCGGGGTGGCTCGGCCAAGCTGGTCAAGATATCGCGTGCAGAGCGTTCGACTGCCGTGCGCTCAGCAAAGGAAATGGGACTTAACGTCGCAGGTGTCGACCTGCTGCGCTCGTCCCGCGGACCGGTCGTCATGGAGGTCAACTCAAGCCCCGGGCTGGAGGGCATAGAAAGGGCGACGAGCATAGATGTCGCCGGCATGATCATAGAGTTCATAGAAAAGAATGCCCGCCACGGACGAACCCGGACGCGCGGCAAAGGCTAGAGGGGACGGGGTCCCGCTGGGCTACCCCGTCCCGAATCTTCAATGTTGCCAGCTGGGATTGCGCAGTCGATCAATCGCAGCGGTTTTCAGCGGTCGGGGTGGATCCCCGAGTAGCTGTCAAACTCGTCTTCGTCGTAATCGGCGTAGTCCTCGTCGTCGAAATCGTCGAAGTCATCGATGTCCGAATAGTCGTCGTCGTATTTGCGACCAAAATGGCGTTTCCGTCCGAAACGACGTTCCTCCCGCAATTGTTCGCGCATCAATCGACTTACGGCCGAATTGTCAGCAAAGTCAAACTCGTCAAAGTCATCATCAAGCGGACGCATAGCAAAGTACTCCTCACTGTAAGGGCGTTCTGGAAAATCTGGGTAAGTCCCATGGCGATGCCATTCGCTGCAGCGGTGCATCGGCCGAAGCTGCTGAAAGAGCAAGGTGGGCGCGGCACAGGATACGCCAGCACACCTCAAGTTCGCTGAGACTCCGGGGCAAAAAGACCACCACGTGGTCGCCTTGCAGTTTGCCCCAGCCACTGCAGAGAACCTGGTATTTATCCCGATTACTCAACCCGCGGACCGCGATGCCGTCGCGGCTGATGCTGCAGAGCAGCGCCGCGGCACGCCGTTTGCGACCTGATGAGGTCGGCTTGCAAAGGTAGACATCGACGCTGCATGGTAGGGTATCGAGATCCTGCTCGACCGTCTGGATATCTGGCAAACCGGCGATCCGATCAGCCAGGGCTAACCGGGACGCAAACCCGGCGTCCGGGGTGGTTCCGACCCGGATCCTGGCGGGCAGCTGCAGTCGGTCAGTTTCGTCTGGAGGTGCGGTCATGCAGAAACTCCGCATGGTTGAGCTTTTCTGGACGAAGTATCTGTTAATTTACTTCGATGTCAAGTATTTTGATATAAAAATGCCTACCCGTTATCACTTATGAAAAATGACGTTGTCGACGATATTCTGGACCAGTGGTCCGCCGAGCGGCCGGAACTCGATACTGCGTCCCTGGGCGTCGTGATTCGCGTAATGGCGCTGCACCGCTCATTCTCCCGGGACGCGACGAAAGCGCTGGAGCCCCTTGAGCTGGAGCTTTGGGAATACGACGTGCTCTCGGCGCTGCGACGCCAGGGTCAGCCCTTCGCTTTGGCGGCAAGCCGCCTCGCGCTCGAAACCGATCTGAGCACCGGGGCCATGACGAACCGCATTGACAGGCTCGAAACCAGGGGTCTAGTACGCCGGCTGCCCGACAAGCTGGATCGGCGCGGCGTCCTCGTGCGCCTGACGTCCCAGGGACAAAAAGTTATCGATACTGCAATTCAGTGCCGTCTCGACGCTGCGCGCAATAGCCTGCAGGCGCTGAGTCCCGCGGAGCAGAAACAGCTCGCCAATTTGTTGCGCACGGTGATCCTGAGCATTCGCCGGCAGTCCTGAAAGACTGAGCGGCGATGGACCGGGTGAGCGGCGGGGTGATTTTTTTTGAGACCAACAGCCGCGTGAAAGTCAGGCCGCGTCAACAGCCTTCGGATCGTAACCAAGACTGGGCGCCAGCCACCGCTCTGCCTCGCGCACCGACATGTTCTTGCGTTCGGCATACGACACCACCTGGTCGCGATCGATCTTACCGACCGCAAAGTATCGTGCGTCGGGGTGAGCAAAATAAAACCCGCTGACGGCGGCCGTCGGGTACATCGCGTAGGACTCGGTCAACCGTAAACCGATGCTTTGCTCGACGTCCAGCAAGCTCCATAGTGTCGCTTTCTCGGTGTGGTCCGGGCACGCCGGATAGCCGGGCGCCGGACGGATACCTCGGTAGGCTTCGGCAATCAGCTCTTCGTTGCCCAGTTTTTCATTGCTCTCATACGCCCAATACTCGCGGCGCACGCGTTCATGCAGGTACTCGGCCGCTGCTTCGGCCAGCCGGTCCGCCAGCGCCTTGAGAATAATTGCGCTGTAATCGTCGTGATCGCGCTCGAAACGCTGCACATGCTCTTCGATACCGTATCCGGCCGACACCGCAAACGCGCCGACGTAGTCCGCGATGCCGCTGTTTGCTGGCGCTATGTAGTCGGCCAGGCAGTTTTGTGCCTGGCCCTCGGGCTTTGTCCTCTGCTGGCGCAGGTGGCAGAGCCGGGTAGCGATATGCTGACGGGATTCGTCGGCATAAATCAGCAGATCATCGGCATCCTCGGAGTTCGACGGGAACAGCCCTAAAACCGCCCGGGCCTGCAGCCATTCCTCGGCGATGATCCGGTCGAGCATCGAAATCGCGTCGGCATACAGTGAACTCGCGGCCGCTCCAACTTTGGCGTCGCTCAGGATCTGCGGAAATTTGCCGTGGAACTCCCAGGCGTTGAAGAAGGGCATCCAGTCGATATAGTCGCGCAACGCCTCCAGGCGGATATCGTCCAGTATCCGCGGACCGGTGAACGTCGGCACAGGCGGTTCGTAAGCATTCCAGTCGCAGCGGTGGCGCCGTTCCCGCGCTTCTTCGATCGTCAGTTGCGGTGCCAGCCGTTTCTTGCCCGAATGTTGCTCCCGGCGTCGCTCATTATCCTTGCGCGCCTTCGCGACGAGCGCAGTGCGCGTATCAGGCTCAACGAGCGCCTGAGCGACACCCACTGAACGCGATGCATCTTTGACGTAAATGACCGGGCCATCATACTGCGGTTCAATCTTTACGGCCGTGTGCGCCGGGGAAGTTGTAGCGCCGCCGATCAACAGCGGCAAGTCGAACTTGAGACGCTGCATTTCGCTTGCGACATGCACCATTTCGTCGAGGGACGGCGTGATCAGGCCGGACAGACCGACCATCTGCGCATTCTCACGGCGTGCTGTCTCGAGAATCTTCTCGCAGGACACCATGACGCCGAGATCGATCACCTCGAAGTTGTTGCACTGGAGCACGACGCCAACGATATTCTTGCCGATGTCATGCACGTCACCCTTGACCGTCGCGAGAACGATCTTGCCATTCGAGCTGACCTCGCCTCCTTGTTCTTCTTCGATGAAAGGCACGAGATGACCGACGGCCTTCTTCATTACGCGCGCCGACTTGACCACCTGCGGCAGAAACATCTTGCCCTCACCAAACAAGTCGCCGACAACATTCATGCCGGCCATCAGTGGCCCCTCGATGACATCGAGCGGCTTCTGTGCGCCACATCGTGCCTCCTCGGTATCAGCAACAACATATTCGTCGATACCGTTGACGAGCGCGTGTTCCAGGCGCTTTTCGACAGCCAGCTCGCGCCAACTTAAGTCCTTTGCCTTCGCCTGCGCCCCGGACGCCTGGCCTTTGTAATTTTCTGCAACTTCCAGCAAACGTTCGGTTGCATCTTCGCGTCGATTCAGCACGGCATCCTCGACAGCGTCACGCAGGTCTGTCGGCAAGTCCGCGTATATCGCGAGCTGCCCGGCATTCACGATCCCCATGTCCATACCCGCATGAATTGCGTGATAGAGAAACACTGAATGGATCGCTTCGCGGACGACGTTGTTACCGCGGAAGGAGAATGAGACGTTGCTCACTCCGCCACTGACCAGTGAATGCGGCAGCGCTGCCTTGATCCGTCGGGTCGCCTCGATGAAGTCCAGGCCGTAGCTTGAATGTTCCTCAATACCGGTCGCAATCGCGAAAATATTGGGATCGAAAATCAGGTCCGACGGTTCAAAACCGACTTGACTGGTCAATACCTCATACGAGCGCTTGCAGATTTCGACCTTGCGCTCGATCGTATCCGCCTGACCCTGCTCGTCAAACGCCATGATAACTACCGCAGCACCGTAGGCGCGCGCCAGCTCCGCATGTTTGATGAACTCGTCTTCGCCTTCCTTGAGGCTGATCGAATTGACGATGGCCTTGCCCTGCACGCACTGCAGGCCCGCCTCAATGACCGACCATTTAGAAGAGTCAATCATGATCGGCAAACGCGCTATATCGGGCTCAGATGCGATCAGGTTGAGGAACGTCACCATCGCCTGCTCGGAATCGAGCATGCCCTCGTCCATGTTGACGTCAATGATCTGTGCCCCGTTCTCGACCTGCTGACGAGCGACCTCCACCGCGGCCGTATAGTCGTCCGCCTCAATCAGGCGACGAAATATTGCCGACCCCGTGACGTTGCAGCGCTCGCCGACATTAACGAACAGGTCATCGGGGCCGATGCTAAAAGGCTCGAGTCCTGACACGCGACAACGGACAGGCAGCTCCGGAATCTTGCGCGGTGAGCGGCCGTCGATGACTTCCTTGAGCGCGCGAATATGGGCCGGCGTCGTGCCGCAGCAACCACCGACAAGGTTCACAAAACCGCTTTCCGCAAACTCACCGATCACCGCAGCCATTTCCTCGGCGGACTCGTCGTATTCACCGAATTCGTTCGGCAGTCCCGCGTTCGGGTGTGCGCTAACCCGGGTCCCCGCCACGCGTGAAAGTTCGGCAATGTATGGCCGGAGGTCGCTCGCGCCAAGCGCACAGTTGAGACCCACCATGAATGGCTCGGCATGAGCGATGGAATTCCAGAACGCTTCGGTTGTCTGGCCGGATAACGTACGCCCGGACGCATCCGTGATCGTGCCGGAAATCATTACGGGTAAGGTCAGGCCTGCGCGACCGAAGCTCCGCTTGATGGCAAAAATCGCGGCTTTGGCATTAAGCGTGTCGAAAATAGTCTCGACCATGAGGAAATCGACGCCGCCCTCGATCAGTGCGTCGGTCGCCTGCTCGTAGGTCGCCACCAGTTCGGCAAAGCGCACGTTCCGAAAGCCCGGGTCGTTAACGTCGGGGGATATCGACGCCGTGCGGTTCGTCGGCCCCAGCACGCCGGCCACGTAGCGCGGGCTGCCGGCGACTCTTGCATGGGCGTCGGCGCATTCACGGGCGAGCCTCGCAGCAGCAAGATTCAGCTCTGCTACGAGTCCCTCCATGCCATAGTCACTCATCGATGGCGCATTCGAATTGAAGGTGTTCGTCTCGATGATTTCAGCACCGGCATCCAGGAACTGGCGGTGAATCTCCTGGATGACCTGCGGCCGCGTCAGCGTCAGGAGATCGTTGTTGCCCTTGAGATCACGCGACCAGTCTCCAAACCGGTCGCCTCGATAGTCTCGCTCGTCCAGCCTGAAGCTCTGGATCATTGTGCCCATCGCCCCGTCGAGCAGCACGATGCGCCGCTCGAGCGCTTCCATGAGCGAGGCAATGCGTTGCTGACGATCCATCGTGCCCACCTCAGGCCGCCGCCTGCTGCGGCCGCACGCCGAGCGCATGGCATATGGCAAACGTCAACTCGGACCGGTTCAGCGTGTAGAAATGAAACTCGTTGATGCCTTCAGCCTGCAGCAGGCGGACCTGTTCAATCGCCACGCTGGCGGCGATCATCTGGCGCGTTTCAGCATCGTCTTCGAGTCCGCTGAATCGGTCACGCAGCCACGCCGGTACCCGCGCACCGCAGCGGTCGGCGAATCGCTCGAGTTGTGGAAATCGCGTAATCGGTAAAATGCCCGGCACGATCGGGGAGTCGATACCTGCGGCTGCCGCCAGATCCCGAAAGCGCAGGAACACATCAACATCAAAAAAGAACTGGGTGATGGCGCGCGTCGCGCCTGCATCCAGCTTGCGCTTCAGATTGTCGAGGTCGAAGAGCGGGCTCGACGCTTCCGGATGAACTTCCGGATACGCGGCAACCGAGATGTCGAAATCGGCAATCCGGCGCAGACCGGCCACAAGCTCTGCGGCGTAACGGTATCCGTCTGGATGGGGTACGTAACCGTCTTCGTCCGGTGGCGGATCGCCACGTAACGCGACGAGCTGCCGTACGCCCATGTCCCAATAAGCGCGCGCGATGTCATCGATTTCGCCCCGGCTCGCGCCGATGCAGGTCAGATGCGGCGCCGCTACAAGGTCGGTCTCATTGACGATTCGTGCCACGGCCGTATGCGTGCGTTCCCTTGTCGAACCGTCCGCACCGTAAGTCACCGACACGAAACGCGGTGCAAGCGGCGCCAGGCGCTCAATCGACCGCCACAGCAGCGCGTTCATCGCCTCATCGTGCGGCGGAAAAAATTCGAATGAAACGTCGACTGCGCTGGCGTTAGTGCTCATCGCGGATAACCTCCCTGATCAGGCCGCCTCGGCTTGTCCATCGGCCGCCGTTGCAACCGCCAGCAACCAGCGCGGCTCCTTGCTCGGAATGTGCCTGGGCGCTGTGAGCCGCAGGCCCGCGCCCCTGCACCACTCGGCCAATCGCCGCTCGAGCGCCGCGGCCTCGCCATCCCGGGCCTGCGCAAGCAACAGCAAGCGGCCCGCAGGGCGCAGCAGGCGGCGCGCCTCGACCAACGCGGCCATCGGCCGCTCGGCAGTGCCGAGTACGTCGTCGAGAATGACGGTGTCGAACTCGCCCTCGGCAAACGGCAACGCATACATGTCGCCCTTGCGAAGGCTGCAGTTCGCAACGCCGGCCAGCAGGAGTTCCGCACGCGCGAGCTGGCGCGCGTCGGCGTCGATATCGACGCCGACGGCGCGGTGTGCTCGCGACGCCAGCAATTTGAGGATGCTCCCCTGCCCGCTGCCGACATCGAGAAGATCGCCAAGCGGCCTCGAGACTGTCAACTCGATCAGCACGCGACGAAGTTGCCGCAGCCCATCTCTATCTGCCTCGCGCAGCGCCGGGCCGCCACGTGCGGCGCGCAGAGCGCGCAGCCTGTCGAAATCCGTGTCGAAAAGCGGTTCCTGGTCGGGCAGCAGCTCAAGCAGCTGGCGGCACGCTGCCGAATTCTCGCCCCGTGACGGCACGCGGTAATAGACGAAGTGGCCATCGCGAAAGCGCTCCAGCAGCCCCGTATCGCAGAGCCTTTTGAGGTGCTGCGACACTCGCGGCTGGCTCTGCGCCATGACTTCGGTGAGCTCGGAGACCGTGCACTCGCCTCGCCGGCAAAGCGCGAGCAGCCGCAGGCGCACCGGATCGGCCAGCGCCTTCAGGCGCAGAACAAGTTGCTCGGTCGAATTTTGCATAATATAAATATATAAGTATTTCTTTATACTATTGATGAAAGAGCTTAGCACAGTGCATGCGATAGATGGAATAGTCAGCCGATCGATGAGAGCGGTGCGCCAGCGGGCCGCGCCGGACAGGGGGCTCGGGACCGGTCGCGTTTATGCGCTGCCGAGCTTGTCTTTGAGGATTGCGTTGACCTGGCCCGGGTTGGCCTTGCCGCCGGTGGCCTTCATCACCTGGCCGACAAAGAAGCCGATCAGTTTGTCCTTGCCGGACTGGTAGTCGGCAACCTGTGTCGGGTTCGCCGCAATTATCTCGTCGACGACGGCCTCGATTGCGGCGGCGTCCGTGATCTGCCGCAGGCCTTTCTTGTCTATGATCTCGTCGGCGGTACCCTCGCCCGCCCATAACGCTTCGAAAACCTCTTTGGCAATCTTGCCCGAGATCGTGTTGTCGTCGATTCGATCGAGCAGTCCGGCAAGGCGCGCAGGGCTGATGCGGCTACCGTCAATATCGAGACCGTCGCGATTCAGGGCTGCGGACAGATCGCCGAGCACCCAGTTCGCGACGATCTGTGCGCCGGCGCCCGTGGCAACGGCGGCGGCCTCGAAATAATCGGCAACGGCCCGGGTCCCGACCAGGATGCCGGCATCCTCCTGGCGCAGCCCGTAATCCGCCACGAATCGCCGCTGCTTGGCGTCCGGCAATTCCGGCAACGTCGCCCTTACGGCTTCCACGTAATCGTCGTCGATCTCGATGGGCAGCAGGTCGGGATCCGGGAAATAGCGATAGTCGTTGGCTTCTTCCTTGCTGCGCATCGACCGCGTTTCATCCCGATCGGAATCATACAGTCGCGTTTCCTGTACGACCTTGCCGCCATCTTCGATCAGCTCGATTTGGCGCTCGATCTCGAAATTGATCGCCTTCTCGACGAAGCGAAACGAATTCAGATTCTTGATTTCGGTCCGCGTGCCGAGCTCGCTCTCACCGGACGGTCTTATCGAGACGTTGGCATCGCAGCGGAACGAGCCCTCCTGCATGTTGCCATCGGAAATTCCAAGATAACGCACGATCGTGTGAATCTTGCGCATGTAGTCGATGGCCTCCTTCGCAGAGCGCAGATCCGGCTCCGAAACAATTTCCAGGAGCGGCGTGCCGGCGCGATTGAGATCGATTCCTGATGATCGTCCGAACCCTTCGTGGATCGACTTGCCGGCGTCTTCCTCGAGATGCGCCCGCGTAATGCCGATGCGTTTCTGATTGCCGTCGCCACCGGTGATCATCAGTTCGCCATTCTCGACAATCGGCAGCTCGTACTGGCTGATCTGGTAGCCCTTCGGCAGGTCGGGATAGAAGTAATTCTTACGCGCGAATACGGAGCGCCTGGCAACCGTCGCATTGACAGACAGGCCGAACTTACAGGCCATTCGGACGGCTTCTTCGTTCAGCACCGGCAATACGCCCGGATAGCCCAGGTCGATCAGGCACGCCTGGGTGTTCGGCTCGGCGCCGTACGCGGTCGATGCACCCGAGAATATCTTGCTCACCGTTGCCAGCTGGGCATGGATCTCGAGGCCGATGACGACTTCCCAGGGGCTACTCATCGATAGCTCTCCGGGCAGGCTGTGTGCCAGTCCGTCTCCTGCTCATAATGATGCGAGCAACGCAACAGCGCCGCTTCGCCGAAGTGCGGGCCAACAAGATGCAAACCGACGGGCAGACCTTCGACGAAACCACAGGGCGTCGATAGCGCCGGCAGCCCCGCGAGATTTGCGCCGATCGTGTAGATATCGTTGAGGTACATCGTGATCGGGTCGTCGGTCTTGTCGCCCAGTTTGAAAGCCGGGGTCGGTGAGGTCGGTCCCGCAATGACATCGACTTCGGCGAAAGCCTTCTTGAAGTCATCTGCGATCAACTGCCTGACCTGCTGCGCCTTGAGGTAGTAGGCATCGTAGTAGCCGGCGGAAAGCACATAGGTACCGGTCATGATCCGCCGCTTCACCTCGGCGCCGAAGCCTTCCCCGCGGCTGCGGCAATACAGATCGAGCAGATCTTCGGGATTGTCCGCGCGGTGGCCGAAGCGGATGCCATCGAAGCGCGAGAGGTTCGACGAGCACTCCGCCGGCGCAACGACGTAGTACGTCGGTACGGACAGGTCGAGATTGGGCAGATCGACCTCGGTCAGGACAGCCCCCCGCGCCTCGAGCACGGCGAGCGCCTCCCTGACAGCCGCCGCACATTTCTCATCGAGTCCTGCGTCAAAATGCTGCCTGACGACGCCGACGCGAAGCCCATCGATTGGACCGGATAGCGCGTCGACATAGTCCGGCACCGGGTGGTCGATCGACGTCGAATCACGCTCGTCCAGCCCGGCCATCACGCCGAGCAGCAGCGCGGCATCCTCCGTGGATCGGGTAATTACGCCCGCCTGATCCAGGCTCGAGGCGAACGCAATCATGCCGTATCGCGAGACGCGGCCATACGTGGGCTTCAGCCCGACCGTGCCGGTCAGTGCGGCTGGCTGCCGGATCGAGCCCCCGGTGTCGGTGCCGGTTGCCGCCGGGGCGAAACGCGCAGCCACCGCTGCCGCCGAACCCCCTGACGATCCGCCGGGCGACCGCTCGAGATCCCAGGGGTTCCGCACCGGTCCGAAGTAACTCGTTTCGTTCGATGAGCCCATCGCAAACTCATCCATATTGGTCTTGCCCAGCACGACCGCGCCAGCCGCGTTGAGCCGCTCCACTATCGTCGCGTCATACGGCGCGACGAAATTCTCGAGCATGCGCGAGCCGCAGGTTGTCAATACGCCCCGGGTGCAGAAAATATCCTTGTGAACGACAGGCAGCCCGTTGAGTACCCCGCCTTTGCCGGCGGCTCGGGATTCGTCCGCGCGCCGGGCCGCGGCAAGCGCCGCATCGGCCGTGACGGTGACAAAGGCATTGAGCGTTTTATCGAGCGAGGCAATGCGGGCAAGTAATGCCTCGGTCAACTGCACCGACGAGTAATCGCCATTTCCGAGGCCCGCGGCCAGCTGCGTCAGCGTTAGTGTATGCAGATCCTGGCTCATGCGTCACTCAATGACCTTGGGCACCAGGTACAGCCCGCCCTCGACTGACGGCGCATTCTCTTGAATGTCATCGCGCCGATCGGTCTCGGTTACCCGATCCGCGCGCAGGCGCTGCGACGCATTGAGTGGGTGCGCCATCGGCACGACATCATCGGTCGCGGCCTGGCTGAGCTGATCGACAAAATCGACGATCCGTGACAATTTGTCGACCGTTTCGGCGAACTCATCATCGGCGAGCCTGAGTCTCGCCAGCATCGCGATGTGCTGAACCTGATCTTTATCGAGTGACACGGGGAAAACCCTGCTTTCCTGCCTGCGTGATTCGCCGACGGGCGAATGCGGACGCAATGATACACGCCACCTTGTGCAATGTCCTGCGCATTGTTAGATTAGCGCGTTAATCTTATTCCGGGACCTTATCCCCACATGTTCAAGAACATTCTGGGTTATTTTTCCAATGACCTGTCAATCGATCTGGGCACTGCCAACACGCTGATCTATTCGCGCGGTCATGGCATCGTCCTCGATGAGCCTTCTGTCGTGGCTATTCGCGAAGACAGCGGCCGCGGCGGTCGGGTGGTCGAGGCCGTTGGTGCCGAGGCCAAGAACATGCTCGGGCGTACTCCAGGGAACATCACGGCGATCCGGCCGCTCAAGGACGGTGTCATTGCCGACTTCACGGTCACCGAGAAAATGCTGCAGCATTTCATCCGCAAGGCCCACGGCACCCGTTATTTCCGGCCCAGTCCGCGCGTCCTGATCTGCGTGCCCTATGGATCGACCCAGGTCGAGCGGCGTGCAATCCGCGAATCGGCCGAGGGCGCGGGCGCTCGCAAAGTCCACTTGATCGACGAGCCAATGGCGGCAGCGATCGGCGCGGGCATGCCGGTGCACGAGGCCCGCGGCTCGATGGTGCTGGATATCGGTGGCGGAACATCGGAAGTCGCCGTCATCTCGCTGAACGGTATCGTTTATGCCGCATCTGTCCGCGTCGGCGGCGATCGCTTCGACGAGGCCATCACCAACTACGTCCGGCGTAATTACGGCATCCTGATTGGCGAGGCAACCGCTGAACGCATCAAGCATGAAATCGGCTCGGCATTCCCGGGCCAGGAGGTACTCGAGATATCCGTCAAGGGACGCAACCTGTCCGAGGGCGTGCCGCGCAGTTTTACGCTGAACAGCAACGAAATTCTCGAGGCCCTGCAGGAACCGCTGCAGGGTATCGTAGGCGCTGTCAAGGAAGCGCTCGAGCAGACGCCGCCAGAGCTTGGCGCCGATGTCGCCGAACGCGGCATCGTCCTGACTGGCGGCGGCGCAATGCTCCGCGACATTGACAAGTTGCTCATGGAGGAAACCGGCCTGCCCGTCGTGATTGCCGACGACCCCATGACCTGCGTAGCGCGCGGTGGCGGCCGCGTCATCGAACTCATCGACGAACATGGACCGGCAGTGTTCGGCCTTGATTAAGCCCTGAACCGGGCCGGGTTGACGCTTTGCGGATAACAGCTTCCGATGGTCACCTCCCAAGCCGACAACAGTAACCCAGCGCGTATTCCGGCGCTTGGAGCGCGCGTGCTGGCTCTCATGGCTATCAGCATTGTTTTGATGATCCTCGATCATCGGCAGGGTCATCTCGAAAAAGTACGCAATGTCCTCGGCGTGGCGCTTTACCCGCTTCAGGTCGCGGTCGACGCCCCGTTCCGATTGTGGGATTGGCTGGGCGAAGGCATGACCACGCGCAACGAGCTGCAGCTCGAAGTCAGTCGTTTGCATGCCGAGCGATTGCTGACAAACGCCAGGCTGCAGCGGTTCACTGCGCTCGAAGCCGAAAATGCCCGCCTGCGGGATTTGCTCGACGCGCGGTCCAGGGTGCGTGACGAGATCCGAGTCGCCGAGATCATGGCCGTCGACGCAAATCCTTACCGGCATAACATCGTGATCGACATCGGTGAAAGCGACGGCGTCTACGACGGCCAGGCTATCGTCGCCGCGAATGGCGTTGTCGGCCAGGTTATCCAGACCGGTTTCACCACCTCGCAGGCAATTCTGATCAGCGACCCCGGCCACGCGCTGCCGGTCGAGGTCAACCGTAACGGCCTGCGCACGATCGCCAAGGGCACGGGCGAGTTCGATCGCCTGGATCTGCCGTTTTTGCCGAACAATGCGGACATTCAGCCGGGCGACCTGCTGGTCACATCAGGATTGGGCGGCGCGTTTCCGTCGGGCTACCCGGTGGCGGTCGTCGGCACCGTCAACCGTATTCCTCAGGAGCCGTTCGCTGACGTCACGGCGGTGCCGTCGTCAGCGCTCGACCAGGTTCGCGAAGTCATGCTGATCTGGTCAGCCGAGAAAGCGCCTGGTGAAGCGGCTCCCGCAACGCCGGATGTTCCGAATGACTAGCGCCGGAGGCTCACGGCGACTGCCGGTCATTGCGACGATGCTGCTGGCACTGATGCTGATGATTCTTCCCGTGCCGGAATGGGCAGCCACGTTCCGGCCCGACTGGGTCGTGCTGGTCTTTGTTTACTGGGCGATGATGCTGCCACGCACCTGGAGTGTTGGCTGGGCGTGGTTAATCGGCCTGGCCCTCGACATCGCGCAGGGCGCAATTCTGGGCCAGCACGCAATGGCGCTGAGCCTGGTCGTATTCATGACGGTTCGGTTCCACCTGCTGATGCGCGTTTTCCCGATTTCGCAGCTGACGGCCACCGTGTTCGCGCTGCTCGCGCTTTATCAGTTCCTGTTGTTCTGGGTAAACGGCATCGCGGGCGTCGCCGCGCCTGCCGCGAGTTATTGGGGGCCTGTGATCACGGGGACGGTATTGTGGCCGGTCGTGTCCGTGTTCCTGTCCCCGTTGCGGGCACGCCTGCAGCTAGGGCGCTGACATGGACATTTTGTCCCCGATCAAGGATCACCATTCCGAACGTCGCCTGTTCATGGGCCGCGTGATCCTGGCATCGTCGGCCGGTTTCCTGCTGCTCGCGGTCGTCATTGCCCGGCTCGTGCAGCTGCAGGTGTTCGACTACGAATTCTTTGCCGCCCAATCCCAGGGCAACCGGTTCAGAATCGAGCCCGTGCCTCCCATCCGCGGGCTTGTTTTCGACCGCAAGGGCCGCGTACTCGCCGAAAACCTGCCCGCGTATCAGCTCGAATTGATTCCCGAGCAGGTCGATGATCTCGATGACACGCTGCAACGTCTCGCTGCATTGGCGTTGATCGACGCGGAAGACATTGCGCGCCTCAAGGACCTGAGCGAGAGCGGTCCGCGTTTCAAGCCGGTGACGCTCAAGCTGCGCCTCAGCGAGGAGGAAATCGCTAACTTCGCGATTCAGCGACCGCGCTTTCCGGGTGTCGACTTTCAGCCCCGCCTGATCCGCCATTACCCCTACGGTGAAGCGGTCGCGCACGCCGTCGGCTACGTCGGTGCACTGTCAAAGAACGACCTGACACGGCTCGATGCGTCGCAGTATGCCGGCACGGCCCACACGGGCAAGACCGGCGTCGAGAGCCGCTTCGAGCTCAATCTGCACGGTGACGTGGGCTACCACAATGTCGTCACGAACGCGCTGGGACGGCAGATACCGGCCGAATCTCCGGAGATGCTCGACTCGCTGCCCTCGGACGTCACTCCGGTACCAGGCGACAACGTTTACCTGACGATCGATCTCGACCTGCAGCAGGTCGCCACCCGCGCACTTGAAGGCCGCCGCGGCGCGGTTGTCGCTATCGATCCCTGGAGCGGCGACATCCTGGCACTCGTCAGCGCGCCGACTTTCGATCCGAACCTGTTCGCCGTCGGCATGACGCAATCGGAATACGGGGAATTGCAGAACAATCTCAACCGGCCACTTTTCAATCGCGCCATCCGCGGTGAGTACCCGCCCGGCTCGACCATCAAACCGATGCTATCGATCGCGGCGCTCGAAACCGGTGCGACGAACCTGACGCGCAAAACCATGTGCCGGGGCTACTTCACCCTGCCGAACAGCACGCATCGCTACCGCGACTGGAAGCCCGAGGGCCACGGCGAGGTCGACCTGCACGAAGCGATTTCGCAGTCCTGCGACGTCTACTTCTACGAGATCAGTGTGGATGTCGGGATCGACAACATGCACGACTATCTCGACCGCTTCGGCCTCGGACACGTGACAGGCGTCGACATTGGGGGCGAAAATTCGGGTCTCTTGCCGTCGCGCGAGTGGAAGCGCAATTACTTTAGAGAGCCTGCGGACCAGCGCTGGTTCCATGGCGAAACTGTCATAGCGTCGATCGGCCAGGGCTACATGCTTGCAACACCCCTGCAGCTCGCCAGTGCCGTTGCAGCCGTTGCGACAAGAGGTTCCCGTTTCAAGCCACACCTGGTTGCCGCAACGGAGAACACGCTGACCGGGAAGCGTGAACTTATTAACCCGCAGCGAGTCGACGAAATTGTGCTCTCTGATGACAGGCACTGGGACAGCGTCATAGACGCGATGCACGAGGTTATGCACGGTCTGCGCGGCACGGCCCGAGCCGCGAGCCTGAATGCCGAGTATGAAATGGCTGGCAAGAGCGGCACGGCGCAAGTGTTCTCGGTGGCCCAGGAAGATGAGTACGACGAGGATCAAATAGAGGAAAAGCTGAGGGACCACGCATTGTTCGTCGCGTTCGCACCGCTCGATGCCCCGCGAATTGCGGTCGCGGTCATCGTTGAAAATGGCTCGAGCGGCAGCCGGGTCGCAGCACCGATCGCCCGTCAGGTCATGGACCAGTACCTGGGATATGGAGCCGATGCGAGTCAGTAACACGCGGCGCGTGCTGATCGGAAAAGCCGCGCCTTTCGGGGACATCGGGCGCGTGTTTCGGCGCCTGAATATCGACATGCCCTTATTGGTCGGCCTGCTGATGATCTGTGCACTCGGGCTCGTCATCCTGTACAGCGCCGTCGGCGAAAGCATGCGCCTCTGGCTTAACCAGCTGGCACGACTCGGGGTGGCACTTACAGCACTTTTCATCGTCGCGCAATTTCCCCCGGACTTTCTTCGCCGCTGGACGCCGTGGGCATATATGGGCGGCCTGGTGCTGCTCGTACTCGTGCTGACGACGGGTGAAATCGGCCAGGGCGCCAGGCGCTGGCTGGACCTCGGCATCCGGTTTCAGCCTTCGGAAATCATGAAGCTCGCAGTGCCCATGATGGGCGCGTGGTACCTGCACGATCGGCAAATGCCACCGCGTGCCGGACAGCTGCTGATACTGGCCGTCATGATTATCGTGCCGACGCTGCTGATCGCGCGTCAGCCGGACCTGGGCACCGCGTTGCTGATCGCGGCATCGGGTGTCATCGTGATCATCCTGGCCGGGCTGCCGATACGATTGATGATCGGCCTGGCCGTTCTGTCCGTACCGGGCGCTTTCGTGTTATGGCGATTCATGGCGGATTACCAGAAACAGCGGGTACTGACTCTGCTCGACCCGGACAGCGACCCGCTCGGCGCCGGCTATAACATCATCCAGTCGAAGATAGCGATTGGCTCAGGCGGCCTGTTCGGCAAGGGCTGGACCAATGGTTCGCAGGCGCAACTCGAGTACCTGCCCGAACGCGACACGGATTTCATATTTGCGGTCATGGGCGAGGAGCTCGGGCTGCTCGGGCTCCTGTCGCTGCTTTGCCTGTATATGTTCGTCGTGGGCCGCGGCCTGTACATCGCGATCCAGGCGCCGGACTCCTACTCACGGCTGCTTGCCGGCTCGATAAGCCTGACATTTTTCGTCTACGTGTTCGTCAACACGGCCATGGTGACGGGTATAATCCCGGTTGTCGGCGTACCCCTGCCCCTGGTGAGCTTCGGCGGTACATCAATGGTGACGCTGATGGCCGGTTTCGGTATTCTGATGTCGATTCACTCGCACCGAAAATTATTGCCGCGTTGAAATGGCGGTCGAAACACGTTTGTCTCGAGGCTACCGGCAACTGCTTATGAAAATTGCACGTCGACCCATTTTTATTGGTGTCAGCTTCCTTCTTTTATCCTGCTCGCCGTGTTCCGCTGTTGACGTCGACCGCGATGACGTAAAGGCCTTCATCGATTCGATGGTCCGGGAGCATGATTTCGATCCCGCCGAACTGCGGCGCACTCTTGGTGAAGCCGAGATCAAGGAGTCGATTCTAGAGCTGATTGCCAAGCCCGCCGAGAAAACACTGACCTGGGGGGAATACCGCCTTATTTTTCTGACCGAGGAACGCATCGAGGCGGGCACCGAATTCTGGCTCGAAAATCGCGACATGCTCGAGCAGGTCAGTCGTGAGAGCGGCGTTCCGGTCGAGATAATGGTCGGCATCATCGGCGTTGAGACCTACTTTGGCCGCATCACGGGTGGTCACCGGGTGCTGGATGCACTGGCGACTCTCGCTTTCGATTACCCGCCGCGGGCGAGTTTCTTTCGCCGCGAGCTCGAGGAATTCCTGCTGCTTGTGCGCGAGGAAGGCATGGCCGCGACAGACGCCGTGGGCTCTTATGCCGGGGCGATGGGCCGGCCGCAGTTCATGCCGTCGAGCTACCGCGCCTATGCTGTCGATTCGACCGGCGACGGCCGGCGCGACATCTGGAACGATTGGGCCGACGTCGCCGGCAGCATCGCCAATTACATGACTGAACACGGCTGGAAGGCGGATCAGCAAATTACCACGCTTGCGACGCTCGGCGAGAGCTGGCGCGGTCCGCTGCCGGAAAACACGCTGCAGCCGCGGGAAACCGTTCGTTCTCTCAGCGATCAGGGCATCATGTTTGCAACCGAGCTGCCGCGCGACAGCACGAGCCAGCTGATTACGCTCGAGGGCGCTGACGGACCCGAATACTGGGTTGGATTTCACAACTTCTTCGTGATTACCCGCTATAACCGCAGCGTCATGTACGCGCTGGCGGTCCACCAGCTGGGCCAGGAGATCGCGATGCAGGTTCGCAATGAATCTTCCTAGCCGGGCTACCGCATTACTGCTCGTCAGTGCCTCGATGGTGCTGGCGAGCTGCGGAACCGATAAGGTCCGGGACGGGCCGCCGCGTTCAGGCAGCGGATCGGTCGCCGAGCTGCCCGCTGATGCCGTGCCGCGGACGGAGCCGCGGAGCCGCTATGGCAACGGCCCGGTCTATGAAGTCTTCGGCAAGCGCTACACGGTCATGAACGACGGCGCCGGCTACCGGGAACGGGGCGTCGCCTCATGGTATGGCAAGAAGTTTCACGGCAACCTCACCGCCATGCGCGAACCCTACGACATGTACGCGATGACGGCTGCGCACAAGTCGCTGCCGCTGCCGAGCTATGTCCGGGTCCGAAATCTGAGCAATGACAGGAGCGTCATTGTCCGCGTCAACGATCGCGGGCCCTTCGTGGACAATCGCATTATCGACCTGTCCTATTCCGCGGCTCTCAAGCTCGACATGGTCCGGGATGGCACCAGCCTGGTTGAAGTCGAGGTTATTGAATCCAGTAGCTCCCCGGGCGATCAACCGACCCGGCAAACGACGGCCGCGCCACCAAGATCGTCGGCGCAAGCCAGTACCGTGCGCAACCAGATCTTCATCCAGGTCGGCGCTTTCGGCAGCCGCGACAATGCCGACCGACGGCTCGCTCTGCTGCGCGCTGGCGGCATCGGCACCGGTTTCGTTTTCGAAGACCCGAGCGTAGCGCCCGTGCTGTATCGGGTCCGAGTTGGCCCGGTCAATGGCGTCGAACACTACGACCTGCTGGTGGCCGAACTCGAAAAGCTGGGTATTGACGACCCCTATCTCGTTACTCAATGAGCATACGCCTGCCGTTTTGATGGTTTCCCGTTACAATACGCGGCTTGTTCCAAAACCTTCCGAGTGCCCATGAAAGCCCGCTTCCTCGTCCTCGTTTGCATATTGGCTTCTGCCCATGCGTCGGCTGCCGATGCGCCCCCTGTGCCGGCACCACCAATCATTGGCGCCACGAGCTACCTCGTGATCGACAGCAAGACCGGCGAGTCCCTGGCTGCCCTGGAACCCGATAAACCGGTCGCACCGGCCAGCCTGACCAAGCTCATGACGGCCTACGTCGCTTTCAGGGCTCTGCGCGAGGAGCAGATTCGGCTCGAGGACGAGGTAACCGTCAGCGAGAAAGCCTGGCGGACACCCGGTTCACGCATGTTCATCGAGGTCGGCAAACGCGTTTCGGTGCGGGATCTGATGCTGGGCATGATCGTGCAGTCGGGCAATGACGCAAGTGTCGCACTTGCCGAATACGTGGCCGGTTCGGAATCGGTCTTCGCCGAAATGATGAATCAGCATGCGCAAGCGCTCGGCATGGTCTCGAGCAACTTCATGAACGTGACGGGCTTGCCAAGTGACGACCATTACTCCACGGCTCGCGACCTGGCGATCCTGGCCCGGGCGATCATCGAGGAGTTCCCCGACTATTACCGCTGGTACTCGGTGAAAGACTTCACGTTCAACGACATCAAGCAGCCGAATCGAAACAACCTGTTGTGGCGGGACGATTCGGTTGATGGCATGAAAACCGGGCATACGGATGCGGCCGGTTACTGCCTTGTTGCCTCGGCACAGAGAGACAGCATGCGGGTCATATCGGTCGTGCTCGGTACCTCGAGCGCCAAATCGAGGATCGATGGCAGCCAGGCGCTGCTCAACTACGCGTTCCGGTTTTTTGAGACGCGGCTCGTCTACGAAGCGGGTGAGGAAATCACGCGCGCGCGCATCTGGAAGTCGGCCAACGAACATACCGCTCTCGGCTTGCTCGAAGACCTGTACGTCACGATCCCGCGCGGTACCTATGATTCGCTGGAGTCCGTGCTCAACATCCCGGCGCTGCTGCTCGCGCCGGTCGCAGAGGGCCAACCCCTCGCCGAACTGGTGATAAGCCTGAACGGCTCGGACGTCGTAACGACGCCACTGCGCGCCCTGGCCGACAACCCGGATGGCTCCTTTTGGCAACGGACCCGCGATGGCGTGAGCCTGATGTTCGAATAACCTCGCGCCCGACCGATGAACGACGAGCAGCTACTTGTTTTTCCGTGCGCCTTCCCGGTCAAGTTGATGGGACGCGAATCGCCCGAGTTTCATGCAATCGCGCGGTCCCTGATCGAGCAGCACACGGGACCGCTGGAAGACGATGCGATATGCAGCTCACTCAGCCGGAATGGGCGTTTCGTGTCAATTACCGTGACGGTTCATGCGCAGAGCCAGCGACAGCTTGACGACATTTATCGCGACGCCTCGGCGCATGAAGCCGTATTGATCGCATTATGAGCGAGTCCGCGACGCAGCTGGCAACCAGTATCGCCGTGCGAGACCTGGGCCTGACCGACTATGAGCCGGTCTGGCGCGACATGCAGCGCTTCACGAATGAGAGAGACGCGTCGACGCGCGACGAGATCTGGTTTACGCAGCACCATCCTGTGTTCACGCTCGGGCTGAACGCTGCGCCCGAGCACGTGCTGGCGCCCGGCGACATCCCTGTTATTCAGATCGACCGTGGCGGCCAGGTGACCTACCACGGCCCCGGCCAGCTGATGATCTACCCGCTGATCGACATCCGCCGCGCGGGGCTGGGCGTACGCGATCTCGTAACGGCACTGGAGCAAAGCGCCGTCGATCTCGCAGCCGACTATGGCATTGCTGCGGCAAGCCGACGCGACGCACCGGGAGTCTATGTTGCAGGCGCCAAGCTCGCGAGCATCGGGCTCCGGATTCGTCGCGGGGCCAGTTTTCACGGGATGGCGCTCAACATCGACGTCGACCTCGAGCCGTTTTCCCGCATCAATCCGTGCGGCTTCGAAAACCTCGAGGTTACGAGCCTCGCGAAACTGAACGTGGAGTGCAGTCTGGCGGCCGTGCGCGACAAACTGTCACCCCACTTGTTGCGACACCTCCATCTCAGCGCCGATTGAGTGCGGCCAGCCGCTCCGGCGTGCCGACATCTTCCCAGGTACCCTCGTGCAGCGACCCCGTCATTTGCCCTGCGTCGGCGGCAACACGCAACATCGGGGCGAGCGGGAAACGGCCGGGTGAGCACTCCGCAAAAAATTCCGGCCGGTATACCGCGACGCCACTGAAGGTCAGCGATGGCTGGTCGCTGTTACGGATCCGGCCGTTGACAAGGTCGAAGTCGCCTGCCGACTTATGCGCGGGCGTCGGTACCAGCACGAGATGCGCCAGCGCCCCGTCCTCGGTTAAGTCCAGCGGTATGGGCATATCGGTATAGACGTCGGCGTTAATGACGACAAACGGGTCACTGCCAAGTACCGGCAAGGCCCTGTGAATGCCGCCGCCGGTTTCGAGCACGTCGTCACCCTCGGGGCTATAGACGACGTCGACGCCGTATCGCGACCCGGAGCCGATACGCTCGACGATCTGTTCGCCGTGCCAGCCCAGGTTGATGACGACCGTGCGGACTCCCGCCGCTCTGACGGCGGCGAGATGCCGTTCGAGCAGACTCGTACCGGCAACCTCGACGAGCGCCTTCGGCAGCTGGTCGGTCAGGGGTCGCAGCCTCTCACCACGCCCAGCCGCAAGTATCATCGCGATCATGTGCCCTTCCCGAGCGCCGGCAGGCAGCGTCCCTTAATGAGACCGACCAGAAATCCCAGCTCCTCGTACTCCGGCAACAGTTCGGTAATGTAATTCAGCGTGCGCGGCACGTCCGCCATGTAGGCGGCTTTGCCGTCCCGATGGTTGAGGCGCGCGAAAATTCCCGCCGCCTTCAGATGCCGCTGGACGCCCATCAGGTCGAAATAGCGCATGAACGAAGGTTCGTCCAGCTGGCCATGCAACGACGGGTCGAGTTCGCGGTAAAACCCGAGTGCCCAATCCCGAACCTGTCGTGGCGGCCAGCACACGTAGCAATCCCTGAGCAGCGACACGAGGTCGTAGGTCAGCGGCCCTTCGACGGCGTCCTGAAAGTCCAGAATCCCGGGGTTGCCCTTGGCGGTCAGCATCAGGTTGCGCGAGTGATAGTCCCGGTGCACGAAGACAGGTGGCTGATCGAGCGCACTGTAAACGAGTAAATCACAAACCTGCTGCCACTGCTCTGCGTCGCCCGCGCTGAATTCGATCCCGAGGTGTGTGCCGCACAGCCAGTCGCTGAAAAGGGACAGCTCGAAACGCAGCAGCTTCTCGTCATAGGGCGGCAATGCTGACTGGTACGCGCTGCCGCGGTCTTGCAGTCGCTGCAGCGCGCGCAGGGCGTCGGCATATAATTCCGGCGCTTTAGCGGGCTCCTCGCGCAGCTTGTCGAGATACTGGTGGCGGCCCAGGTCCGTCAACAGCAGGAAACCCTGGTCCAGATCGGCCTCGATAATGCGCGGCGCATTCAGGCCCATCGCCTCGAGATAACCGGCAACCTGGATGAAAGGCCTGCAATCCTCTTGCTCCGGCGGCGCGTCCATCGCGATGAAACTGCGCGAACCCGCGGTCACGCGGAAGTAACGTCGAAAGCTCGCGTCGCCGGACGCCGGACGCAACTCGGCGCCGGCAAGCCGATCCATGCCATTGAGCCAGTCCGCCAGCGCGGCTATGCGCGGGTCGTTCGACAGATTCGATCGACGAATGAGGTTTCTCCGTAACGCATTGAAGCACCTGCGAAACTATGCGAAGGTAACAAATAGTACTACTTGATAATATCCCGGTCGTTCCGGTTCGGTTCAAACCTGTAGTCCGATCACCCTGTGTCCTCTAAATTCCTGATTATTGCCGGCGTCTCTCTGGTCTTCACGCATGCGCACGCCGCAGATCCTGCCGAGTGCCAGACGTCGATGGAGCGGCTGGCAGAAGGCCGCCAGCTTCTGTCGTCGTCGGTGGAAGACCCGGATGCGATCGTCTTCGAGGTCGGTGAGCTCGAAGCACAAATGGGCCCCAGGCCAACAGCCTCGATGACCGGTGGCGTGTTGCTTCGACGGGGGGATAAAGCCGCCGGCGCCGACTCCGCGGACTACGACCCCGACCGCAGGGCACTCACGCTCGAGGGTGATGTGCGTTACGAGGACCCGGCTACGCAGATCAGGTCGGACCGGGCCGAGTTCGCCTATGACTTTGGCCGTGTCCGGTTCGAAGGCGCGGCATTCTCCCTTGGCAGTAACAACGCTCGCGGCAGTGCCGACGCTATCGAGATTAACGAACAGGGAAGACTGGAGCTTGACGCTGTTTCTTACACAACCTGTCCGGAAGGCTCCAATGACTGGCTGCTGCAGGCACGCGATATCGATCTCGATTCGCGCAGCGGCGTCGGCACGGCCAGGGGCGTCAAGCTGCGATTTCAGGGTGTGCCGATCCTTTACGCGCCCTACCTGTCGTTCCCGATCAGCGACGCACGCAAGTCCGGCATCATCACGCCGGAAGTCGGCACGACGAGTCGCGGCGGCAACGAAATCCGCGTGCCATATTACTGGAACATCGCGCCCAACTACGACGCCACCATCACGCCTCGATTGCTGACCGACCGTGGTCTGCAGATGCAGACCGAGTTCCGCTACCTCACCGCAATGATGAGCGGGGACGTCAGTGCCGAATACCTGTCGAGCGACAGTATTTTCAATGATTCCCGGCATTTACTGAGCATGAACCACCGGACGCTGTTTTCTGACCGGTGGCGTAATCTGATCGACTACAGGCAGGTTTCGGACAGCCAGTATTTTGAAGATCTCGGCGGCAGTCTGAGCCTGTCCAGTATCACCCATCTGAATCGCAGCATCAGTTTCGACTATCGCTCAGACGCCCTGTCTTTTTTCGGCCAGGTGCAGGATTTCCAGACCATCGACGACGCGATCAGCCCGGGCGATGAACCATACCGGCGTTTACCGCAGCTGCTGCTCCGCGGTGACTGGCCCGATCGGTCGCTTGGATTTCGCTACGGACTCGACGGCGAGCTCGTGAATTTCGATCGCGACGTCGGTGTCACGGGCTGGCGTTTGAACATTGCACCGGAAGTCGAGCTTCCCATCGGCGGCCCCGGCTGGTTCATCAACCCGTCTGCCACCCTTGACTACACGCGTTACGAGTTAAGCGATACGCCGCAGGACCAGCGCACAGACCCAAGCCGCACGCTGCCGATCGGCAGTCTCGACATGGGCTTGATCCTTGAGCGGGCCATGGCCCGGAGCAACAGGATCCAAACCCTGGAACCGCGGCTTCTCTATGTGCACATTCCTCATCGGGATCAGACCGAACTGCCTGTCTTCGACACGATTACCCCGGACCTCAACCTCGTTCAGCTGTATCGTCGCAACCGCTTTCTTGGTGTCGACCGGATCGCCGATACCGACCAGTTGAGCGTGGGCGTCACCTCGCGCATTCTCGACATATCCTCCGGCAGGGAACTCGCATCGGCC
The DNA here is from genome assembly GCA_009937615.1 of Gammaproteobacteria bacterium. Taxonomy (GTDB): domain Bacteria; phylum Pseudomonadota; class Gammaproteobacteria; order Steroidobacterales; family Woeseiaceae; genus UBA1847. The sequence goes on along the minus strand of JAACFB010000012.1, from coordinate 20,186 downwards.
ACGATCGGCCAGACCCGTTACCTGAGCGAGAGCGGCGTGCTGTTGCCCGGAGAAGAGTTCGTCGCAAACGAGACGTCTGACTATATCGCCGAGCTGCGCTTCCTGTTGTACGAGAACCTGAATTTTGACATCGGTCACCAGTGGGGCACGGCCGGTAGCGGCACCACGCGCTCGCAGGCGCGCCTGCAATATCGTCCCGCAGGCAACAAGATCCTCAACCTGGCCTACCGGTTTCGCCGCGATTCGCTCGAACAGGGCGATCTCTCCTGGTCCTGGCCGCTGAGTTCGAGCTGGAATTTCGTTGGTCGCTACAATTACTCGTTCCGCGACCAGGAAGCGCTGGAGCAGTTCTTCGGCCTCGAATACGAAAGTTGCTGCTGGGGACTGCGGCTCGTGTCACGACGGCACATTTCCACCCGCGATGGAACTCGTGATTCCTCTATCGGTCTGCAACTTGTATTGAAAGGTATGGCCAGCGTCGGCACCGCAGCTGACAAACTGTTGGAACGTGGTATTCTTGGCTATTCTGCAGATTTACGGTAATAAATTGTGTTAAAAATCAAGACCTTATGCGCTGTCGCCGTATTGTCGTTCGCGCCCGTGCTGGCCGCCGAGGAACTCTCGGAAACGGGCCAGTTCCTGGACGGCGTCGCCGCTATCGTCAATGAAGGCGTGGTCCTCAAGAGCCAGCTGATGCAGCAGACCGCGATGATCATCAAGCGCGCGCGCGAGTCCGATCCGCCCATGCAGCTGCCGCCCGCGAATGTTTTGCGCGAACAACTGCTGGAACGGCTGATCATTACCGAGATCCAGCTGCAGCGCGCGGCAATGATCGGCCTGCAGGTTTCCGACCAATACCTGAACGAGTCTATCGCGCAGATTGCCGCGAGCAACAATGTCCGATTCGAAGACATGCCGGCGCTTCTCGCGCAGGAGGGCGTCAATTACGCGGCTTTTCGCGAGGAGATGCGCGACGAGATTACCCTCGAACAGCTGCGCCGTATCGACGTCGGGCAGAGAATCAACGTATCGCCCCGCGAAATACAGCAGTGCATAGCCGACCTCGAGGGCAACGTTGCGGTTAATTCCGACTACAATCTATCGCACATATTGATCTCGATGTCCGAGTCCGCAACGGCCGCGCAGATCGACGAAGCAAAAAGCAAGGCTGACGAAGTTTATGCACAGCTGATCGACGGCGCGGACTTCAGCGAGATGGCCATTCGGTATTCAGATGCCCAGACCGCGCTGGATGGCGGAGCGCTCGGCTGGTTGAAAGGAGACCAGCTGCCGACGCTTTACACGGATATCGTAGCGGCCATGGAGGCCGGCGATGTTTCCGAGCCATTTCGGAGCGCGAGCAGTTTTCATATCGTCAAGGTCAATGATCTGCGCAGTGCAATTCAGCGCAGCGAGGTCGAACAGGTCCTTGTGCGGCATATTCTCGTGACGCCAAATGAGATCATCGACGATGAAACCGCAAAACAGCAGCTTGAGGACGCACTGGAAAAGCTGGCGGACGGCGAAGATTTCGGCGAGCTGGCCAAGCTGATGTCGGACGACCCCGGATCGGCAAACAACGGTGGTGAAATGGACTGGAGCGGGCCAGGGACGTTCGTGCCGGAATTCGAGGAAGTCGTTGACGCCTCGGAAATCGGTGAAATCAGCGACCCGTTTCGCAGCCGATTCGGCTGGCACGTCGTCGAAGTCATGGATCGCCGTGTTTACGACAACACCGAGGATCTGAAGCAAAGCAACTGCGACCTCAGAATCCGCAACGGCAAGATGGAAGAAGAAACACAGTTGTGGATTCAGCGCCTGCGGGACGAAGCTTACGTCGAAACCCGCATCTAGGGCGGGCCACCGCGGTCCAGGTTGATCGTCATGACATGCTGTAAACCTCTCGTTGTTACTGCCGGTGAACCGGCCGGCATCGGCCCTGAGCTTTGCGTGGCGCTCGCGTCCGAGCGGCTCGCAGCCGACATCGTCGTTTTGTCAGATCCCGACCTACTCCGAGCCCGTGCCGCCCTGACCGGCAAAGACGTTCTCATCAGCGAAATAGACCCGGCCGACGTCGGCACGCGGCGAGCCCGCGACGACGAACTGCTGGTCCTGGCCGAACGCTTCCCGGTCTCGGCAGAGGTGGGTATTCCAAATCCGGAAAATGCCGCCGCACTGCTGACCGGCCTGCGCCGTGCGGTGGACGGTTGCTGTATCGGACACTTCGCCGGGCTCGTCACGGCGCCGCTGCAAAAAAGCGTCATAAACGATGCCGGGATCAGGTTTTCGGGACATACCGAGTTCCTGGCCGAACTCACGGGCGTGCGGCGCCCTGTCATGCTGCTGGTGGCCGGGGATCTGCGGGTGGCCCTCGCCAGTACTCACCTGCCCTTGCGTGAAGTGCCCGACTACCTGACCCAAGACGGATTACGTGAGGTGCTGCAAACGCTGCTCGACGAACTCGCCACTCGCTTCGGCATTGCGAACCCCGAAGTTGCGGTTTGCGGGCTCAATCCGCACGCTGGCGAGGGGGGGCACCTGGGCAGCGAAGACCGTGACATCATCGCGCCGGTCGTTCGTGAATTCGCGCAGCGCGGTTACGCGGTGCGCGGACCGCTGCCAGCCGACACGGTATTTACGGCGGCGGGCGGGCACAAGGACGCTATCGTTGCGATGTACCACGATCAGGGCCTTCCGGTTCTGAAGTTTGCCGGGTTCGGGAAGGCCGTAAATGTGACGCTCGGCCTCCCGATCGTGAGGACCTCGGTCGATCACGGGACCGCCCTCGACATCGCCGGCAAGGGGTTGGCTGATGCCGGCAGCCTGGTCGCTGCCGTGAACCTCGCAGCGCAGCTGGCGCAGAAATGAGAGCGCATCGCGCACGGAAACGATTCGGCCAGCACTTTCTCCGTGATCCGGCAGTTATCGACGCCATACTGCGTGAAATATCGCCGCTGGAAAGCGATACGATCGTGGAGATCGGTCCGGGTCAAGGCGCGATCACGCGGCACCTGGCCAACCGGGCCGGATCATTGCACGCAATCGAACTCGACAGGGACCTGGCCGCCAATCTGCGCCGGCAATACCAGGACAACCCCGGCGTTACTGTTCATGAGGCCGATGCCCTGACATTCGACTTCGGCGAACTCGGTGAGTCGCTGCGAGTCGTAGGCAACCTCCCCTACAATATCTCCACACCCCTGTTGTTCCACTTGCTCGACTATCGAGCGGGTATTCGGGACATGCACTTCATGCTGCAAAAAGAAGTGGTGGACCGCATGGCGGCTGAGCCGGGCAGCAAAGCCTACGGCAGGCTCAGCATCATGCTTGGCTGCTACTTCGATATCGACGCCTTGTTCGACGTCGACCGGCTGGCCTTCGAGCCAGCACCGCGGGTTACCTCGGCGTTTGTGCGGCTCGTTCCGCTGCCACACGGCAGCTACGGCATCGAAGACAGCAAGATGCTGTCGCGGCTCGTTGCGGCCGCGTTCAGCCAGCGACGCAAGACGATTCGCAATTCGCTGCGCCAGCTCGCCGATGCAGACGATTTCGCGGCCGTCGGCATTGATCCGGGCCTGCGCGCGGAAGCAATTAGCATCGATCACTACGTAGCGCTCGCGAATCACCTGGCGCGAAACTCAAATCCCGCCGCAGCCGCCGATACGTTACGTTAGAATACGGTCAACCAGGCCTGGCGATCGCAACCCTATGGACAACAACAGCTGCGACATCCGCATTCAAGTCGCGACCACTTATGTCGACGAGCAATCGGAGCCCGAATCCGATCGTTACGTATTCGCCTATACGATTACGATCTGCAATGACGGCAACGTGCCGGCACGATTGATCAGCCGACACTGGGTGATCACCGATGCCAATGGCAAGGTCCAGGAGGTCAGCGGTGACGGCGTAGTCGGCGAGCAGCCGCACCTCAACCCGGGCGAGGAGTTTCGCTACTCGAGCGGTGCCGTTCTTGAAACGCCGGTCGGTGCAATGCAGGGTTTGTACCGGATGGAAGCGGACAACGGCGTTAACTTCGACGCGCCGATCGCGCCCTTCACGCTCGCCGTGCCGGGCGTTTTGCATTAGCGCCCGAGACCCCTAATCGTGGCGGTCTATGCGATCGGTGATCTGCAGGGATGTTACGATCCGTTTCGGTCCCTCCTCGACGCCATCGGCTTCGACGCCGCCAACGACACGCTCTGGCTTACGGGTGACCTCGTCAACCGCGGGCCCAAATCTCTGAAAACACTCCGATTTGTAAAATCGCTCGGTGACTCGGCGATTACCGTGCTTGGCAATCACGATCTGCACCTGCTCGCCCTTGCGGCCGGCCAGGTGCGCGAGGGCAAACGTTTTGAGTCGCTCGGTAAGATTCTCAACGCACCCGACCGCGACGAACTGATTGCCTGGCTGCGGCATCAGCCGCTGGCTCACTATGACGCAGACCTCGACACGCTGCTCGTGCACGCCGGCACGCACCCGCACTGGAGTGTTAATAAGACCCTTGCCCGGGCGCACGAGGTTGAAGTCGCCCTGCGCGGCAAGGGGTATGCAACATTGCTTGGCAAGATGTACGGCAACACACCGAACCAGTGGTCAGGCAGTCTCAAGGGCTACAAGCGCCTCCGCTTCATCATTAATTGCCTGACGCGAATGCGCATGCTCGACCGCGACCTGCGGCTGAACTTTACGCACAGTGGCCCGCCATGGCCCGCTCACAAAAACCTGTTGCCGTGGTACCGGTCCGTGGAACCCGCGTGGTCGGGCACGCGCGTCGTCTTCGGACACTGGTCTGCACTGGGCCTGATCGTCCTGCCGGATCTCCTGAGCCTTGATACGGGCTGCGTCTGGGGACGCCAGCTGACAGCCGTGAGGCTGGACAAGCGCTTGCCCCGGGTTATTCAGGTCGATGGGCAGCGCTGACGTGCCGCCGGATGACAAACGAACTCATGCAGAAAGGCCCGACCGCGACCATCTTCTAACTGATACGTCGACGGGCCATCCGCACCTGCCGATGTGTCCACCACTATTGCGCCGAGTCGCGCCGCTGCGGGATCGTCACGCCGCCGATCGAGGTATTCGAGCCTGTCGAACGAATGAAAGACGCAGTTAAATCCTCTCAAGCGTGACGAACGTGTAGTCGTACTCGTTATCGGCGTCGGCCGCGTGCTCTTCGCAATGCGTTTCGCGCCAGTCCTGCTCGTCGAGCGACGGGAAATAGGTGTCGCCAGCAAGCTCGGCATGCACACGCGTCAGGTAAATTCTCTGCGCCAGGGGCAGGAACTGCCGATAAATCTCGCCGCCGCCGATCACCATGATCTCGTCGGCCGTGCCTGCCGCCGCAATCGCTGCCGCAGGTGTCGCGACAACATCGCAACCCGGCGCGCTGTAGTCCTCCTGCGTTGAAATCACGATATTTTGGCGCCCGGGTAACGGCCGGCCGATGGACTCATAGGTCAGGCGGCCCATCAAGATCGGCTTACCGATTGTGATTGCCTTGAATCGTTTGAGATCGGCAGACTGGCGCCACGGCAGGCCCCCGGTCCGGCCGATGAGGCTGTCTGTCGACGCAGCGACGACCAGGCTGACCAACGACATCCGCTGGCCTAAACCGCGACGGCGGCGCGGATATGCGGATGCGACTCGTAGTTGAGAATCTCGAAGTCGTCGAACTCGTAGTCAAAAATACTCGCCGGTCGCCGCTTGATTGCAAGCCGCGGCAACGGCAGCGGCTCGCGCGTCAATTGCTCATCCGCCTGCTCGAGGTGATTGAGGTAAAGATGGCAATCGCCCCCGGTCCAGATGAAATCGCCGACACCAAGACCGGCCTGTTGCGCGAACATATGCGTCAGCAGCGCATACGATGCGATGTTGAAAGGCACGCCCAGGAAGATATCGCAGCTTCGCTGATACAGCTGGCAGGACAGCATGCCGTCCGCCACGTAGAACTGGAACAGACAGTGGCAGGGCGGCAGGGCCATGTTATCGATCTCCGCCACGTTCCAGGCACTGACAATTATGCGTCGCGAGTCCGGAGTCGCACGCAGCTGCTGCATCACCTGGCTGATCTGATCAATGTGGCGGCCATCCGGTGTTGGCCAGTTACGCCACTGCACACCGTATACAGGGCCCAGCTCACCGTCCTCATCTGCCCATTCATCCCAGATCGACACGCCGTTATCGCTCAGGTAACGGATGTTGCTGTCACCGCTGAGAAACCAGAGCAACTCGTGGATGATCGAGCGGACATGCAGTTTCTTGGTGGTGACCAGCGGGAACCCTTCGCTCAGATCGAAACGCATCTGATGGCCGAAGGCGCTCAACGTGCCAGTGCCGGTCCGATCCTCTTTGCGCGCGCCATGATCGCGTACGTGTCGCATCAGGGAGAGGTATTGCTGCATGTCAGGCGGCTGCCTCCTTTGCTCTATGTGACCGATACGCCATGACGACCATGATGCCACCGGCAAGAATCATTGGCGCGCTCAATATCTGCCCCATCGTAACCCAGCTCAGCGCGAGGTAGCCAAGGTCCTCGTCCGGGACGCGGTAAAACTCGACAAAAAAGCGGAACAAACCGTACAGGAACAGAAATGCGCCGGACACGGCCATGTAGGGGCGCGGCCGCGACGAGTACCACCAGAGCAGAACGAACAGCAGCAAGCCCTCGAGCAGCGCCTCGTAAATCTGCGACGGATGCAGAACCTGGCCACGATAAAGAACGCCCCACGGGACATCCGTTGGCTTACCCCAGAGCTCACCATTAATAAAGTTGCCGATGCGGCCGAAACCCAGGCCGAGCGGTACCAGCGGAGCGACAAAGTCGGTTATGTGCCAGATGGTCTTGCCGAGCGAGCGGCCGTAAAGCCACATAGCCGTCATGACCCCAACGAGGCCGCCATGGAACGACATTCCGCCCTCTGTGATCTTGAACAGGTACAGCGGGTCGGAGATCAGCTGGTCCCAGCCATACACGAGGCAATAACCGACGCGGCCGCCGACAATGACGCCAAGCATGGCATAGAAAATCAGGTCGTCGACCTGGGTCGGATCTACGGGCGAGTCGTCGCGGTGGCAACGCCGGCGCGCGAGCCACCAGGCGAGTACAAAACCGATAACGTACATCAGGCCGTACCAGCGGATCTTCACAAAGCCGATGGTGAATATGACGGGATCGATCTCGGGGTAAACCAGCATGAGATCTTGCTCGGTATGCTCAGGAGGTCTGTATCATAGTCAGTTTCTTGGGCCCGTCATAGGGCCGGCCTCAGCACCTCGAGATAAACCGATGAGTAACCGACTCGCGAAAGAAACCAGTCCCTATCTCCTGCAGCATGCAGATAATCCAGTGGACTGGCACCCCTGGGGTCCGGAGGCCTTCGAGCTGGCCAGAAAGACCAGCAAGCCGGTATTGCTGTCCATCGGCTACTCGGCCTGTCACTGGTGTCACGTCATGGCGCACGAATCGTTCGAGGACGACGCCACGGCGGAACTCATGAACCGGCAATTCGTCAATATCAAGGTCGATCGCGAAGAGCGCCCTGACGTCGACCGGATCTATCAGACAGCGCACCAGCTGCTCACGCAGCGGGGTGGCGGCTGGCCGCTGACGATGTTTTTGCACCCCGACGACCAGCGGCCTTTCTTCGGCGGCACTTACTTTCCCAAAGAGCGCCGCTACGGGATGCCGGCTTTCGGCGAGCTGTTGCAAAGCGTCGCCAGCTACTACGATGAAAAGCAGGACGAGGTTCGTGAACAGAGCGCTCGCCTTGACGACATTCTTCGGCGCCTCGAGCCTGCGCCCGCCGCACAGGGCACTGGGCTCGGCGCGGGACCCATTCAGGCCGTTCGAACCCAGCTCGCCGAGAGTTTCGACGGTGACTTCGGCGGCTTTGGCGGCGCACCCAAGTTCCCGCACCCGACGACGATCGATCGCCTGATGCGGCACTGGCGCGGCACCGCCGATGCCGAAACGCCGGACATCGATGCGCTCTTCATGGCAACGCTGACGTTGACGCGCATGGCCGAAGGCGGCATTTACGACCATGTTGGTGGCGGTTTTTGCCGATACGCCGTCGACCGCTACTGGCAAATTCCGCATTTCGAAAAAATGCTGTACGACAACGGTCCGCTGCTCGCACTTTACGCGCAGGCCCATGTCGCGACCGGCGAAAAGATGTTCGCTGACGTCGCGATGCAGACGGCAGACTGGCTGCTGGACGATATGCGCGCGCCGGACGGCGGCTTTTATTCATCACGCGATGCCGATTCGGAAGGTGAAGAAGGCCGATATTACGTGTGGACCCCCGAAGTGGTTCGTTCCCTGTTGCCGGCCCGCGACTATGCGCTGTTTGCGCGTCGTTTCGGACTGGACCAGCCGGCGAATTTCGAGGGCAGCTGGCACCTTGCCGTGCGTGAATCGGTAAACGACATCGCGAGCAGCACCGGCACCGCCGTCGAAGACGTCGAAGCAGCGCTTGCGGCGGCAAGGTCCACGCTGCAGTCGGAGCGCTCCAGGCGCGTGCCGCCACAGCGCGACGACAAGCAGCTTACCGCATGGAACGCGTTGGCAATACGCGGCCTGGCGGTTGCCGGGCGAGCCCTTGCCCGTGACGATCTTGTTAAGGCCGCGGTCGAGGCAATCACGTTCATTCGCGAGCAACTCTTCGTCGATGGTCGTCTGTTCGCGAGCTACAAAGATGGCCAGACGCGATTTCCGGCTTACCTGGATGACCACGCATTCCTGGTTGATGCCATCCTCGAAACGTTGCAGGCGCAGTGGCAGACGGAACTGCTGGATGTCGCATGCGACCTGGCCGACCTGATGCTCGAGCATTTCGAAGACGCCGCAACGGGTGGTTTCTTCTTTACGGCCAACGATCACGAGGTGCTGATGTACCGGCCCAAGACGCTGGCTGACGAGGCGATGCCTTCGGGCAACGGCGTCGCCGCTTTCGCACTCCAACGTCTCGGCCACCTCGTCGGTGAACCACGATACGTCGAAGCCGCGGAGCGGGCCTTGCGCAATGCATGGCAGGCCATGCAGGAGTATCCGCATGGTCACGTCACGTTACTGACCGCACTCGAGGAACACCTGGCGCCCACCGAAACGATCATTATCCGCGGCCCGGAGGACGAAATCGGCCGCTGGCGGGATGCCGCCGCGAAGCTGTACGCACCGCACAGGATGGTAATCGCGATCGATGAGAACGAGACGAATCTGCCGGGCGCGCTGGCTGCCCGGGTGCCGGTTGCCGGGAAAACCGTCGCCTATCGGTGCGTCGGCACCCGCTGCGAGCTGCCGGTCACGAGCTGGGAGGCGCTCGCTGCACAGCTGTAACGGTGTCTTCCTCAATAGGCCGTCAGGACCATCCCTGTTGCCGGCATCAGCACGCTGGCATTCGCACCCTGAAACGTAAACGGCACGGACTCGATCCGCATGCCGGCGTTGCGCAGCACCGCGAAGTGCAGGTGCGGTCCGCTCGAGAATCCCGTGTTCCCCGAATCGGCAATGTACTCGCCCCGCTGGACCTTATCGCCCGGTTCTACGCGGATCGTGCTTCGGTTCAGATGCGCGTAAATCGCGTAGGTGCCATCGGCGTGCAGAATGCGTACGACATTTGCCGCGGAACCGTCGCGCTGCTCGTCCGCGCCGGCGCGATAATTGTTGCTCGCAATGCTGAAGACGATGCCCGCGCGAGCGGCAAAGATATCGGTGCCAATCGGCATCGCCATATCGACGGCGTAATAACTGTCAGGATAGGTGTGTGTCATCACATCAGGGTATGCCTGGGATATACGGTGATTACTGGCGACGGCGACCGGCACGCGATACGGATAAGCCGGCGAATGCTTTGCGTCGGGATCACCCGGAAGATACCTGAAGCCATACTCGAGAAGCGGTGGTAGGCCGGTGTCGAGCCGATCCAGGCGCAGCAGCACGGTTTCGCTTCTGGGAGGTAATACCCAGCGTAGATTGTCCGCAGTATCGGGGTACCGGAGCCCCTGGATATCCTTGATCTTGAGCTTGAGTTCGACGGGCGCGTAAAACTCGTTGCTTGCAGTCAATTCGACTGCTGCGCCGAGCAGCGTGTGCTGCACCGTGACTTCAGGCTCAGACTGTCCCTGCTCCAGTGCGCGAATTTCGGCAGGCGCGCCATCATCGGGCGGCCGGTCGGAAAAAACCCATTGGCCGTTATCGCCGCGGTACTTATACAGCGCCTGGGCATTCGCGAGACTGCAGCCGCACAGCAGGAAAGCCAGGGCGACGGCCTGCCCCGAAAGACGAATCCCGCTAGGATCCGATCGACGATCGGCGCCACCCCGTGTCGGTACGGCGAATTTCATAGGCTGGCCAGTACTGGTTATCCAGTTTGAGCGTGATGACCTCAACGGCTCCGTTCCAGGTGACGGTCTTCAGACGCACCGACGCCTGGTCCCGTTTACCCGCGACAGCATCCACGAAAGCCTCGAGATCCGGCGTCGGTGTCTCGTCCACCTCGACCACCCGGCGTCCGGCCCAAAGGCCATAACGCGTTGCCGGGGACCCGTAACTGAAAAACGCGACGTAGACACCATACGGCTCTATACCCCGCTGCGCCGCCATCGCGCGATGCGGATCCTGCAGCAACGCTCCAGCCCAGGATACTGCTCGGTCGATACCGCGGCCGTCCAGTGCAGCCGTCTCAATTTCGAGATCCCGCGCCCGGCCGTCGCGCCACACGGTGACTGTTACCTCTTGTTTTTGAACGGCTTTTTCCAACTCCCGGAACGATGTTACAACGCCCCCGTCGACCGCGAGCACGATATCGCCGTTTCGCAGCATATTTGCAGCGGGCGTCCCTGCAACAAGCCGGGTAATGCTGAGCACACGCCGGTAGACGGGATTGTTTTCCTCGAGCCGGCTGAGCCAGTCCTCGTCGATTCCCATGTTGCGCGCAGCAAATAACGGCATATAGACGAATTCGGCCTCGAGCGAGTAGAACGGGCGCCCGTTGCGGACTATGTCGACGAACTCGAGGACTACGTCGGCGCCGACACCGCGGTTGAACTGAGCCGTCTCGCCGCCGTTCTGAATCGCGAAGCTTGACCATATTGCGGCGACGCGGCCACGTTTGTCGACGATCACACCGTCGACGTCGTTCGGCGCGTTGACCAGCGCGATGCCTTCGATATTCGTATCGCGGAACCGCAGCGTGCGCGACAGCGGCAATACCAATGGCTCTACGGCGGAGACCGTGCTCTCCTGATGTACGAGCTGGTGGTCACCTTTGATTCCGACGACCCAGACCTTGTCGCCTGCGGCAAGCGGCGCCGTATTGAACGTCGCCTGGTCAATCGGCGTGTCCCCTATTGTCGCGGGGTCGTAGGAGACGATCGCCAGGTTGTGCAGCGGGTGTAATTGCTCAACTTTCGCCTTGACCTCGAGAGAGCCCGCGAACGTGACCGTGACATCGCCGATCGCGACCGGCACCGTATTGCGATCCACGAGCACCAGCCCGCGCTTTTTGTCCACGATCACGCCAGTACCGTAGTAGTGACGATCGGCAACGCCCGAGACCGTGTACGGCAAGTCGAACGTAACAATGACCAATGATGGCGCAACCGCGCGCACGCGCGGATCGCTGTAGTTCGTAAGTTCAGTACTGCCTGCCTCGGGCGGTTCCGGCTCCGGCCCGGGACCGAGTTCAGTGCACGGCCATACGCCCGTGCCGTCATCTCGCGAACAGCGCCGCACCGGGAACCAGACCCGATCCATTTCGAAAGAGCGCACAATCGAATTCTGCGGATTGTCCATTGTGACGTAGCGAACCACGGCGCGCTCACCGTTAGCCAGCCCGTCCAGAGATCGTTCGAGATCATCGATGCTGCTTATCGGCGCACCGCCGAATTCCGTAATAACCGCTCCGCGCGGAATCGCCGATTTCGACAGCAGATAGCCGGGATTCGCGACATAGACCCCCTCGACGGCGCGGTTGTAGTGCCGCGCTTGCTGATACGAGAGGTTGTTGACGATCGCGTCGCCGAATTCGAGGAATTCGCTCGGTGTGATCGTGTGCAGGTCCGTAACGGTTACTGTCTCGGTGACGCGTCGCCCGCCCCGCTCGACAACTACCTCAATATCTTTGCCGACGTTATCGTCGAGCACTGCCGCGAGCGGCACGAATTCGGCAAGCAGTTCGCCATTGATGCGCAAAAGAATATCGCCCGGAGCGAGCTTGCCCTCTGCGGGCGAGCCCGGGATGACCTGCTCGACTGCCAGCATGCCGGTCTGGTCCGGGTAAGCCGAACGCACGATGCGTTCCGATTCGTCGGTCAGCCCGAGGCGCCTTAATTCGTCGTAAGCCTTGCGGTCAAATGTCGTCTGCAGCGTTCCGCGCGTGACGGTTGCGCCCTGTTGAATCAACTCGAGTGCGCGGTGAATACGGTCGAGGGGCAGAAAGAAACTGCTAGCCGCCGAGTTGTTCGCGCCTGCGTTCAACGCAACGACCTGGCCCTCGATGTTGACGACAGGGGATCCCGATGAACCTCCCGAGGTGCCTGAAGCCGCCTGCAGGTAAAAAGTGTTGAAGTCGTTGTAATTACCGCGGCCGTAATCGGGCGCCTTGCGATCGAGGCGGGCAATCGTCCCGGCAAGAATTGACAGCTGCTCGCCCGCGTCGTTGCCGATGACGCGTATTTCGCGGCCGACGCGGGCCCCGTCGGGCACCAGCGGCAGTTCTGCGGGGTCAATGTAACGCAGATCCTTTGGGTCATAGCGAAAGAAGCCGAAATCGTGCACGGGGTCCCTGTATACCGGGGTCAGCCGGACCTCTTCATTATTGCGAAAAATGGCCTCGGCAACGACGGGCCCGGGCGTCACGACGTGTCGGTTCGTCAGTATCAACCCGCGCTCAGCATCGACGACGAAACCCGTAGCCTGGCTCGACGAGTTCCATTCCGTATCGAAAGCCCGTGTGCTGTCGACGCGAATCGAAATGACGCCGGAAGAAATGCGTTCGAGTGTCTCGGTCCACGCCGTATTCTCGGCAGCCACTGCCGGCGATGTAAGTAGCGACGCGAGCAGCGCCGCGATCAATCGTCCGTGAATCATAGAATTCCTGTCACGATGTTCTGAAAGCATGGGTATCTGGACTGGTACCAAGTCCGACGGTTCCCCTATTTGAACAGAAACCGGGGGGCTTCGCAGCCGAACGCGTCACGTCATGACTCCACACAGTGGCCTCGGCGGGAAAACGGATGCCCGACATCTTTCGTTGCCGGGTCTGAGGTGCCGCGGAGCGAGCCTTGCGGACGGGAACGACCGGGGCCGCTCTAGGGTTCTCCCGGCTCGTACTTCAGATCGAGCTGCCGAGCCGCCTTGACGTCGTCGAGTCGCCGCACCGGCGTCCTGTACGGCGCCTGCTTGAATCGTGTGCCGCTGTCGCGGGCCTCGGAAGCTATCGCTACTAGCGCATCGACAAACCCGTCCAGCGTCTCCTTGCTCTCGGTCTCTGTCGGCTCGATCAGCAGACACTCCGGCACGAGCAGCGGGAAGTAGGTCGTCGGCGCATGGTAGTTGCGGTCGAGCAGCGCCTTGGCGACATCCATCGCCGTCAGATCTAAATCCCTGGCTTCGTGCCTGAGCGTAATAATGAATTCGTGACTTGCCCTGCGGCTGGGATACGCCAGCTCGAACCCGGCATCTCGCAAACGAGCCTGCAGGTAGTTTGCATTCAGGGTTGCAAATTCGGCAATGCGGCGCATGCCGTCACGACCAACCATGCGCATGTAAACGTAGGCCCGCAGCAAAACACCCGCGTTACCCATGAACCCGGAAAGGCGGCCGATCGACTGCGGCAGATCATGCTCGGTCAGCCAGTCATAGACAGTTTCTCCCGCCACCTCCTTCGCCGCAACGATGGGTACCGGCATGAATGGAAGCAACCGCTCGCCGACACCGATGGCCCCCGACCCGGGTCCGCCGCCGCCGTGTGGTGTGGAGAACGTTTTGTGCAGATTCATGTGAATCACATCGAAACCCATGTCGCCCGGCCGGACCTTGCCGCAAATCGCGTTCAGATTGGCGCCGTCGTAGTACAGCAGGCCGCCTGCGTCCTTGACGATGCTTTCGACTTCGATGATGTCACGTTCGAATACGCCCAGCGTCGATGGATTGGTCAGCATGATACCGGCCGTCTGCGGGCCGACCGCAGCCTTGAGAGCCTCGAGATCAACGTCACCCTCGCTGCCGGTCGGGATCTCCCGCGCAATGCAACCACACATCGTGGCGGTTGCCGGATTCGTTCCGTGCGCTGCATCCGGAACGATGATCTCGTTGCGCCCACTGTCGCCGCGCGCGTCATGATAAGCACGTATCATCGCGACCCCGGCCAGCTCGCCTTGCGCACCGGCCATCGGCGTCAATGACACACCCTGCATTCCGGTAACCGCCTTGAGCATCTCCTGCAGCTCGAACATGCAGCGGAGAAAACCCTGGCCATGACTGACAGGCCCTAGCGGGTGCCGGCCCGCAAAGCCCGGCAGCAGCGCCAGGGCATTGCATGCCCGCGGGTTGTATTTCATCGTGCAGGAACCGAGCGGATAGAACTGTGTATCGATCGAGAAGTTCTTCTGAGAAAGGCGCGTGAAATGCCGCACGACCTGCAGCTCCGACGCTTCAGGCAATAGCGCCGTGTCCTTTCTCAAAAACCGCTCGGGAATATCCGCAGGCACGGTTTCCTGGGGCGCCTGCGCAAACGCCCTGCGGCCCTGGCGGGACTTGTCAAAGATCAGATCTGCCATTCGCTATTCCTAGTCTTCGTCGCCGCCGCCCAAGCCAAGCGCCCGCATTGCGGCCTTGTAGTCGGGTTCCGTCGCAATGTCGTCGATATGTTCCCTGTGCACGACGCTGTCGTTCTCGTCGAGAACCACGACAGCCCGGGCAAACATCCCGGCCAGGGGGCCATCGACGATCTGGACGCCATAGTTTTCGCCGAAGCCTGCGTGCCGGATTGCCGACAAACCAATGACGTTATGCAAACCGTGTTCAGCCTTGAATCTTGCGTGCGCAAACGGCAGGTCATAGGAAATCATGAGCATCGTAACATCCTCGACACCCTCCCCCAGACGATCGAACGTGATGACCGATTTTGCGCAGACCTCGGTATCGATACTCACGAATATGTTCAGCACCTTGCGCATACCGGTCCAGTTCGCGAGCGTGACATTCTGCAGTTTCGTGTTGACCAGCGAGACGTCGGGTGCATGGCTGCCAACCGCCGGCAATTCGCCGATCGTGCGATAGGTTGCATTCTCGTATTTGACAATAGCCACGGTACTCTCGAGCTTAACGCCCGCTCCCTTCCATGAGCACTTTTCCAAGTGCCGTTACGTATGCATCGATATCCTCGACGGTTTTCGTTTCGGTCGCACAGACAAGCATTGCGTCGCCGAGGCCGGGAAAGTCCTGCGAAAGATCGTGGCCCCCAAGGATGTCCTGCTCTGCGAGCTTTGCAAGCACCTGGCTGACCGGCCTGTCGAGGCGAATGGCCGCCTCATGGAAGTGCGGGCCATCGAACAGTCGCTCGACGCCGTCAATGGCGCACAGGCCCGCGACGAGCCGTGCCGTATTCTGCTGCGAGCGCCCGGCAACTCTGGCAAGGCCCTCGAATCCGAGCAATGACATATAGATTGTCGCCGCTGTCACCATCAGGCCCTGGTTCGTGCAGATGTTCGAGGTCGCCTTGGAACGCCTGATATGCTGCTCGCGCGCCTGCAGCGTCAGCGCAAAGCCGGGCTGATCGTCCAGATCCGTCGTGCGGCCCACGATGCGCCCGGGCATCTGCCGCACATGCTTCTGCTTACAGGTCATGAACCCGAAGTACGGCCCGCCCGATGACAGCGGCACACCGAGGGGCTGCCCTTCCCCACAGGCTATGTCCGCACCCTGTTCGCCCCAGTTTCCCGGTGCCTCGAGCAGTGCCAGCGACGTTGGGTTGACCACCGCGATGACCATTGCCTCGTGGCGATGCGCCCAGTCGGTGAGTCGATCGACATCCTCGAGCGTACCGAAAAACGATGGCTGCTGGATCACGACCGCAACGGCTTCCCGGGGATCGTCGAGCGACTCCATGACATTGCCCGTACCTGCATCCATGGGCAAGCGCTCGAAAATGATGCCCTGGCTACCCGCGATTGCGGCCGCAACTTTTTCATACGTCGGGTTGACGCCCGGTGCGAGCAAGATGCGCCGCGATTTTTGCCTGCGATTGCAGCGCACTGCCATCAGGGCCGCCTCGGCCAGCGCCGATGCGCCGTCATATAATGATGCGTTGCTCACGTCGAGCGCGGTGAGCGCCGTGACCATCGACTGATACTCGTAAATCGTCTGCAGCGTTCCCTGGCTGGCTTCGGCCTGGTATGGCGTATACGCGCTGTAGAACTCGCCCCGCGTCGCAATGTCCCATACGGCGGTCGGAATATGGTGTTCGTAAGCGCCCGCGCCGATGAAACAGAGTGGCGAGCCGTCCATCGCTGCCCGCTCACGCATCAGCCGCGTGATCTGCATCTCGCTGAGCGCTTCGGGCACGGCATCAAGCGAGTCGATCATCAGGTGACCGGGAATCTCGTCAAAAAGGTCGTCGATGCTTTCCGCTCCGATGGCCTCAAGCATCTCTTTCGTGTCTTCGTCGGTGTGCGGTATGAACGGCATGTCGTCCCCTCAGGCGTCTTCCTCGTCCAGCAGCTCCTGGTATGCCTCAGGCGAGAGCAACTCATCCTCGTCGACGGCACCGGATGGCCGCAATCGCACGATCCAGCCTTCTCCATACGGGTCGGTATTGATCTTCTCCGGGTCATCCGCAAGATCTTCATTGACGGCAACCACCGTCCCGTCGATCGGCGCATAGACGTCCGATGCGGCCTTGACGGACTCGACCACAGCCATGTCGCCGCCGCTGGCCACATCCTGGTCGACTTCGGGCAGCTCGACATAAACAAGGTCACCCAGCGCGGCCTGGGCATGATCGGTGATCCCTACCGTGACGCTGCCATCGTCCTCACGGCGCAGCCACTCATGCTCATTGGTATATAACAGGTCTCCCGGCAACTCACTCATTGTCTAATCTCCACTGTCAGTTGGTCTTGTTGTTACCAGCACGTAGTGCGAGTCATTACCAGCACGCAGCGCGAGCCTTGTTACTGCAAGAATCACAATTGAATACGGATTTGCCCATCGCGCACAAAAGGCGTTTTGACGACACGCACGTTCAGCAACTTGCCGCGCACTTCGACCCGCACCCTGTCCTCGTCTCCCGCCGGGAGGCGTGCCAGGGCGATTGAGCGGTCGAGCGTGGGCGAGAAACCGCCGCTGGTAATCTCTCCATCTTCTTTGCCCTCCACGACGACCCGCTGATGACTGCGCAAGACACCCTGATCCTCGAGCAGCAAGCCGACAAAGCGTCGCCGGTTAGGATTATCGCGCATTCTCTCGGCCGAAGCGCGGCCGATGAACTCGCGATCAGCTGGCTCCCAGGCGATCGTCCACCCGAGTCCCGCCTCCAGCGGCGATACCGATTCGTCCATGTCCAGGCCGTACAAGTTCATCGCGGCTTCGAGTCGCAACGTATCTCTGGCCGCAAGCCCGCAAGGCTCGACTCCCGCAGCGGCGAGACGGTCCCACATTTGCGCGGCACGCGCTGCGGGCATGACAATCTCCCAGCCGTCCTCACCGGTATAGCCGGTACGCGCAACGAACAGCTCGCCCGCGCTCATTGCAAAGAAGGGTTTCAGCGCAAGCGCCGCCTCGCGCCATTCCGCATCAACACAGGGTGCCGCAAGTTGTCTTGCCTTTGGCCCCTGCACGGCAATCATGGCGAGGTCGGCGCGTTCATTGACGCTCACGTCGTAATTCGCGGCGTGCATCCGGATCCAGGCGAGGTCCTTCTCGCGTGTCCCGGCATTAACGACGAGCCGGTACCGTGAGTCACCGAGAAAGTAGACAATAAGATCATCGATGACGCCACCCTGCTCGTTTAGCATGCAGGAATAAAGCGCTCTTCCATGCTCCGCCAGTTTCGCGACGTCATTTGCCAGCAGGTGCTGCAGGAATTCCTTCGCCTTCGCGCCCGCAAGATCGACGATGGCCATGTGCGACACGTCGAACATCCCGGCGCGCTGGCGCACCGCATGATGCTCCTGTTTCTGCGACCCATAGTGCAGCGGCATGTCCCAGCCACCGAAATCGACAATGCGCGCGCCGGCCTCGAGGTGCTTGTGATGTTTTGCTGTCTTTTTTCCCATTAATGATCCAGAGCCAAATAAAAAAAGGCGGCAGACCATCCAGTCTGCCGCCCCTCTGTCCTTCGGAACCTGAGAGATCAATGGCATTCCGCCACGTTCCCCTTCGGTGGGCCACTTACCGGCCGCTCTCCAGAGCCAATCAGCGCACACAGTCCTTCTGCCTGAGCGTTTCCGAGCGAGTTGCGCCTTCGGCGCCCCGATGCATCAACGCTACGTCGATTTCTCGGGGTCTCTTCTGTGTACCCTGTCGATTGGTGGCCGCCATCATAGCCAATGACATCGCGGGTTGCCAGTCGATTGCCACGCGGTGACAATTCGCTCATACCAGTCCGGGAGTAGAAGATGCGGTCTCTTTGTTCGATTTTTCTCGCCTTAGCATGCACAGCCGTGAGCGCCGGGCCCACCGAGGACCTGAACGCACTGCTCGATGAGTCATGGGAGCGGCAGCTCGAGAATTACCCGATGTATGCCTCACAGCTCGGCGACCGTCGTTACAACGATCGCTGGACCGACCAGAGCCTGAAAGCTATCGCCGAACGCGTCGACCAGAACCGCTCGTTCCTGCGCCGACTTTATGCGATCGATCGTAACGCCTTGGATCAGGCCGGCCAGCTCAACTATGAGTTGTTCCGGCGTGAATTGCAGATCAGCGTCGATGCGGCGCGATTCAATGCGCATCTGCTGCCGTTCAGCCAGCGCGGGGGCATTCAGAACCTCGAAAACAATGCGAACTATCTCAGGTTCGAGACCATCAAGGACTACGACGACTGGCTTGCGCGTCTCGACGCCATCGACGAACTGATCGATCAGGTCATTGCGCTTGCTGAACAGGGCCGCAAGTCGGGCTTAGTGTCGCCCAGAGTCCTGATGGAGCGCATCCCCGACCAACTATCCGCACAGCTCGTCGAGGACACCGAAGCGAGTCCGTTCTATGCGGTTTTTGCCGATCTGCCCACCACGTTCAGTGCTGCCGAGCAGCAGCGCCTCCGGGTCACGGCTCGCGATACGATCGGCGAAACGGTGCTGCCGGCATACCGCAGGCTGGCCCGGTATTTCTCGGACACCTATCTTCCGGCCTGTCGCGACAGCATCGGCCTGTCGGCATTGCCGCAAGGCGGCGAGTGGTATGAATTCGAGGCACGTCGTTTTACGACGACGCAAATGACCCCTGATGCCATTCACCGTCTCGGCCTCAACGAAGTACGCCGGATTCGGGAGCAGATGCAGAAGGTCATCGACGATCTCGATTTTGACGGCAACTTCGAGGAGTTTCTCATGTTCCTGCGCAGCGACCCGCAGTTCTACTATCGGGACGCCGATGCTCTCTACGAAGCCTACCTGGCAACCAGCAAGCGCATCGATCCGGAGCTCGTGCGTCTGTTCGGCAAACTGCCGCGCATGCCCTATGGCGTGAAGCCGATTCCCGAGTCGATCGCGCCCGATACAACGACCGCTTACTACATGGGACCCGCCGCCGACGGCAGCCGTGCCGGCATATACTGGGTAAACCTTTATCGGCCCGAGGTACGGCCCAAATACGAGATCGAAGTGCTGACCGTGCACGAAGCCATGCCGGGGCACCATCTGCAGATCGCCCTGCAGCAGGAGCTAAGTGACATCCCCGAGTTTCGGCGCTATTCAGGCTTTACCGCATTTACCGAGGGCTGGGGCCTATACAGCGAAAGCCTGGGCTACGAGCTTGGTCTATACCAGGACCCCTACTCGCGTTTCGGCCAATTGACCTATGAGATGTGGCGTGCGGTGCGGCTGGTTGTGGATACAGGAATCCACTACAAGGGCTGGACGCGTGAGCAGGCGATCGACTTCTTCAAGGACAATGCGGCCAAGACCGAGCTCGACATCATTAATGAAATCGATCGCTACATCAGCATGCCCGGGCAGGC
>JAACFB010000069.1 GCA_009937615.1 Gammaproteobacteria bacterium | reverse complement strand
CGCTCGACTTTTCGGGCGACGGCGAGCACGATTTCTTGTGGATCGAAAAAACCGGCGCGAATACTCAATGGGTGGCTGAGCGGCTGGCAGAATACGCCGGGGTTCCGGCGCGCGATGTCGGATTTGCGGGCCTCAAGGATCGGCACGCGATCACCCGCCAATGGTTCAGCGTTCGGAGGGCTACGGCAAAAGGCTGTAATTGGGGCGATTTTTCGGCTGAAGGCGTGACGGTCATCGAGCATCGAAGACACAGCCGCAAGCTGCGCCGGGGCGCACATCGAGGCAACAGTTTTCGTATCGCGCTGCGGGCTGATGCCTTGGCCTCATATGGTGATGAACTGGCGGAGCGCCTTGCGCATATCGAGGCAGAGGGCGTACCTAATTACTTCGGCGAGCAACGGTTTGGACGCGAGCGCGGCAATATCGCATTAAGCCGGGCGCTGTTTGCGGGGCGGCGAATGTCGCGAAAGCAGCGCGGCATCGCGTTGTCTGCGGCACGCTCACTGCTATTCAACGAAATACTCGACGCTCGGGTCCGGCAGGGGACCTGGAATCGGATCCTGCCCGGGGAGCTTGCCAATCTCGACGGCTCGGGCAGCGTGTTTGCGGTCGATTCGGTGACACCAGATCTCGAAGCTCGCTGCGCGGAACAGGACATACACCCGAGCGGCACACTGTGGGGCATTGGCGCGCCAAGAGCCGCTGGCAAAGTGGCGGAGATCGAACAGCAGATCGCCGCAAGGCGCGACGACATGACGCGCGGGCTCTGTGCGGCCAACGTGGAGGCATCGAGCCGGCCGCTGCGGCTGCGCGTCGCTGGACTGCGGTGGGTCATCGAGCAGGAGGTGCTATGGCTCGAATTCAGCCTGGGTCGAGGGGGGTTTGCTACCGTGGTCTTACGCGAGATCGTGAGCACCGGGTAGCCAACAGGCCTGTCCCTCGTGAGCCGACAGCAAGCGATCCGGCTCTTTCCTACTGTTTCCTCAGGAGTACGTAGATTGCGCCGGTGCCGCCGTCCACCTGGCGGGCCGAGATGAACGCCAGTACCGCGTCCCACCGCCGCAGCCAGCGGTTGACGTTCACCTTCAGCACGGGACCGCGATGCCCGGAGCCCAGTCCTTTGCCGTGCACGACCCGGACGCAGAGTTGGCCTTGAAGGACGCTGCTCTCGATGAACGCGGCGAGGCGCGGTTTGGCCTCGGCGATTGTCATGCCGTGAAGATCGATTTCTGCCTGAACACTGAAGCCGCCGCGAGCGAGTTTGCGCATGGTTCGACGGCCTACGGATGCGCGTTGAAAGCGAAGACTGTCGGCGTTGCCGTATTCCATGGAGTCGATGTCGCTCAGCAGGCTCTCGCGCAGCACCTCCTTGCGGTCAGCACGGGAGAAGCGGGCCCTGGGCCGCGGCTTCTTCACCGGCGTGTCGATGCGTGACTCGGAACTCAGCGGCTTGATGCCGGACATCGCCCGGCGGAAAAGTTCTTTTTCGTCGTCGCTCACATTACGGTGCTCAGGCTATGGTGCGGGCGGGACATTGAGTATAGTGAGCGCGACCTGACCCGCCAACCGCAAAAGGCCCCGGATTCGAATGAAAATATTGGTGAGCAACGACGACGGCTATCAGTCGGCCGGCATCAACGCACTCGCGGATGCCTTGGCAAGTATTGCCGAAGTGATCGTCGTTGCGCCGGACCGGAATCGCTCGGCGGCGAGCAACTCTCTAACCCTTAACGATCCGCTGCGCGTATCCAAAGTGGCCGAGAATCGGTTTTGCGTGAACGGAACACCGTCCGACTGCGTGCATCTCGCGCTGACAGGTCTTCTCGAGGAGGAGCCCGACCTGGTCGTATCCGGTATCAACCACGGTGCGAACCTGGGCGACGACGTCATCTATTCCGGAACCGTCGCGGCCGCGATGGAGGGCCGCTTTCTGGGTCTGCCGACCATCGCCGTATCGCTCGTCGGGCAAAACTTGCAGCATTTTGCGACAGCCGGGCGGGTCGCGACCGAGCTGGTGCAGAGACTGGCTCGTGATTCGTTGCCGTCCGACTTCATCCTGAATGTCAACGTGCCGAATCGGCCCTACGAGGAACTGACGGGCATCGTCTCGGCCCGGCTCGGGTTCCGGCATAAGTCGGAGCCTGTTGTGCCGTCTCTCGATCCCCACGGTCGCAGAATTTACTGGGTCGGTCCCGCGGGTCCCGGCCAGGACGCCGGACCCGGAACGGACTTTCATGCGCTGGAGCAGGGCGCGGTCGCTGTCACGCCGCTCAAGGTCGATCTGACACGGCACGAGGCGCTGCAACAGCTTTCGGAGTGGTTGACGAGTGACTGAAACTCGCCAGGGCATTGGCATGACGTCCGCACGCACGCGCGATCGCCTCGTGCAGCGATTGCGGGATCAGGGTATCCGTTCAGAGGCGGTTTTGGCGCAGATCCGCGAGGTTCCCCGGCATCTCTTTGTGGACGAGGCGCTCGCGAGCCGTGCCTACGAAGATAGGGCGCTGCCGATCGGTCATAACCAGACGATCAGCCAGCCCTATGTGGTTGCGCGAATGACCGAGGCCTTGCTCGACGGCTTCGAAGGCGAGAGCGTACTGGAAATCGGCACGGGCTGCGGATACCAGACGGCGGTTCTTGCACCCCTGGTGAAAAAGATTTACACGGTCGAACGGATTCCAGAGTTGCTCAGGAAGACGCGGCAGCGGCTGCGGGACCTCGACATTTACAATGTCCAGTTCCGGCCCGGAGATGGCTGGGAGGGCTGGCCGAAATATGGGCCCTATGACGGCATCATCGTCACGGCCGCGGCCAGCAAGCTACCCGAAAAACTGCTCTCGCAACTGTCTTCGAAGGGGCGCATGGTCATACCGATTGGACCGCCGGGGCTGCAGGACCTGATGCTCGTAACGCGGATGAATGATCGCTTTGAACAAGTTTCGCTGGATGCGGTGAGTTTTGTGCCGCTCGTTCACGGATGAGGCTCTTCGCACCTCTCTATGAGCGCGTGTTGGCGTGGTCGCGGCATCGCCATGCGGAGGGTTACCTTGGCGCGCTGAGCTTTGCCGAATCGTCCTTCTTTCCGATACCAGTCGATGTCATGCTGGCGCCGATGTGCCTGGCGGAAAGGCGGCGAGCCTGGCGCTATGCCGCTGTCGCGACGATTTTTTCAGTTCTTGGCGGCGTCGCCGGTTACTTCATCGGGGTCGCGCTGTTCGGTCTGATCGAGCCCTGGCTCGTCGATTCGCATTACTGGAGCGCTTATCAAACGAGTCGTGAGTGGTTCGATAAATACGGCGTATGGGCGGTCTTTGTCGCGGGCTTTTCGCCGATTCCCTACAAGGTTTTCACGATCGCCGCGGGCGTCGCCGCACTGAATCTTCCCGGCTTCTTTCTCGCTTCTTTGATCGGGCGAGGTGCGCGTTTTTTCCTCGTCGCCGGGCTGATCGTTCTGGGTGGTGACAAGCTCGAGAAGACGTTGCGAAAGTACGTGGAGGGGCTCGGCTGGGGTGTGGTTGTCCTGGTTGGTCTCGTCATTGCCTGGTTGACGGTCCGTGGTTGATGCCGATGATTTGCCGACAACGAGGGCTGCGCGCGGCAACGGCCGTTTGTATGCTCGTGGTGCTGAGCGCCTGCGGCTCACAGTCCAGTTGGGACTCAGCCCCCGCACAGCATATAGTCCGTAGCGGAGAAACGCTGTTCTCGATCGCCTGGCGTTACGGCAAGGACCCGGCGGACGTCGCGCGCTGGAATCGCCTGGGCGACGGTTCGCTGATATTTCCCGGCCAGGCGCTTCGGCTGACGCCGCCGACGGGCGGTAGTACCCGGGCAAGCACGCCCGCCAGGCGCAGCTCGGCGCCATCGTTACCGGAGATTCCGTCCCAGCCATCACCGAAGTGGGTGTGGCCGACGAACGGTCGGATCGACGTCGAATTCGGTGGAAAACCAGGCAGCGGGACCGGTGTCCTGATCAATGGCAGGCCGGGGCAGGCTGTCCAGGCCGCGGCGCCGGGCCGTGTCGTCTATGCCGGGAGTGGACTGGTGGGCTACGGACAGCTTATTATTGTTAAGCACAACGACACCTACCTAAGTGCCTACGGGTACAACGCGTCGCTGCTGGTCAAAGAAGGCCAATCGATAACAAAAGGCCAGAAGATAGCGACGATGGGTGAGGGGCCGGAACGCAAGGCGCGGCTGCATTTTGAAATCAGGCGCAACGGCAAGCCGGTTAACCCGCGACAATATTTGCCTGCGAGATAACTCGACGTCGGTCTGACATCAATGCATCGCTCCTTGGTAGCAAGGAGTTTGCCAATGTCCGATGAACATCCCACTTCCGCCGAGGTTGTTCGCTCACTAGATCCGACTCGGCTATACCTCAGCGAAATCGGCGCATCTCCGCTACTGACAGCGGACGAGGAAAAACGCCTTGCAAGACTCGCACAGCGCGGTGACGAAGCCTCGCGACAGCGAATGATAGAAAGTAACTTGCGTCTTGTCGTCAAAATTGCGCGCCGCTATTTCAACCGCGGCCTGCCACTGCTGGATCTGATCGAGGAAGGAAATCTCGGGCTCATTCATGCTGTCAAGAAGTTTGACCCGGAGCGGGGCTTCCGGTTTTCCACCTATGCGACCTGGTGGATACGCCAGACAATCGAGCGCGCGATCATGAACCAGTCCGGGACGGTGCGCCTGCCGATTCATATCATCAAGGACATCAATTCCTGCCTGCGGGCAGCACGGCACTTGCGGCACAACAGCGATGAAACGCCGACCACGAAGGAGATCGCGGCCTACATGGATCGCGACGTGGTTGAAGTAGAGCGCCTCATGGCGCTGCATAACCGCGTGACGGTTCGCTCGAGCGGTATCGAGGGCGATTCGGCACCAGTGGACCGGCTTAAAGCGGGCGGTGACGCCGAGCCGTCTCGTTGTGCGCAGAGAGACGGTGTTCAGAGCATCGTCGATCACTGGGTCAGCGAACTTGGCGACAAGCAGCGGGCGGTAGTGGAACGCCGGTTCGGGCTGCACGGGCACCGCCGAGCCACCCTCGAGCAGATTGGTGATGAAATCGGGGTTACTCGGGAGCGCGTTCGGCAGATTCAAATTGATGCGTTGAACAACTTGCGCGCGATGATGGAGCGCAGCGGCCTTTCCGGGGACGTGATACTGGATTAGCCGAAGCCGCAGGGTCCCGGTGTACCTCTGTCAGCCCGCTTTTGAGTTGCCGCCTGCGAGCGTCTGCCGAACGAGGAATTCCTCGGCAGCAGCAAAAATACGCAGGCGTCGATCAGGGTCCAGCCGGTCCAGCGCCCTGGGCATGAGCGCAAGCCGTGGATTGCCTCCAAAAAAATCCCGGTGTTTATCGATAAAGCGCCAATAAAGGCCGTCGACGATGTCGCACCAGGGTCCCTTCGCGTAATCGCTCATTTTGAGCAGATAATTCGAACCGCATATATAGGGCTTGGTCGCGAACAGGCCGCCATCGCTGAAAATGCCCATGCCATAGACATTCGGTCCCATGACCCATTCGGACGAATCGACGAACATCTCCATAAACCAGCGGTGCGCGGACTCCGGTTTGATTTCACACAGCGTCATGAGATTGCCGAGAATCATCAGGCGCGGGATATGGTGCGTCCAGCCCAGTCGCCGGGCGGTATGAATAGCGTCGTCCAGCGGCAGAATACCGGTAGCGCCCTCGTACCAGGCGGTTGTTAATTCGCGGTCATGGTTCCAGAAGTTGCCGGATTCCTGCTGCGTACTGAAATTCCTGTAAATACCGCGAATAAACTCGCGCCAGCCGATCACCTGGCGCAGAAAACCCTCAAGGCTCTGCAGGGGGATCTTGTCAGCTTCGCGCAGAGCCCGGTCCACGATGTCCGCCGGCGTCAACAGGCCCATGTTCAGGCAAGGACTGAGCGCGCTGTGGAAAACGGTTGCCGAGCGGGTGGTCATGGCGTCCTCATAGGGCCCGAAAGATTCGAGCCGGTGCGTCACGAAGTCATCAAGCCAGGCGTGCGCCTGGGCCCGCGTCGTCGGCCACCAGAACTCGGCGGCGTCGCCCGGATGGTCAGGGAAGGTTTGCTTCACGAGCGCAACGAGGTCGTCGACGTGCGGGTTGCGACCAGCGGCGGGTATTTTCGGCGGCGTCAATGCGCGCGGAAGCTTCTTTCGATTATCGGTGTCAAAGCTCCAGCGACCACCCGCAGGCTGATGGTCCGAGTCGACCAAAATGCCATGGCGTTTGCGCTGTTGTTTGTAAAAGTCGCCCATGAGCAGGCGCGGCGTCGCCGCAGCGTAGCTTGCGAAATCTTGCCGCGAGCAAAGAAACATCGGCGAGGGCAACTCCTCCCGGCGCAGCTGCTGCCGGGATGAGAATGTGACGAGCCGAGCCTCCATCGGCTTATCTTCGATTTCGAAGTGCTGTATCTCGACAATGCTGCTGTCGTCGAGCACATGCTGCAGCCTGTCTTCGTAAGCCAATGTGCTGTTGACGTCGAGGTGCTCGTAATGCACATCGTAGCCGCCTTGTCGTAGCTCCTCGGCGTAGTTGCGCATCGCGGCAAGAAACAGAACGATTTTCTGCTGATGATGGCGGACGTAGGTACACAGTCCGACATCTTCGGCCATGAAGACGAGTACTTCACTCGGCGGTGGCAGATGTTGCGGTGCAAATAGCTGATTGCCGAGTATGACAAGCAGGGATCGGGGTGCAGGCATGTGCGGCGGTCCTGGGGATAACTAATCTGTGCCGGGCGCTCCTGGTGCACTCGACCGATGCTACGCCACGAAGAATTATCGACGCTGGCAGCTTGTTCAGACGACCAGTATACAACCTGTTACCGCTGGCTCTGCTGCTTGCCGCCAATACCGGGCACACCGTAAGCGGCAATTCATATATCTGTTCTGACTGGCTTTTAAGGATGCCAGTCGCGCGCCGGAAAAAACAATTCGAAGCCGGGCACGAAAAAGGGCGAGGTCTTTCGACCTCGCCCTTCCGGTTTACACTAAGACGAGCCTAGAGCGGAACGATGTTCTCAGCCTGCGGGCCTTTCTGGCCCTGCGTGACCGTGAACTCGACCTTCTGGCCTTCGGCCAGCGTCTTGAATCCGTCGCCCTGTATAGCGCTGAAATGCGCGAATACGTCAGGGCCGTTTTCCTGCTCGATAAAGCCGAAGCCCTTCGAATCGTTAAACCATTTTACGGTACCAGTTGTAGTAGACATGTTTAAATCCTGCAATATCAAAAGTTAATGTAGCCCCAAAAAAAAGACGGGGCCGGATGGCTATGAAGTGTTGCTATTACTTATGAAAACAGGACGAGCTACTAAAAATGAAGATCGAAATGGTGTACATAAATATAAGCCTAACGTTCAAGCTGATGGAAGTATAACCGTGATTCCAGTTGAGTCAATGACTTATCGCCTCTTTTTCGGATACTATCGGCCTTTTGCCGGAGCCAGAAATTGACCACGCGCAGAGATTTTCTGGGCTACTCTGCCGCCGCGGCACTGGCGGCGGCGGCTCCGCTCGGCGCGCGCGCCGACGAGCCGCGGCAGATGATGACCCGGGCAATCCCGGGCACCGGCGAGGCGCTGGCCGTCGTCGGGCTGGGCAATGCGAAGCCATTTGGTGCCGGCGACTCGGCCCTGACCGGGCAGCTGCTCGATATCCTGCTGCAGCGTGGCGGCGGCTTCGTCGATACTTCCGGCAGGGGGCGCTTCACGGTTGGTCAGCTCATGCGCGAGAAGCAGGCACACGAGCAACTGTTCCTTGGCACTAACGTTGCGGGCGGCACGCCACAGGCGCTGCGCGCCGAAATCGAGGCCATACGGCAGGCACAGGGAGGCGGCGCTCTCGACCTGGTTTTTTCCCGTGAACCGTCGGATCTTCTCGCGCGTAGCGACGAATACCAAAAGCTCAAGCAGGATGGCTTGACGCGCTATGTCGGGGTTGCCCGTTCGAATGAGCAGTTCTATCCGCCCATCATGGAGTTGATGCGTGCCGGTGCCGTCGACTTTATCCAGATCAATTACTCCATGCTCGAGCCGGGGGCTGCCGATGAGATCCTGCCATTGGCTCAGGAGCAGAATGTTGCCGTCATTATCAATCGGCCTTTTGTCAACGGCCGGTATTTCCCGCGTGTGAGCGGACACGAGCTGCCCGAGTGGGCGGCCGAATTTGACTGCACGAGCTGGGCACAGTTCTCGCTGAAATTTATTCTTGCGCACCCTGCCGTTAACTGCGTGATTACCGAAACGGCGAACCCCCGTCATGCGATCGACAATCTCGGCGCGGGCTCCGGACGCCTGCCGGACGAGGCGACGCGCCGACGCATGCAGAACCTTATCCAGGAAATGGCTTGAATTAATGGTTACCGTTCATCATTTGGAGAACTCTCGTTCACAGCGAATCCTCTGGTTGCTCGAAGAGCTGGGGGTTACCTACGCTATAGAGCGCTACGGGCGCGATAAGCAAACCAGCCTCGCGCCGCCAGAGCTTCTGGAGATTCATCCGCTGGGAAAGTCACCGGTCATA
This sequence comes from Gammaproteobacteria bacterium, assembly GCA_009937615.1. GTDB lineage: Bacteria > Pseudomonadota > Gammaproteobacteria > Steroidobacterales > Woeseiaceae > UBA1847. Next base: position 2,078 of record JAACFB010000069.1, on the reverse strand, counting down.
ACGGATGGAGATATCACTGTCGCCGAGTCGGGTGCGATCATCGAGTACCTCGTTCACAAGTTCGACGTCGGACGCCTTATACCACCGGACGGTTCGCCCGAGCGACGGGCCTACAACTACTGGCTGCATTACGCCGAGGGCACGTTTGCTCCACTCATGCTCGTATCGTTAATCATGGGGCGCATAGAAACTTCACCGATGCCTTTCATCGCGCGGCCGATTGCGAAGCGTATCTCGCGTAAAGTGCGCGACGGTTTTCTCGACGGCAACGTTAAGCGGAACCTCGACTTCATGGAGGCGACCTTGAGCGAGTCGACCTGGTTTTGCGGCGAGGAGTTTACTGCGGCCGACGTGCAGATGAGCTTCGCAGTCGAAGCCGCTGAAGCCCGGACAAACCTGCGCGACGAGTATCCTTTGCTCGTGGCATACCTGGACAGGATTCGAGCAAGGCCCGCTTACCAAGCTGCCCTGGCAAAGGGCGGGCATTACGAGCTGCCAAGCATCCATCACCGTTAAGACGGACGTGCCCGGCAGCGCCGGCACAGTGCCTGACTCGAACAGCGTGTTGGCTTCAGCTGGACTGCGAAGCGCGGGCCCATAACGTTTGCGGCAAGCGCCCGTATTGATAGAGATAAGTCCTATTGTTATATTGATAAGTCTAAGAAGACTAATCATCTGCATTGAGACGATCTCACCCAATGACTGCTTCGGAACGAAAGGGTCCGTTGACCGATATTCGCGTGATCGAGCTTGGCCAGCTCATAGCGGGTCCGTTTTGCGGGCAGCTCATGGCCGACATGGGCGCAGACCTGATCAAGGTGGAGCCGCCAGGTCAGGGCGACCCGATGCGTGTCTGGGGGCGGGGCGAGTATGCGCTTTGGTGGCAAGTATGCGCCCGCAACAAGCGTGTGGTTACAGCGAACCTGCGTGACCCCGAGGGCCAGCAGCTGGTTCGCAGGCTGATTGCCAAGGCAGACATGGTGCTCGAGAATTTCCGGCCGGGCACGATGGAGCGATGGGGTCTCGGCTACGATGATCTCGTGAAGGACAACCCCGGCCTGATCATGATTCGCGTTTCTGGATATGGCCAGTCAGGGCCGTATTCGAGCCGGGCCGGTTATGCCTCGGTTGGGGAAGCCATGGGTGGCATGCGCCACCTTTGCGGCGAGCCCGATCGTCCACCGAGCCGGGCGGGGCTCTCCATCGGCGACACGCTTGCGGCAAGCTATGCGTGCATGGGTGCTTTAGCGGCGCTGCATCATCGCGACAGGACCGGCGAGGGCCAGGTGATCGATGCGTCGATCTACGAGTCAGTGCTGAACGTGATGGAGGCGACCATTCCCGAATACACCGTTAGTAATTTCATCCGCCAGCGCTCCGGATCAACGCTCCCGGGCATCGCGCCTTCAAACGTCTACGACTGCAAGGACGGCAGTTTTGTGATCGCAGCGAACCAGGACACGGTGTTCAAGCGACTGTGCAAGACAATGGGCATGCCGGAGCTTGCCGAGGACGATCGTTTTAAGAATCATGGTGCTCGTGGCGTGCACATGCAGGAGCTCGACGACATCATCGGCCGGTGGGCCAGCACGAGGACGGCGGCGGAGCTGGAAGAGTTGCTCAGCGAGGCTGGTGTGCCGGCGGGCCGTATCTACACGGCACCGGATATGCTGCAAGACCCTCACTTCAAGGCGCGCGAGGCGATCATCGATACGCCGACAGAAGATTGGCCGAATTTGAAGATGCAAAACGTCTTTCCCAAGATGTCCAAGACTCAGGGAGAAGTTCGGTGGACAGGGCCCAAGGAACTGGGAGCGCACAATGAAGAGGTTTATGGAGAACTGCTTGGCCTGAGTCGCGAGGAACTGCGCGTCTTACAAGAAAAATCGATTGTTTAGGGGAACATGTTATGACGTTTCGTCTCGGAGTTGATGTCGGCGGTACCTTTACCGACCTGTTGTTGGTCGATGAATCGTCCGGCCGGACATACATGGCCAAGGTGCCTTCCACGCCTGAAGATTCATCGATCGGGGTGCTGAACGGCATCGATCGAATTTGTGAAGAGTCGGATATTGATG
>JAACFB010000068.1 GCA_009937615.1 Gammaproteobacteria bacterium | reverse complement strand
CTCGAAGACTACGAGGTTGATAGGCTGGGTGTGGAAGTTCAGTAATGGATGAAGCTAACCAGTACTAATTGCTCGTGAGGCTTGGCCATATAACACCAAAGCATTTTGTGGTGTGTGGCGCGACATGTAATGCGACACTGAAATACACTCAAGAAATCAAAACTTATCCAGATTGTTTTTTAATTCAGAGAAAAAGCGTCGGGTTTATAACCGCTGACATTTTTTCTCGAGCCGGTTTGCCTGGCGGCAATAGCGAGCGGGAACCACCCGATCCCATTCCGAACTCGGAAGTGAAAACGCTCAGCGCCGATGGTAGTGTGGGGTCTCCCCATGTGAGAGTAGGACACCGCCAGGCTTTATATTTGAGAAAGCCGTTGCCGCAAGGTAACGGCTTTTTTATTGCCTGCGTGTGGCGGTGCCTTGGTATGCGCTCCGCGCAGGGGTAGCGCGCTATTTCGCCGTCACGATCTAAAGATCGTCGCGCACCTGCCGACCAGGGATGCTTTCGTCACCGCATGCGCGCCGGGACACCGCCAGGCTTTATATTTGAGAAAGCCGTTGCCGCAAGGTAACGGCTTTTTTATTGCCTGCGTGTGGCGGTGCCTGAATTTTTTAGCCTTCAGTACCGGAACGTATAGCTCGCTTTCAGTACCACGTCTGTCTCTAACGAACGCCAGGAACGCCTGGAACTCGGTAGTGACTCGTCGACCAGGTAGCCATGATTTACGACGAAAATCACTTCCCGCCCCGCTTTGGGAATCCAGCGCAGCCGACTGTTGATTGCCAGCTCGTCGCTTTCATTATCGTACTGGGCCAGAGTGTTCCAGGACCAGCTGCTCGAGAATGAAATATCCGTCCGCATCGTCAGCAATCGCGTAATGAACGAACCGGCGGTGAGTTCGATATCGTTGTATTCGATGCCTGTCGTCAATGAAAAGTACTTGGATGGCTGCCAAATGAGATCGGCTTGAATCTGCAGCCGGTCGCCGTCATAAAAATCGCCCTTTGCCAGTGTGCCTTCCAGGGCCAGCGCGCGTTGCTCACCGGAATAAATCCCGATTTCCGCCGAGTTCCAGCTGTAGTCTCCACTCTCGATGATTACCCCGTCGAAAATTTCGAACGGTGATGTCAGGACTTCTCGTTCCCGGATTATTTTGAACGTCGCATTGTCGTCAGACTGAGTGCCAAATTGCATTGGCTCGAACTCGATTTGCTGAGACTCGGTATTGCCGTCAAGGTCCGCCACATGCTGGATCTCCAGCGACATCTCGAAGGTTTGCAGAAACTGACCGTCCGGCAAAAGTCGGTAGCCGACGTCCAACTCGTGATTTCTTATTCCGCTGCGATTTACAAAGCCAAGCGCCGGATTGTAGTTTTTGCCGATCCGCTGATAACCCAGTTCGGCGAAGAAACCTCGATTGCGGGAGGTGCCGGCCCTAAAACCGTAAGACTCTTCGCTGCTGGTTTCCCCGGAGGTATCGCTTTGCAGGTACCACAAGCTGGTCTGCAGGCTCTTGCCTCCAAAGATGTCGCGATTGATGTAATTGAAATCGATACCGGCAACGGAGTTAGAGACGTCCGGATTCGGTGAACCGTAGGTGTAGATCAGGCCCAATGTCGACAAATTGAAGACGTTCAGGAATCCTCGGCCGACGAACAGATTCACGTCTTCCGTCCCGGCATCCTGCACGACGTCCAGGATACCGACATTGGCGGGCCCGATGCGCCCGGTCAACTTGGCGCCACCGAGGATATCCACGGGTTGGCGGTCTTCATCGAGCCCGATGCGGCGCGAGAAAAACGGGATACCGTTATCCTCGAGACCGGCAAATGAAAAGATGTCGGCGTCTTGCAGGAAAAAACCGCGTTTCTCGGGGAAAAACACCGGGAACCGCTCGAGATTGATGACGCGGTCATCCACCTCGGCCGCGGAAAAATCGGTATTCAGTGTTAATGCCGCCGTTAGCAGGGGAGTCAGCTTGTAGAAGATGTCGAGCGACGGTTCGAAGTCAAATTCGTCGCTACCCATCTCACGATCTTTCGCTTGCCGCAACGTCAATGCGGGCACGATATCGAGGCCACGGCCCTGTCTGGCCCGATCGATTCCCGTCACCACTCCGAGAATCCCGGGCCGTGTCAGGCCCGCTTGGGAAGTCCACGCGTTCTTTACGTTATAGGCCGGTATCCTGCTCGTGAAGGAGATACCCCAGGTGGAATTTTCGGGGTCGAAATTCAGGGTTTTGAAAGGTATTGCGACTTCGGCTGTCCAGCCGGTTGCGCCGATCTTCGCGTAGCCGTCCCAGATGCCGTTCCAGTCGGCGTTCGGGCGGCCGAGCAAACCAAACAGAGCCTCTTCCCGGACGCCGTTCGGGTTGATGCGGAAGTCGTAACCGCTTCGCCCGTTATTGTAAGGGTCGATAATGACCTTGAATCTGTCTTCTTCCCGAATATCGCTGCCCTGCGCCAGCCGGAATGCCGTGATGTCACTGGCGTCGCGCATCGTGATCTCTGCGGCCACATAAATGTTCTCTTCGTCATAAAGAAAACGCACCTGGGTTGCATCTTTTGCAGGCGCAAATTCGATAGGCTCTGCCTCGTGAAAGTCGTCGATGATCACCGCATCATCCCAGACGCCGTCGTCGAGAACGCCATCGATCACCGGAGCGCTGGAGGTGAAGACCGCTTCGAACTGCTTTTCCCGGTCCTGTGCATGGACGATTGCCAAAGGGTGGAGCAGCAGGCACAGCAGCACCACGCCCTTTGGGCCTGAGAGGCTGCGACCTCCAATCGTCTTGATTGAAATCGAACTGCTCATGTAATCATGCTGCAACGATGGAAGCGCCGGACATTAGCTGAATTCTTTGCCGAATACAGTTTCATGATGTATCAATTGGGGCCATTCTGGCGCCGACGGCCCGGGGCCGATCTGCCCGATTGACGCACAAACATCGCAGCTCGGTTATCATTCGTTCCGGGCGCGAATGCTGTGGTGCGCTTACCGGTTGCTCGAAATTCCCTAAACAAGAAATGAGTAAGCTTTTGCATGCGTAAATTCGAGCCTGTTCTGCTGGTCGCCGCGAGTCTGTGTCTGCCGCTGCCAGTTAATGGCGCCGATGAAAATTCAGCGGCGGCCGATGCGGAGATCGCCGAAATCACCGTGAAAGCGCGCCGCGTTGCGAACACGCTGCCTGCGGGAACTTTTGCCGCTCCGGCCACCGTCCTGCGTTTCGATCCACAGACCGAGTTACAGTCGCGCGGGCTTCCCGAGGGTCAGGCCGACGTCACCGTTCGCGGCGGTTTGTTCGAAAACACCGGTTTCAAGGCTGCTGCAGTGACCATCATGGACCCGCAAACCGGGCACTACGTCGCAGAGCTTCCCATTGACCCGGAGTCGCTGTCTTTACCCGAACTGCTGACGGGCGTCGATAACGCGCTCGCCGGTTTCAACTCGAACATTGCAACTGTCCGTTACACGCTGCCCCTGCTGCGTGATGGGGGGTCCGCCATGCTCGGCGTCGGCGACAACGAGCTGAAATTCGGCTCGCTGCGCTGGGCCAACGTTTTCAGGGTAAGCGGTGGCGCCGATATTGGTCTGTCGATGTCGGCCGCATTCTCCGAAGGTGATGGAACCGTCGACGATGGCGATCACGAATTTCAGCGCTACAATTTCCATCTGCAGCGCTCGGCCGATCGAGTACAGTCCGATCTGATCCTCGCCTACCAGGACAAGTTTTACGGCTGGCCAGGCGCCTATACCGGCTTTGCATCGCTGCCGGAAACGGACGATACCCAGACGACGTTATTGTTGGCCAATCATCGTCACGAGACCGAGCGCGGCTGGTGGCAGGTGGGCGCGTTTTACCGCCGGCTCGTGGATGACTATGACTTTGATCGAAGGACCCGGGAATCCGGCGCACCCGGTTCTTTCGATCACGAAACACGAGTGGTCGGCCTCGGCTTCGAGGGTGTGCTGCGGCAGGGAAAACTCGACTGGAACTATGCCGGGCAATTCACGGCTGACGACCTGGTTCGGTCGACCGATCTTCTGAACAGCGAATTTACGACACGTAATTACGGCACGCTCAGTCTTGTGCCGTCGCTGGAATTCTATCGCGAGGACGGCAGGAGCATCACGATTCGATTCGGCGGTACTGTCGATGTCTCCAACCGGGACAGCGACGCGGTGTCGCCAGTGCTCGGGGCAACGTTGAGCAGGAATACGCCCTCGGGAACGCGGTCACTGACGATCGAGTACGCCGGTACGAGCCAGTTGCCCGGCTACACGGTTCTGGGATCGGGGCCGTCGGGCCTGTTCGGTGGAAATTCGGGGCTTGGACGCGAGAAAGCCGGGCAGTTCTTAGTCGCATTAGCGCAAGACGCACCGGACTGGGGCGGTTCTATGGCCGTTTTCTATCGACAGGACGACAATCTCGTCGACTGGACCTTCGCGACCGAGTCGCCATTTGCGCGCCAGGCGAATGCCGTTGATCTCGACGTGTTCGGTATAGAGGTCCTGTACAGTCGTGCCTGGGACCCGCTGGATCTCAGCGTCGGTTATACCTACCTCGACAAGGACTCCGACTACGGCACGGCCACCGTGGATGCGAGTTTTTATGCGCTGAATTTTGCACGGCATCGAGCGACGCTCGCTATACGTTATCGTTTTGGTGAGGGCCTAGAGTTCAGCCTCGACAACGAGTACCGGAAACAGGAAGACAATCCGCTGCGGACGACATCCGGTGAAGCGTTCGTCGTGTCTGCGTCACTGGCCTGGGCGCCCGCCAATGGCAGTGGGTTCGGGGTTGCCGTTACCGCTGACAATTTGACAGACGACGACTATCAGCAGTTTCCGGGCACGCCTGCGGTCGGTCGCCAGGTCAGCATCAGCGCTCGTTACAGATGGTAGCGCCGATCCAGTCGAGCCAGTCCCGGCTGACCTGGTCGCGATTGATCTCATTGAGCATTTCATGCCGGCCGCCGCTATAGATTTTGACTTTGAGGTGCTGGTGTCCAGCCTCGACATAGCGCGCCGCCAGTTGCGACATCCCTTTGTCGCCGCCAATGGGATCTGTTGAACCGCCGGTGATCATAATCGGCAAGGTTGCGGGGATAGCGGCGACAGACTTCTCGTTCGAGAGTTCGAGCAGCCCGTCGAGCAGGTCCTGCCACAGTCCGCAGGTGTAGGGTCCGCCACAACGCGGATCGGCGATGTACTTGTCGACTTCCTGCGCATCGCGCGACAGCCAGTCGAACCCGGTGCGCGCCGGCTTAAACGACTTGTTGTAGTTGCCGAACCCGAGCTTGTCGAGCAGCGCACTAGTCCCCCGGCGTCCACGTCTCCAGGTTTCCAGCTGCGCCAGCATTCGAGCAGGAATCAGCTGCAGACGCGAGGGCCAGGTCGAGGCGGACAGGATAAGTCCGCTCAGCTCGCCGCCATGCCGCATCGCATAGGTCTGCGCGAGGAAAGAGCCCATGCTGTGTCCGAGCAGCACGATGACCCGATCTGCGTGTCTCCGGCGGATCAACTGGTTAACGCGGCGGGCATCTTCGACAAGGCATTGCCAGCCCGAATGGTCCGAAAAGTAGCCCGCTTTGGCCGCCTGGCTGCCGTGACCGCGATGGTCATGAACATAGAGCGCGTAGCCGCGGTGCGTAGCTGTCGCCGCGAATCGCGCATAACGATCAGCGTGCTCGCCGAGCCCGTGCAGTACCTGGATGACGGCGGTAGCATCCCGGGACGGCAGCCAGGACTGGAGGTGAATCTCGTGTTCGTCCGCTGCCTTCAGTACCTCGCGTCGCGGCTCTGCATCAATCTCTGTCATGTAACTCAAACTCGTTTGTTCCGTGAACACCCGGTGGCAACGGGGCCGATACATCTTATACTCGATATCACGACTGACCGATTGCGACAGGGCAGATGATTGATCTTTACTATTGGCCGACACCGAACGGACATAAAATTTCGATCATGCTCGAAGAGTGCGGCCTTGAATACACGACGATTCCGGTCGATATTGGCGCCGGAGACCAGTTTGAGCCCGACTTCTTGCGCATCTGCCCGAATAACCGTATTCCGGCTATTGTCGATCATGAGACCGGCATTTCAGTGTTTGAAGGTGGCGCAATTCTAATGTACCTCGCCGAGAAATGCGGCAGGCTCCTGCCGGACGGTCAACAGCAGCGGTTCGAGGTTTTGCAGTGGCTGTTCTGGCAAGCAGGCGGACTAGGGCCGATGGCAGGGCAGCTGTCGCACTTTGTTAGCTATACGCGGAACCCGGTGCCCTATGCGCAGGAGCGCTATGCCAATGAATACGATCGGCTGCTGGCGGTCATGGAGGTCCGCTTGCGCGACCGTGATTACCTGGCCGGCGAGTATTCGATTGCGGACATTGCGTCGTTTCCATGGATTGTTCCGTATCGCCGCCTCGGCAACGATATCGATCGTTTCAAGAATCTGCGACGCTGGTTCGACAACGTCAAGACACGGCCCGCAGTGCGCCGGGGGGTCGATCTCGGCGCCGAATGGCCGCGCAACGAAGCGCGCCGGGACAAGGCGCGCGCGATCATGTTCGGGCAAAACGCGGATACCGTGCTGAACGCCGCCAAAGCCCTGGAGAAGTGAGTTGAGGCTGTATGATTGTGAAACGGCACCGAGCCCCCGGAGGGTCAGGATTTTTGCCGCCGAGAAAGGGATCGAGCTCGAGAGAGTGCCCGTGGACCTGGCCGGCGGCGAACAGTTCAGCGACGAATATCGTGCTGTTAATCCTGATTGCGTAGTGCCGACCCTGGAGCTCGAAGACGGTACCTGCATTGGCGAAGTCGTCGCTATCTGCCAATACCTCGAGGAGGTGTATCCCGAACCGAACCTGTTGGGCCGTACACCTGCGGAAAGAGCATCGACACAGATGTGGAACGCGAAAGTGGAGCAGCAGGGCCTCTGGGCGACAGCCGACGCGTTCAGAAATGCGGCAAAAGGTCTTAAGGGCCGTGCGTTGCCCGGGCCGGATGCCTATGAGCAGATTCCCGAGCTGGCCGTCCGCGGCCGCGCTCGCGCCGCGTCTTTCCTCGAAAAGCTGGATCGGCAGCTCGACGGCCGCGAATTCATCGCCGGCGCGCTTTATTCGATGGCAGATATCACGGCGCTGGTCTTCGTCCAATTTGCGCAGCGGCTGAAAATTGCTACGCCGGAAAATGCGACGAATCTGCAGCGCTGGCTAGAGGCCGTTGCCGTTCGACCGAGCTCGAATGCCTGACCGTGGAGCGGCTAGCAGCATGACGGAACAGTCCCCGCAGCTTGCAGACTCGGTACTCATGATCCGTCCGGTACGGTTCGAGAGTAACCCGCTAACTGCCGAATCCAATCGCTTTCAGGGGCGGTCGGCGATGTCGATGGAAGGCCAGCAGCGGCAGGCACTAGGTGAATTTGACGGCCTGGTGGCCGCCTTGCGCGGCGCGGGCATCGGTGTCGTCGTTGTCGACGATACAATGGAGCCGCATACGCCGGACTCGATATTTCCAAACAACTGGGTCAGTTTTCACGCCGACGGACGCGTCGTACTGTACCCGATGGAAGCGGAGAACCGCCGAACGGAGCGCCGCGAAGATATCATCGAGGAGCTCGTCGATCGCCACGGTTTCCAGGTCACCGAAATCGTCGACCTGTCACACCACGAGCGAGCCGGGCAGCACCTCGAAGGAACAGGCAGCATGGTGCTCGATCGAGTCAACCACATCGCGTATGCCTGTCTGTCGTCGCGGACACAACTCGAGCCGCTTGGCGACTTCGCGCAGCGCCTCGATTACGACGTTGTTGCGTTCGACGCGGTGGACCGCGATGGCGTGCCAATCTATCACACGAATGTTGTAATGAGTCTTGGTGAAGAACTGGCCGTTATCTGCGACGCGGCGATCAGGCGCGTTGAACAGCGCTCGGCGGTTCTGCAAAGCCTGGCGAATACCGGGCACGATATCCTGACATTGAGTTACGATCAGTTGGAAGCTTTCGCAGGCAACATGCTGGAGCTGCGCGCCCGCGATGGCCGGCGGCTGGTCGCGATGTCGCAGCAAGCCTATGAGTCTCTGACCGAGAAACAGCTACAGAGGCTGCAGGCAAACGGCGGTCTTGTCGTGGCGAATATCGATACGATCGAAACCTCGGCAGGCGGCAGCGTAAGGTGCATGCTTGCCGAAATTCACCTTCCTCGCAGCAAGGTACCTGAGACTGAGCCGCGGAAGTCCGGACCATAAAGCGAGATACGATGACGCAGCAAAAAGACCAGATCCTGATGTGTCCGCCGGATTTTTTCACGGTGGAGTACGTTATCAATCCGTGGATGGCCGGCAACGAGGATTCGCTGAGCCTGGATCGAGCCCGACAACAGTGGCAGCAGCTGCGCGATGCCCTTGGCGAACACGCGGAAATCGTCACAGTGGAGCCGCATCCTGACCTGCCGGACATGGTTTTTACGGCCAACGCCGGTGTCGTCTATGGTGACAAGGCAATAGCGAGTCACTTCATGCCGGTAGAACGGCGTCCGGAGGAACCGATATTCAAACAGTGGTTTCGGGACAATGGTTTCGAGCTACTGGAGCTCGATGAAAAAATCGGCTTCGAAGGGGCGGGCGACTGTCTGCTCGATCGCCGCGGCCCTTGGCTGTGGACCGGCTACGGATTCCGGACCGAGATCGAAGCCCATGCGGAAATCCAGAAGTTCTTCGATATCGAAATCGTGTCGATCCGTTTGACTGATGAGCGTTTCTACCATATCGACACATGTTTCTGTCCGCTTACCGATGGGTTTCTGATGTACCACCCGCCCGCATTCGACTATGACTCTCGCATTGCGATCGAAAGCAGGATTCCGCCGCATAAGCGTATCGTTGTTGACACGCAGGATGCCGGGCATTTTGCCTGTAACGCCGTGAATATCGGCGACCAGGTATTTCTGCACACGGCGTCAGATCCGCTGAAGGCGCGCCTGATGCTGGCGGGATTCGAAGTTCACGAGATCGAGTTGACCGAATTCCTTAAAGCCGGCGGATCGGCGAAATGCCTCACTCTGAAGCTGACCGAACCGGTTCGCCAAAAGTGAGTAAGGCACACCAATACCGAGTTCGGCCGAAGGATCCCGCAGCCCATGTGTTTGAGGCCAGCCTGACGGTGCAGGAACCCGATCCGGCCGGACAGGTGTTCGCAATGCCGTCCTGGATACCCGGTAGCTACATGATCCGGGACTTCGCGAAACACGTTGTCTCGATTCGCGCAGAATCTGACGGCCTCGGAGTCCCACTCACAAAACTGGACAAGTCCCGGTGGCGTGCCGAACCGACGAAACGGCCGATCACGGTAATTGCCGAAATCTATGCCCTGGACGAGAGCGTCCGTGGCGCGCATCTCGACATGACGCATGCGTACTTCAATGGCACGTGCATGTTTCTTGCCGTTGTCGGCCAGGAGAGTTCGCCTTGCGACGTCGAGATATTGCCGCCCGATGCGCCCATAGGAACCGACTGGCGCGTCGCGACCTCGATGCGGCGCCGCGGTGCCGGCCAGTATGGCTTCGGAACCTATGCCGCGAGCGATTACGCTGAGCTGATTGACCATCCCGTCGAAATGGGACGATTGTCGATTGGCGAGTTCGAGGTAAACGGGATTCCGCACGCGATCGCGATTCGTGGCCGCACCCGCGCTGACATGGCGCGTATTTGCCACGATCTGCAGACGCTATGCGAACAGCATATGCGCTTACTGGGTGTTCCCGACGATCTTGATCGTTACCTGTTCCTTTTGTATGCGCCCGGAAAAGGCTATGGCGGACTCGAACACGGTTGGTCGTCCAGCCTCGTGTGCGCTCGCGACAATCTTCCGCAGCGCGGCGACAAGGAAGTTAGTGACGGCTACAGAACCTTTCTGGGGCTGGCCAGCCACGAATATTTTCACCTCTGGAACGTCAAGCGGCTCAAGCCGGCGGCGTTCGCCCCGTATGATCTGGCAACGGAAACACACACCGGGCTATTGTGGGTGTTCGAAGGCGTCACGTCGTACTACGACGATCTTGCGCTGGTCCGTTCCGGACTGATTACCCGGGAAAGTTACCTGGAGCTTCTCGGCCAGACGATTACGCGCGTGTTGCGCGGCTCCGGGCGGCTCAAACAGAGTGTTGCCGAGTCGAGTTTCGACGCCTGGACGAAGTTCTACCAGCAGGATGCGAATGCCGCCAACTCGATAGTCAGCTACTACGCAAAAGGCTCGCTCATTGCACTCGCACTCGACCTCAAGTTGCGGGCTGAAACGGGTGGCAAAGTAAGCCTCGATGATGTCATGCGAACCTGCTGGCAGCGCTGGGGCCAGGCGGCTGGCGGAATGCCTGAAGACGGATTCGAAGCCGTCTGTGCCGATGCTGCCGGAGCTGATCTTACTGATTTTTTCGACGCGGCCGTGCGGGGTACCGGGGAGTTACCGCTGCGATCGATGCTCGCCGGCCACGGTGTTACGTATAAGCTTCGTCAGCCGAACGGCCGCAATGACAAGGGCGGTAAGCCGGCAAGCAAAAGCGACATCAAGGCGCTGTGGCTGGGTGCGACGATGAACGAAAGTAACGGCAAACTCGTTTTTGCGACGATCACGAACGGCGGGCCGGCCGAAGCCGCCGGTGTGGCGCCGGGCGACGTGGCGGTGGC
>JAACFB010000041.1 GCA_009937615.1 Gammaproteobacteria bacterium | reverse complement strand
TGGCACTCCCTAGGGGATTCGAACCCCTGTTACCGCCGTGAGAGGGCGGCGTCCTGAACCGCTAGACGAAGGGAGCGGGGCGCGCGCCGAAAGCTGCCGCCGCGAAGCGCGGGCTGCTATTATACGGACGCATATTCTCTGTACAAGCGGTAATCATTTGAAAAACAGCGGGACCAAGAAGCCCCCAGCTCCCAAGATCATTCCCCGCGCCGCTCATACCGTCTCCCGGAAGGAGATATCAAACAGCGCGTTGAAAGTCCTTTATCGGCTGCATAAATCGGGCTACCAGGCTTTCCTGGTCGGTGGATGCGTGCGGGATGCGATGCTCGATCTGCATCCCAAGGACTTCGACGTTGCCACGGACGCGACACCCGAAGAGGTCCGTGCGCTGTTCGATAATTGCCGTCTGATCGGCCGGCGGTTTCGCCTGGCGCATATCCGCTTCGGGCGCGAGATTATCGAAGTCGCTACGTTCCGAGCCGCCGCAGTTCATGCGGCCGACGATGTTGCTCACGATGATGAAGGCCGGATCATTCGGGATAATGTTTACGGCAGTATCTGGGAAGACGTCTGGCGGCGCGACTTCACGTGCAATGCCCTGTACTACAACATCGCGGACTTCAGCATCTGGGACTACGTGGACGGCGTTCGCGATGTCGAGCGCCGTCGCCTGGTTCTGATCGGGGATCCGGACCAGCGGCTGCGTGAGGACCCGGTCCGAATGTTACGCGCCGTGCGTTTCGCGGCGAAGCTGGACTTTACGATCGATGACAGCGTAGTCGAGGCGATGCACAAGCATGCGGAGCTGCTCTCGAACGTACCGGCAGCTCGCCTGTTTGACGAATTTCTGAAGCTGTTTCAGGCTGGCGCGGCCGAAAAGACATTCCATCTGCTTCGGGAGTACCAGCTGTTCGGGCAGATGTTTCCTGCGACGGACCATGAGCTCAATGAAGATCCGGCGTTCGCGGAGTTTGTGGTCGCTGCACTGCGCAACACGGACCGTCGCGTTGCCGCGGGTAAATCGGTCACGCCCATGTTTTTGATCGGGGTCTTTCTGTGGGCGCCAGTCAAGCGCCTTGCCGTCATTCGCCGGGCCGAAGAATCGATGTCCGAGTCGCAATCATTAAGCCTGGCTGCCTATGAGCTCGCCGCTCAGCAGCAGCGCCTCATCTCGATTCCTCGCCGGTTCACGGTGCCGATGCGGGAGATGCTTGCCCTGCAGCCGAGGTTCCTGCAAACGCGGGGCAAACGAGCGCATAACCTGCTCGAACACCGGCGGTTTCGGGCGGCTTATGACTTCATGCTTTTGTTGAGCGAAGTGGGGCAGTTCGACCCTGAACTGGCGGAGTTCTGGACACGGGTACAGAGTCAACCGGCGCCGCAACGTGCCGATAGCTTCCAGGTGAGTGCGCCGCGACGCGGCACGCGCCGCCGGCGCAAGCGACGCACGAAACCGGCACAGTCCCCGTGAGTTCGAAGGCCAAACCGGCCTATGTCGGCATCGGCAGCAATCTTCGGGAGCCTGTCGAGCAAATCGCCGCTGCCGTCCGGCATCTCGACGCTGTTGAAGATGTCAGCGTTACGGCGTGCTCATCTCTTTATCGCTCGGCGCCCATGGGGCCCGTTGAACAGGCGGATTTCATCAACGCGGCGGTAGCTTTGCGGACGTCGCTTTCCGCGCTGGAGCTGCTGCGCACAATGCAGGCCATAGAAGCGACAATGGGGCGTGTACGCACAGGTGAGCATTGGGGCCCGCGTGTGATCGACCTCGATCTGCTCGTCTATGCCGATGAACGCATTAAGGATGCCGAGTTAATTGTTCCGCACCCGGGCATTGCCCTGAGAAATTTTGTATTGTTGCCATTGCGGGAGATTGCGCCCGAGCTCCTTATTCCCGGGCTCGGGCGGGTAACGGATATCGCGGTCGATGAAAAAGAACCGCGGATAGTGCGTGTCGATTTACAGGGTGAATTTCTTTGAGCGCCAGTAAGCGGGACAAGCCGTCAGGATTGCCGCGGTATATAGCGGTAGAAGGCCCGATAGGTGCTGGTAAGACGAGCCTCGCCAAGCGCCTTGGCGAGAGCCTTGCTGCCGAGGTGGTGCTCGAGGAAGTCTGGGATAACCCGTTTCTTGAACGGTTTTACCAGGATGGCCGGTCGGCGGCCTTGCCGGCACAGATGTTCTTCCTGTTTGCCAGGGCCAGGCAAATGGAGGCGCTGCGCCAGTCAGACCTGTTTACAAAGGTGCGTATATCGGACTATCTCTTTGCCAAGGATAAGCTGTTTGCTGAGTTGAACCTGAGTCCGGAAGAACTGAAGCTCTACGAGCAAGTCGAAGAATCGCTTGCGATCGACGCACCGGTTCCCGATCTGGTCATCTACCTGCAGGCGTCGGTGGATTCACTGCTGGAACGAATAGCGCGGCGCAACGTAGGCTTCGAACGGGCCATCGATCGGGCTTATCTGGAAAAACTGACGGATGCTTATGCGCGGTTCTTTCACAGCTATAATGACGGGCCGCTGCTTATCGTGAACGCGTCACAGATTGACCCGATCAACAACGAGGCGGATTTCGAACAACTTTTTCAGCAAATTGAAAGGACGACGGGCGGCCGGCACTTTTTCAACCCTGTGGCTGCGGCGCTGGCCTAGGACGATACGATGTATACGCAACTCGAACAGCGTGGCATGGCCGAGCCACCCGTCAACATCTCGACGCTACGCCAGATGAAGGAGGACGGCGAGCCGATCGCATGCCTGACCGCCTATGACGCCAGTTACGCGGCACTGGTCGACACAGCGGGTGTCGATCTCGTGCTTGTCGGCGATTCGCTGGGAATGGTGATCCAGGGCCACGACACGACGGTGCCAGTCCAGGTCGATGACATCGTCTATCACGCTCGTGCCGTTGCGCGCGGATTACGGCGGGCGTTTCTCGTTGCCGATATGCCCTTTATGAGCTACCGGTCGCCCGAACAGGCGCTCGACAACGCCGTCCGCCTGATGCAGGAGGGTGGCGCCATGATGATCAAGCTCGAAGGTGGAGAAGACCAGGTCGAGATTGTCGAACACCTGACCCGGCATGACGTTCCTGTTTGCGCTCACCTGGGCCTCAAGCCGCAGTCAGTCCACAAGATTGGCGGATTTCGGGTGCAGGGCAGGGAGCCGGACCAGGCGCGGGCCATGGTGGACTCGGCAAGGCGACTGCAGGATGCAGGTGCGGATATTGTGCTGCTGGAGTGTGTTCCGAATGAAGTTGGGCTCGCGACGACGAAGGCGCTGGAGGTTCCGGTCATCGGAATCGGAGCGGGCCCGCACGTGGATGGGCAGATTCTCGTTCTCTATGACATCCTAAATATTACTTCGGGGCGCACGCCGCGTTTCGTGAAGAACTTTCAGCAGGGGCACGATTCACCGCTTGCCGCGATCGAGTCCTATGTTCAGGCGGTCAAGGACAGCAGCTACCCGGCGCCTGAACATTGTTTTTCCTGAGCGTGTCTCGGCGGGTGCCGGGAGATCTGTGATGCAAGTAATAACCACCAAAGATGAGTTGCGCGCGCTGCTGTCGGAGTGGCGCGGAGTTGGCGAACGTATCGCGCTCGTGCCAACCATGGGTAACTTGCATGCCGGCCATGACAGCCTCGTCGAAATTGGCCGTCGGCATGCCGACAGAGTCGTGGTCAGCGTATTCGTCAACCCGGTTCAGTTTGGCGAAGGCGAAGACTTCGAAAATTACCCGCGCACGCTCGAAGGGGATAAGGGCCGGCTAAGGGAGGCCGGAGCCGACCTGTTATTCGTGCCGGAGGTTGACACCATGTATCCGTTCGGTCTCGAACAGGCCACGGTTGTCGCGGTGCCTTATCTCAAAGACAAGCTCTGTGGATCTTTTCGTCCGGGACACTTCGACGGCGTTACAACCGTAGTCGCCCGTCTTTTCGGTCTCGTTCAGCCGGATGTTGCGGTGTTTGGGCAAAAAGACTACCAGCAGCAATTAATCATTCGCCGAATGGTGGCCGACCTGAACCTGCCCGTGGAGATCGTTGTTGCGCCAACGGTTCGCGAGAAAGACGGCCTTGCGCTGAGTTCGCGCAACGCCTACCTGAGCGATGACCAGCGCGCGGTTGCGCCGGCAATCTACAAAACGCTGCTTGCCATTGGTGAGAAGCTTCAGAACGGCCAACGAAATTATGATGAACTCGAGCGCGAGGCGACGGCCGGGTTGGCAGACCTCGGATTCAGGCCGGATTACGTTGCGCTGCGTTGCGCTGGTGACCTGAGCGACCCGGATGCCGACTGCGACGAAATCGTGGTGCTTGCCGCCGCTCATCTCGGCGATGCACGGCTGATTGACAATATTTCCGTAGCGATCTAGCTCGAGACGCGGTCTCGTCCCGCATTCTTGGCGCGGTAAAGCGCTGCATCGGCCGCGCGAATAAGGTTTGAGAGCGTGGAGTCTTCCACGGCCTGAGCGACACCCATCGAAATTCGAATCGGGATCTTGATCAATGAGTCGCTGCCATCTCCGGTTTTGCCGCAGACCGCCTCACGCGCTCGATCGGCGATTTCCAGCGCCTTCTGTTCGGCGACTTCGGGCAGCAAAACGGCAAACTCGTCTCCGCCAAAGCGCACGATCAGATCGCGCGGTCGAAACTGCGTCCTGATCAGCTCGGCGACTGCTGAGAGCGCCCGGTCACCCGCCATGTGGCCGAACATATCGTTAAAACGCTTGAAGTTGTCAATGTCGATCATGACCAGCGAGACGGGTAAGGCATCATTCTGGCAGCGCTTCATTTCGCGCAGGAACGATTCTTCCATCGTATGCCGATTGCCCAGGCCGGTCAGGGCATCTGTCCGCGCGTGGCGCTCGAACTTTCTGAGTTCGCCAAAACTTTCTGCTACTGCACGGTTATGGTTCTGGACACGTTCCGACAGTATGACCAGCAGGTTCTTCGCGAATGTATGCGACGCGTTGATCATTTCCCAGAGCACGGTCTGGTGAATCGACAACAGATGCGTTGGTTCCGCGCCGATCACATAGGCCGAGGGGTCGCGATCGCCGATAATCGACATTTCTCCGACGCAGGCGCCGACGTCCATTGTGACAAGGACCGGGGCGTCGGGAGAGCTGACGTGCACATTGACGCTACCCGACAATACGATGTAAACGAATTCGTTCTTTTCGCCCGGGGACAGCAGAATTTCGTCTGCCGCGAGATCGCGCCGGCCGCACCGCTGCAGCAGGTCCTGCACATCTTCGGCGGCGACGCCCTCGAATAGCTCCAGCCCCCCCAGCAGGGAGCGCTTGTAATCGGAGTTGATGGCGAGCGACTGCGGCACTTTGTGGGTCCGGTCCATAAAGACCTTATTTTTGCTGCAATTGCCGCTCAAAAATATCGACTGGTACACACTATTGGTGTTGCTCCAGCGCCCACTCAATGTGCTCCGAGACCATCGGCGAACTCGAGTGGCGACGGGCCTCGAGCGCTCGCACGACGGCATCCGACGTCGCCGCGTTGCCGAGTGCCACGGCGATATTGCGCAGCCAGCGATCATAGCCGATCCTGCGAATGGCGCTGCCTTCGGTTCGCTCCAGCCACTTCGCCTCGCTCCAGCCGAATAATTCCGCCAGCTCCACGTTGTCCAATCCATGGCGTGGTGCGAAGTCTGCCTCAGTCGTTGGCGAGGCGAATTTGTTCCAGGGGCAGTAAAGCTGGCAGTCGTCACAGCCGTAAATCCTGTTGCCGATAGCCTTGCGAAATTCGACGGGTATTGACTCGCGCAATTCAATGGTCAGATAGGAAATACAGCGTCGAGCGTCGAGCTTGTAGGGTGCGACGATCGCAGCGGTCGGACAAATGTCGATACAGGCGCTGCAGGTGCCGCAATGAGAGGAAGCGGGCGGATCGGGCGGTAACGGCAGATCCGTGTACAGCTCGCCGAGAAAGAACCACGACCCGGCATCTTCGTGTATCAGGTTGGTGTGTTTGCCGATCCAGCCGAGGCCGGCATTTTCGGCAATCGCTTTCTCGAGTACCGGTGCGCTGTCGACAAACACACGGTATCCAAAAGAACCGATGTCGGCCTCGATCCGCCGAGCGAGATTGCGCAAACGGCCTCTTAGCACCTTGTGGTAGTCACGGCCAAGCGCATAGCGGGATATATAGGCCCGTGACTCGTGATCGAGCAGGTCGCGGGGGTCGTCCGGTTCTTGCGGTAAATAGTCCATGCGCACCGAGATGATCCGAATCGTGCCCGGAACGAGCTCGGCGGGTTGGCTGCGCTTGCTGCCGTGCCGGTGCATGTACTCCATCTCACCGTGGTAGCTTTCGGCCAGCCAGTCGTTGAGCCTGGTTTCGGCGGTGGCGAGATCGATGTCGGTGACGCCCAGCGCCTGAAAGCCGAGTTCGTTCGCCCAGCCGACGATATCCGCCTTGAGTGCGGCCATGTCCCGGGTCGGTCGTGTAGGTGCTTCTGCCAATGCAAGTTCCTTGTCCGCTCACAGTATAATCGCGACGATGAGAGAGTTTCCGGACAAGATCTACTCCGTCGCCGCCGTTCGTGAGATCGATCGTGCTGCGATCGAGGACGCCGGTATTCCGGGGTACGAGTTGATGACGCGTGCAGCGTCCGCCGCGCTTCGAGCGATCCGCGAACGGTACCCGGCGGCGCAGCGGTTGCAGGTCGTCTGCGGGGCTGGCAACAATGCGGGCGACGGCTACGCGCTTGCGCGCCTCGCGGCTTTGGATGGCCTGGCGGTTGCCGTGGTCGCCGTGGCTGATCCCGAACAGCTAAACGGCGATGCTGCAACTGCCTATGCCGACTTCGTTGCTGGCACGGGAACGGCGAGCGCGTGGGCCGGGGAACTCGATGCGAGTGCCGATATCATCGTGGATGCATTGCTCGGCAGTGGCCTGCAGCGGGACGTGAGTGGTGACTTCGCCGATGCGGTCGCCGCGATCAATCGCCATAACGGACGCGTGATCGCACTCGACATCCCAACAGGGTTGCACGGCGATTCGGGACTCGTGATGGGCGCAGCCGTTCAGGCAGATATGACCGTAACGTTTGTCGGGCTCAAGGCGGGTCTGTTTCGCGGCGCCGGCCCTGATCTGTGCGGAGATATCGAGTTCGCCGGTTTGGGCATCGACGACCATATTCGTGCCGCCATAGCCCCTGAATTTCGGCGGCTGACGCGGGAGAAAATTCGGCTGGCGCTGCCGCGGCGCGACCGGAACGCTCATAAAGGCGACTTCGGCCACGTCCTCGTTGTCGGTGGTGGCGCCGGGATGCCCGGGGCAATTCGTCTCTGCGGAGAGGCCGCGCTGCGAGGCGGGGCCGGACTTGTGAGTATTGCGACAGACCCTGCGCACGCCGCAATGATCGTTGCCACCCGGCCCGAACTCATGGCGCACGCGGTGAGTAAAGCCAGCGAACTCGAGCCGCTGCTTGACCGGGCGAGTGTTATCGCGTTTGGTCCGGGTCTCGGAAGGTCCTCATGGGCGGCAGAATTATTCGCGCGGCTGGCGGACGACGAGCGGCCGTCGGTCTGGGATGCCGACGCGCTGAACTGGCTCGCCGAGAATCCAAACGTGGCCGAATGCCGCGTCATTACGCCACACCCCGGGGAGGCAGCGACATTACTGGGAACGAGCACCGGCGCGATACAAAATGACCGGTTGTCGGCGTTGCGAGCCTTGCAGCAGCGCTACGGCGGGGTTGCGGTCCTCAAGGGATCGGGGTCACTGACATCGAGCCAGACTGGCCCGCCATGGTTCTGCACATCGGGCAATCCGGGCATGGCTGGCCCCGGTATGGGCGACGTGCTGACCGGCATCATCGCGGCGCTGCTCGCACAAGGTCTGGGCGTTGAAGACGCCGCGGCTGTTGGTGTGGAGGTACATGCACGAGCCGGAGATCGTGCCGCGGAAACGGGCGAGCGTGGTCTGCTGGCCTCGGACCTGTTGTCCGAGCTCCGGGGCGTGATCAACACATGAAGATCGATCTGCCGACGGAGGCGGCAACCGTCGAACTGGCGCAATGCCTGCACGAGCGGCTGCCGGCGGAAATTGCGGGCTGGACCGTGCTTCTGGAAGGCGAACTCGGGGCCGGAAAATCGACATTTGCGCGTGCGTTGATCAGAACAATGGGGCATACCGGCCCGGTGCCCAGTCCGACTTATACGCTGGTAGAGCCCTACACAACGCCCGCCGGGCGTGTCTATCATGTTGATTTGTATCGAATAGCGGCGGAAGAAGAGCTGCGATACCTGGGCTGGAATGAATTGGATGACGGTCTCCGGCTCGTCGAATGGCCCGATCGGGCGCCGGGCCTCGCCAGCCAGGCCGATGTGCGCATTCACCTGACGTATAAGGGAGTCGGGCGCGCTGCCGAGCTGGTTGGCCTGAGTCCGAGGGGGCGGGAGCTGCTTGCCGGACTGCGTCGGGCCGCTACCTCGTCAGAAAATTAAATAAAGCTGATATCTTGCTAATTTTGCAATGAAAAATTTGGCTTTTTGATTAATTTTCGTATACTCACCCGACATAATTCCGAGTAGCGAGCGTTACCCACTCGATGTTCATCCGCCGCCTGTCTTTAATCTGCGTTCTGGTGCTGTTTACAGCAGCCGCACACGCAGCAGCAACCGTTGAAAATATTCGTATTTGGGCCGACGAGGGCAAGACACGCGTTGTACTGGACCTAAGTCGCCCGGTTCAGCACAAAATTTTCACGTTGCGCGGCCCCGATCGACTCGTCGTGGATCTCAAGGATGGTCGGCTTGCCGATTCACTGCGGCAATTGCCCAAGGCGACAGGTTCGATCCGCGAAATTCGCACGGGCGTTCGCGCCAACGGCCAGTTACGCGTCGTTCTCGACCTGAGTGACGACGTGCGGTCGCGGAGTTTTACGGCAGGGCCGAATGCGCAGTATGGCGACCGGCTTGTCATCGACCTTCAGCGCTCCGGCAGCCTGCAGGCCGTCAAGCGAGCGTCGGAGGGCCGCGAACCGGGCAGAGACATCGTGATCGCGATTGACCCAGGACACGGGGGACACGATCCGGGTGCGATCGGGAAGGCGAAAACGAAGGAAAAGCACGTTGCGCTGGCAGTCTCGCGCGAACTCGCGGCGCGGATCAACGCCGAACGCGGCATGAAGGCCGTGCTCATTCGCAATGGCGATTACTACGTCGATCACCGGCGGCGGATGGAGATCGCACGCAAGAGTAAGGCCGATCTCTTTGTTTCCATCCACGCGGATGCCGTCGCCGACCGAAGGGCGAATGGCGCGACCGTGTATGCGCTGTCTCTGAAGGGCGCGAGCGACGAGGAAGCCAGGCTGCTGGCTGAACGCGAGAATGCTGCGGTGCAGGTTGGCGGAGTCTCACTGGAGGATAAGGACCAGGTACTCGCCGAGGTTTTGCTCGACCTGTCTCAAAACGCCGCGATGAGTGCCAGCCTCGATGTCGGCTCGCAGGTGATTCGCGAAATGGCCAGGGTCGTCAAGGTGCGTCGCCGCAGCGTACAGCAGGCGGGTTTACTCGTACTTAAGTCACCAGACATGGCCTCGATTCTCGTCGAGACTGCGTATATCTCAAACCCCAATGAAGAAAAGATGCTGCGTGATCCAGGTCACCAGGGCAGGCTGGCCAATGCGATTCTCGCGGGCATCCGTGGCTATTTCTACACCAACCCGCCGCCGGACACGCTTATCGCTGCGGAAGTGAGGCGGGATCCCGACGGTCAGGTTCGTCATGTCATCGCGCGTGGCGATACGCTGTCCGAGATTGCTCAGCGCTATAACGTCAGCGCAGCTGCCATTCGTGCGGCGAACAAACTGGGCACTGACAACATTCGAATCGGCCAGACGCTCTCAATACCCATTCTCTCCGGCACCTGATTGACGACGCGACAAGACTTTTGCCCGCCATTTTGAAAAAATGGCGGGCCGCCCATCGCGTATCAAGCTCACCTGCATGCCAATTCAGCAATTGCCAAGTCACCTGGTCAACCAGATCGCCGCCGGCGAGGTTGTCGAGCGCCCTGCATCGGTCGTCAAAGAGCTTGTGGAGAACAGCCTCGATGCCGGCGCCCGCAGCATACAGATCGATGTCGTATCGGGTGGTCAGAAGCTGATTCGAATTCGTGATGACGGCGGCGGCATCGCCAAGGATGAGCTCGGCCTGGCCCTATCAAGACATGCGACAAGCAAGATCTCCAGCCTGGAGGACCTTGAGGCCGTGGTTTCACTCGGGTTTCGTGGCGAGGCACTGCCCAGCATAGCCTCCGTTGCGCGCCTGAGCCTCGTGTCTCGGACCGGCGGAGCCGATGCCGCCTGGCAGGTCGAGGCGGATGGTGGCGAAATCAGTTCGGCACGTCCCGCGGCGCACCCGCCCGGAACGACAGTCGAGGTTCACGACCTGTTCTACAACACGCCGGCCCGACGCCGGTTTCTGCGCACGGAAAGGACGGAATTCGGACACATCGAAAAATGGGTTCGTCGGCTTGCATTAGCGCGTCCGGACGTTGCGTTTACGTTGACCCACAATCGACGGACGGCGCTGCAGCTTGCTGCCGCACTTTCGGAGGACCAGCGCCTGCAGCGCATTGCCAGGGTTTACGGCGACCTGTTTGCCGAACAGGCGGTGCATCTCGAGCACGAGAATGACGGTGTCGCCCTGTCCGGTTGGATCGGTTCGCCGACATTCAACCGCAGTCAGCCGGACATGCAGCTCTGGTTCGTCAATGGCCGCAGCGTGACAGACAAGACCCTGTCGCATGCCGCCCGGCACGCTTATCGGGACGTGCTTTTCCACGGACGCTACGCGGCGTATGCGCTGCACCTCACGATGGACCCGGCCGGTGTCGATGCGAACGCCCACCCGGCAAAACACGAGGTGCGTTTTCGTGACGGTCGTCGCATACACGGTGTCGTGTCCCAGGCCATAGAGACCGCATTGCGCGATACGCGCCCGGGAGGGCAGCCAGCGGCACCGGCGACACTGACGCCGCATTCGAGTTTTGAGCAGGGCGCAATGCGTCTTGGTACAAGGACCGCACCCGGAAGGCATTCCGTCGCGGAGACGCTGGCGGCCTATCGGGCGATGGCATCCGGCGCACCTGCTGCCGCCGTCGACGGATTGGTCGAGCCGACCGATATTCCACCGCTTGGCTATGCGATTGCGCAGCTATCGGGCACGTATATTCTGGCCGAAAACGATGCGGGCCTGATTGTCGTCGACATGCATGCGGCTCATGAGCGGATCCTGTACGAGCAGCTCAAACGCGGGTTCGAGGACAAGGCGGTCGTGCGGCAGCCGCTGCTGGTGCCGGCAGCGGTATCTGTGGCCGAGAACGAGGCGACGCTCGTCGAGCAGCTGCAGCCGGTTCTGACAGATGTCGGTCTCGTCGTCGATCGTACCGGGCCCACGAGCCTGCTTATCCGCGAGGTGCCGGCGCTGCTCAGGGATGCCGATGCCGAGGCGCTGCTGCGGGATGTGCTCGCAGACATAGCCGAGGCCGGTCAAAGCAATCGGGTCGAGGATGCGTGTCACGAGTATCTTGCAACGATGGCCTGCCATCACTCGGTCCGAGCCAACCGCCTGCTGACGCTTGAAGAAATGAACGCGCTGCTGCGCGAGATGGAGGTGACCGAACGCGCTGACCAGTGTAATCACGGTCGACCGACCTGGACCGCAATTACGATGGCCGACCTGGATCGACTGTTCCTGCGCGGCCGCTAGGCGAGCTTTTGTGACCAGGACCGCTGTTTGCCTCATGGGCCCGACCGCTTCGGGAAAGACCGGGGTCGCTGTCAGCCTCTGCAAGCGGTTTCCGTTCGAGATCATCAGCGTGGACTCGGCGCTGGTGTATCGGGGCATGGACATCGGTACGGCGAAACCCGATGCGGAAACGCTGCGCCGCACACCGCACCGTCTGATCGACATACGCGATCCGGAGGATAGCTATTCGGCCGGTGACTTTGTGCGTGACGCGGCCGTTGAAATGGAAGAGATTGCAGCGAAGGGCCGCATCCCGCTGCTGGTGGGTGGCACGATGATGTATTTTCGTGCGTTGATCGACGGCCTGGCGATGCTGCCATCCGCCGACGAAGAAATTCGCGAGGAAATCGATGCCGCCGCGGCAGAACTGGGCTGGCCGGCGCTGCACGGGCAGCTGCGAGACATCGATCCGGACGCGGCGCGCCGTATCAATCCCAATGACAGCCAGCGCATCCAGAGAGCGCTCGAAGTGCACCGGGCCAGCGGCAGGCCGCTAAGCGCATGGCATCAGCCAGCGTCGGAACGCCGGCAGGCTTCCGATGTCCAATACGTCAGACTGGCGCTGTCGATCTCGCCTCGTGCCCTGCTGCATCAAAGGATCGAGGAGCGGCTGGACGCGATGTTGAGGGGCGGATTTCTGGAGGAATTGACGAAGTTAATGCGCAGACCGGCGGTTACGCGTGAGAAATCGTCGATGCGGGCTGTCGGCTATCGCCAGTTCTGGGCTCACCTGGCTGGAGAATGTTCGCTGGAAGAGGCCCGCTACCGGGCGCTGGTTGCGACACGCCAGTTGGCCAAAAGGCAGATGACCTGGTTGCGCAGCGAAAAAGAGCTGGTTACGTTCGACGGCCTTGAATCAGGGAACATCGACGCCATATCCAAGCACCTGGCTGAAACAGGTCTGAATAGTCACTAGACGGAAACATGGCCTGTGTTAGAATTTTCAAGCGCTTAGGCAGAACTCGCATATGGGCAACCGGCGCCACCGGCTTGCGGCGTTCGATAACAATGACAATAAGGAGACCCAATAATGGCTAAAGGGCAATCGCTGCAAGATCCATTCCTCAATATCTTGCGTAAAGAAAAAGTTCCTGTATCGATTTATCTTGTCAATGGCATCAAGTTGCAGGGTCAGGTCGATTCGTTTGATCAGTTCGTCGTTCTGCTGAAGAACAGCGTTAATCAAATGGTGTATAAACATGCAATTTCGACGGTCGTGCCGGCGCGCAATGTGCGCCTGCCGCTACCGGACGACGAGTCAGGAGACGAGTAGTTTGAATCCAATATCGTCGCGGGAGCTCGTATTTGTTTGAGCGACCGCAAAGCGGCGAACGTGCAATCCTGGTCCATGCGTCTACACAGGGCGCGCCCGACGAATCAGAACGCGACGAGTTTGTCGAGCTGGCGCGCTCGGCAGGGGCAGTTATTGTCGATCAGATCGTAAGTGCCAGGCGACGGCCGGATCCGCGTTATTTCATCGGTAAAGGCAAGCTCGAGGAACTCGCGGCAAGCGTCGAAGCGCATGGCGCGGACTTGGTTATTTCGTCCACGACACTGATGCCGGGACAGGAACGCAACCTGGAGCGGCGCTTGAAGTGCCGCGTGCTGGATCGCGCAGGACTGATTCTGGATATTTTTGCTCAGCGTGCGCGCAGTTTCGAGGGCAAGCTGCAGGTTGAACTGGCTCAATTACGTCATCTGTCCACGCGCTTGGTAAGGGGCTGGACGCACCTCGAGCGTCAGAAAGGCGGTATCGGCCTGCGTGGACCCGGTGAAACACAGCTCGAATCTGACCGAAGGCTTATCGGTGCCCGTATTCGCCAGCTAAACGCGCGGCTTGAACAGGTCGACGCCCGGCGGACGATGAATCGCCAGAATCGTGTTCGTGCCGAGGTCCCCACCGTTGCGCTCGTCGGCTATACAAATGCAGGTAAGTCAACCCTGTTCAATGCGCTGACCGACGCGAGCGTTTACGTCGAGGACCAGATGTTTGCGACCCTCGATCCTACGGTCCGGCGACTGGAGCTGCCGTCGGGCCGCGAAATCGTGCTGGCAGACACTGTCGGCTTTATTCGTGACCTGCCGCATGAACTCATCGCGGCTTTCCGATCGACGCTGCAGGAGGCCCGCGAGGCTGACCTGATCCTGCACCTGATCGACGCGAGTGACAGCAATCGATGGCAGCGGGTTCGGCAGGTTAACTCGGTTCTTCAACAGCTCGATGCGGACCAGGTACCGCAGATTCGCGTGTACAACAAGATCGACAGACTGGATCGCAAGCCACGAGTCGCGAATAATCGATCTGGTCAAGGTCGTGCCGCATGGATTTCGGCAGCAACCGGCGAGGGTATTCCACTTTTGCTGACCGCGATTGGCGAGCGTCTGCGCCGGGAGACCCTGCATGGCTATGTCCACTTGTCGGCGTCTCAGGGTCGACAGCGCGCGAGACTTTTCGAGATGGGTGCTGTACTCAGCGAGGAGCCGTGCGATGATGGCGGCTGGACATTGGAATTGAAAATGGCCGAGAAGGATTTGCGGCGCTTTGTAAAGCGTGAAAACCTCTCGGCGGATCTTTTGGAATCGTCACCGGTGCCGGCACCGGCGACCGTAGCAACATAGACAAAGCAGACGAATATGGCGTGGAACGAATCAGGCAATGGCAAGGATCCCTGGAAGCGGGATGACAATGAGCCGAACGATCTCGACCAGATCGTGCAGAACTGGCAGCGGCGGATCAGCAGCTTGCTCGGTGGTGGCGGTGGCCGCCAGCAGCCGGGCGGCGGGACAGGCGGATTTTTTCTGATCATTCTGCTTTTGGTCGCCTGGGGGGCGACTGGCTTTTACCGTGTCGATGAGGCGGAACGTGGCGTAGTGCAGCGATTCGGCGCCTATACGGTGACGACCTTGCCGGGCCTGCACTGGCATCTGCCGTATCCGCTCGAAACCGTCGATCTCGTCAACATCAACGCCGTTTCGAATTATGCGTACCGAACGGAGATGCTAACCGCGGATGAGCAATACGTATTCATCGATATGGTTGTCCAATTTCGTCGTACCGATCCGGTCAAGTACAGCTTCGAGGTCGTTGAACCGGATCTGACGCTGCAGGATGTCACCGAGAGCGCATTGCGCGAAGTTGTGGGTACCAGCGAACTGGAAGTGCTGATCGCGGCCCGGCGGGACGAGATCGCCTCACGGTCTCGCGAGGTGCTGCAGAATACGCTGGACAGCTACGGCGCCGGCATCACGGTTACCTCTATTTCATTGGAGAATGTCAACTATCCCCAGGCGGTACAGTCGGCCGTCGATGACGCGCAGAAGGCGCGAAACGATAGTGAACGCTACAGTTTCGAGGCCGATGCCTATGCGCGAGACATCATTCCCAAGGCGCGCGGTAATGCAGCCCGGATCCTGCAGGATGCCCAGGGCTACCGGGACCGGGTTATTGCTGACGCCGAAGGTGAAGCAGCCAGGTTCGAAGCGATGCTGACCGAATACCAGAGGGCGCCGCAGGTCACGAGACAGAGACTGTATATCGACGCCATCGAGGAAGTTTACGGCAATTCAAACAAGGTGTTTCTGGATTCGGAGGGCAGCGGCAATCTGCTGTACCTGCCGATCGACCGGCTTCTGGACCAGGAGAGTCGACGAGAACCGGTAACGGATATGACGCGCTCTGCCGATTCACCCACGCCGCAACAGTCGCCAACGGACATACGCGTCGAGTCGCCGGATATGCGCGAAAGGAGGGTACGACAATGACAAGCGGAAGATTTGCTTTCGTAGTATTGCTCGGTCTTGCGTTTGTTGTTATCGGCCTTTCGGCCTTTACGGTCAATGAGCGTGAGCGGGCGATCAAGCTGCAGCTGGGTCAGGTCGTTGAAGCGGATTACCAGCCGGGCCTGCACTTCAAATGGCCCGTCGTTCAAAACATTCGCAAGTTCCCAAAACGAATTTTGACCATCAGCGATCGGCCGGAACGCGTGTTTACTGCCGAGAATGAAGCGCTGCAGGTCGATTTCTTTGTCAAATGGCGAATCGTTGATCCCGTGCGTTTCTATACGTCGACCGGCGGTGCACAGGTCGTCGCAAATGATCGCCTGTCGGAGATTATCAAGAACGCGGTCGTTACCGAATTCGGCAAACGCACGGTTGTGGAAGCGATATCAGTCGGTCGCGCCGAGCTGATGCGCGACATGCTGTCGACGGCGGCGCCGACGGCCGAGGACCTGGGCGTCGAATTGATCGATTTTCGCGTGAAGCAGGTCGAGTTCATGGATGACGTCCGCAACTCCGTCTACCAGCAGATGGCAGCCGAACGCGCGCGAATTGCTGCTGAACGGCGAGCAACCGGACGCGCGGTGGCCGAGGAGAAACGGGCAGGTGCGGACCGTGAACGCACGATTATACTCGCGGACGCCTACCGCGACGGCCAGAAGATCCGTGGTACCGGCGACGCGCGGGCCGCGGAAATTTATGCGAGCGCCTACAACCGTGATCCCGAATTTTACGCTTTTTACCGCAGTATTGACGCATACCGGAAGTCGATGGGTAAACCGGGCGATCTGCTGGTTCTGGACCCGAATAACGACTTCTTCCGTTACCTGAACGAATCGGACGGCAGTCGCTAGGGTTCGACGGGTCGGCCGGACACGATGTACTGGACCGAGATCCTGACCGCCGTGGCGCTGCTTCTCGTCATCGAGGGCATGCTGCCGTTCGTCCGACCGGGTCGTTACAAGCAAATGGTCGCGCAAATCGTGCGGCTCAGTGACAACCATTTGCGTCTGTTCGGGCTGGCGGCAATGATTATTGGGCTTTTACTGCTTTTTGTCGTGCGCGGCTGAGAATTCGGGATGAGCATCGGAAAAAACGTCGTTGTCATCGGCACCCAGTGGGGTGACGAGGGCAAGGGAAAGATTGTCGATTTACTCACGGATCGCGCGGCGGCAGTTGCGCGTTTCCAGGGCGGCCATAATGCCGGGCACACGCTCGTCATCGGTGGCAAGAAGACGGTATTGCATCTCATACCGTCAGGAATCATGCGTGATGGCGTCACCTGCCTGATCGGCAACGGAGTTGTGCTGTCGCTCGACGCGCTGGTCGAGGAAGCACAAGCCCTGATAGCGAACGGGGTGCCCGTATTCGAGCGGCTCAAGATCAGTCCCAGGTGCCCGCTGATACTGCCGTCACATGCGGCGCTTGATCTGGCGCGTGAAAAGGCGAAGGGCGCGGCGGCGATCGGCACCACCGGCAGGGGTATCGGTCCGGCCTACGAGGACAAGGTCGCGCGGAGAGCGGTCAAGGTTTCCGATCTTTTCATGCGCGAAAAATTCGCGTCGAAACTCGGCGAAGTCCTCGATTATCACAATTTCCTGCTGAAACACTATTTTCGTGCGGACACCGTCGATTTTGCGAAAACGCTCGACGAAGCAATGCAGGCGGCCGAACTCATTGCTCCGCTAACGGCCGACGTGACCCAGATGCTGCAGGACCTCGCCGATAGCGGTCAAAGCATTCTCTTCGAAGGCGCGCAGGGCACGTTCCTCGATATCGACCACGGTACTTACCCGTTTGTTACGTCGTCAAACACGGTTGCTGCGGCTGCCAGCATCGGCACGGGTATTGGCCCGAGAAACCTGGATTACATACTCGGTATCGTCAAGGCGTATACGACTCGTGTGGGCGCCGGACCGTTTCCGACGGAGCTCTTCGACGATATGGGCCAGCACCTCGCCCGAGTAGGCGCTGAATTCGGCGCGACGACGGGCAGACCGAGGCGTTGCGGCTGGTTCGATGCCGTGGCATTGCGACGATCGATCGTGAACAGCAGCATATCGGGGCTCTGTGTGACCAAGCTTGATGTACTCGACGAGCTGGAAGCGATTCAGATCTGTATTGGTTATCAAATTGATGGCAAGCCGATATCGGGGCTGCCGATCATGGTCGATCGATTCGCGGAATGCAGGCCGATATATGAGGAGCTGCCCGGCTGGCAGGAATCAACAGTCGGCGTGACGGAATTTGACCAGCTGCCTGAAAACGCGAGGAATTATCTCGATCGAATAGAAGTTCTTGCAGGTGTGCCGGTGGATATTATTTCGACGGGACCTGATCGCGAACAAACGATCATCAAACGGCATCCATTCGAATAGGCCGGCCGCGATCGCCAGCGTGGATCGCGGTATACGAGAAGCTGGCTGCCAGCAATAACGCCAAATACAGTATCCCCACTGCGCCGCCACCGCTGCTTTGCCTGGGTTCGACGACCGGTGGGACCGGAGCCTCGACGCCGCTCGTATCGATGATTTCGATTTTCAGCGTCGCCTGGCTGCCGATATCGACGTTCGTTCCAACCGCGTTGCTGAGCATAACTTCAAAAAACTCGGTATTTTCTCCAACTGAATCGTCAGCGATTGTGAATTCTATCCACTTGGGATCGGCGTCGCCGTCCGCCCATGCGACAGTGCCGCTGGTTGCACCGGTATAGTCGGTGCCCGACAGTGCGTCTCCGCCGCTGACGGCATAGTCGACGCTTGCAGCGCCGATGGCACTGCCGCTCCGCTGCAGTACGGCGACCGCAGTCCTGAAGCCCTGCTCGGCAACTTCGATCAGGTCCGTGCTGAATCCAATCCGTGACTGAATCCCAGGTTCGCTAATGTAGACGCTTGCGACGTTCTGATAATCGAGTGTTGCACCGCCCGATGGCGCGACGAGTTTGATCAACAAGCGTTCAAGATCAGTGTCTTCATCCTGAACAAGATTCAACACGATTGTCCGCTCGCCCGCATCGCCTGCCGCCCACGAAAGGGTGCCGCTATTCGAGATGACGTCTGCAGCGCTGGCAGAGGCCGGCACGATCTCGAAGTCGACGCTGACATTACCGCTGGTTCCGCCGATTCGCTGCACGGCTATCTCCAGCTGAGAGCCCTCGTCGCCGCCATAGGCGCTGCTCGTGAATGCCAGCCTTCCCTGGGCGACGTCCAGCGTACGATCGGCAAGCATATAGAATCCGCTGTTGATGTCGCTGACGGCGATGTTGCCGCTGTGAAAGAAAGGATAAGCACCCCATGCACCGATCGTGTTGACGGATTGCCCCGGGTAAGTGTCGAGATAGCCCACCAGGGTTGGGGACTGCGGCAGCGTCAGATCCAGTATTGACAGTCCACGGCTGTAGTTCGACATGTAATAACGGTTGCCGCGGGTAAAGCCGTTGTGGTCGACTTCTTCGGTGTCGCCGACCCAGGCTCCCGCGAGAACGGGCGTTAAGAGGTCCGCGAGCGAGAAAACGCGCACAGTCGTCCGCTGCACATCACCACGCCGGATTTCGTCGAGTTCGTCGTGCACTAACAGGAACTGCCGGTCTTCGGAAACCCACCCGGAATGGATATATTCGGCTTCGCCATAGCTTGCGCTGGAAAGATAGCCCGGCTCTGCAGGATTCGTAATGTCCCAAAGATCGACCGTGTTCACATTGAAGTCGAACAGGATTTCACAGTAATCGACGGTCGCGCTGCACTGAGACTTCCGGTCGTCCGTAACGATCATCGACGCAGCGTCGTGCATATAGCCATCCACCGTCGATAGCGGACGATCGATGCGTGTCGGCGAGCGGGGCGATGACAGCAGGTAGCTTTGAAATCGGCCGTTCTCGTTATCGGCGCCCGCGATGATCAGTGTGGGCGTCGCCCCGGTTAGTGACAGACCCGTGCCGAAGTCCGTATTGGTTGCCAGCACGTTGTGCGCGGCGGCGAAAGACTGGTCCGGGTTCTCAACCCGAATCACCCGTTGCGGCAATCCGGTCAGATCGACGACGAACAAGCCGTCGTTTGCTCCGTCAGAAGTCACGTACGCGTAGGCGTCAAACCGGTTTGTGGCCGAATTCCAGTACTGGTAGACCTTGATGTCGCGCCACACGGTGTCCTGGCCATCGATGAAACCGACCTCTCTCGGATTCTCGGCATCGGTTACGTCGAAAACGGCGGTGCCGATGTTGTAGCCGACAAACGCATATTCTCTGCTCGTATTCAGATCGACGAAGCCCCAGATATCGGCACCCGACACCGGGTTTGAACTCACGTCGGCAAAAGCAACATGTGACAGCAGGTCAACCTGCTCGCAGTCGAGCAGATCAGCTTTGCCGTTCTCGCAAGGCGCTGCGGGCATGCTGGACTTCAGCGTCTCATGCTGCTGCAGGAGGTTTTCCGCGGCTGCGGTAACGCTAGGGTTGCCGGCTTTGCCATCGGTGACAATGTGGAACCCCTGCTTGCGCAGCTGGTCCCGATATTTTTCGGGCGCGCCAATCAGGGTGGAGGGAGCAGCGGCAGCATCCTGAAATCCGCTAGCCGGCTCGAAGCCACCACGTACGTCGAATACACCGCCTAGCAGGTGAAACAGGTCCTCCCCACTGGTAATTTCGTACTGCCCCTTGGCGACCCGGATCTGTCCGCCTTTACCGACCCAGCGCATCGCGTAACCGATTGTTCGACAGGGATTCGACGCATCCTGGCACTGTCCGTAATCGACACCATCCGCCGCGACGAACAGCGGCTTTTCGGCACCGTGGGCAAACGCGTCACCCGCCGCGAAGACGGCCAGGACGAGCAGGGCGATTGAATTAACGTTTTTCAGCATGGTCCCCAGGCTGCAGCGCAAAACAGAGTCGCAACGATTTATCGAGATCTTCAGTGATTGCAACATAAGCCAACTTCGAAATTGTACACTCCGGTGTCGTCCGTGACTCTGAAACCGCGGGAACTGATGTGTCTCACAATTTAGTTTTCAAAGCCGGCCCAGGTGCCTTTGACTCAATCCGCAGGGAAGGGTTCGCTCCCGAACGGATCGGCACAATTGCGGGTGCGTCCGGCGGTGCCAAGTGGCTTGTCCTGAGCCAGCTGGACAGGGCGATCCTAAACAGTGTCGTCCCCAATTTGCGCGGCCCGGTACACCTGATCGGAACGTCGATCGGTGCCTGGCGCTTTGCGTGCTATGCGCAGGCGAATCCGATCGCTGCCATTGAACGATTCGAGGCGGCCTACATCGAGCAAAGCTACAGCGATAGTCCGGATAGCCGGGAAATCACGGGGAAGAGCCGGGAGATCATGCGGCTGGTTCTCGCCGGCAATGCGGCGCAAGAAATTCTCGAACATCCTGTCCTGCGCTCGCACATAATGACCGTCAGGGCGCGACACGTTTCTGCATC
Organism: Gammaproteobacteria bacterium; assembly: GCA_009937615.1. Taxonomy (GTDB): domain Bacteria; phylum Pseudomonadota; class Gammaproteobacteria; order Steroidobacterales; family Woeseiaceae; genus UBA1847. The sequence goes on along the minus strand of JAACFB010000041.1, from coordinate 10,181 downwards.
CGATAACAGATTCGCGCTTAGCGCGGCGCTTTTTGCCGCAGCCACTGTCAACGTGATGAGTCGGCGCCTTCTCGGCTTTTTTTTCGAGCGGGCCTTGTTTTTCGACGCCCGGGACTTGCCACCATTTTTCGACGCTAGCGGGTTTCCGCTGCAGCGAATTCGCATCAGTCCGGACAATCTGGAGGACGTGATAGTCGCAACCGGCTCAATACCCCTGGTGCTGGACGGTGTGCGCGACATATCCGGCGCCCGTCGCGGTGTCTACAGGGACGGCGGCGTCATCGACTATCATCTCGATTTGCCGCAGAGCGAACCGGAGCGCCTCACCTTGTATCCGCATTTCTTCGGGCATCTCGTGCCAGGCTGGTTCGACAAGAAGCTGTTTTGGCGCGGGCCGAATCCGCGGCATCTGGATCGCACGATCCTGGTCAGTCCGTCGCCGGAATTTGTTGCGCGATTGCCGGGCCGAAAAATCCCCGATCGCAGCGATTTCAAGCGCTACGAGCCGAAGGAGCGCGTGCGTGTCTGGCAGGAGGTTGTCAGATCATGCGAGGCGCTTGCCGACGAATTCAATAATGTGCTTGCAACGGATCAGCTGGCGGCACGGCTGGAGCCGCTTTGATGTCACGTGCAGGATGAGTCGGCTATTTGCGTTCGGGTATCAACTTGCAGCGGGCCGTCAGCATCGCGTGCAGCGCGGCAGCGTCTTCGGCTAGCAAATAATCGGCTGGGTCTTTCCAGCCGCCGAGCATGGGCAGGGTTTTCTCGTTCACCAGTAAATGGGCCTGCCCCGCAGGGCTTTGAATGTCCCATCCGGGAGCCGCGATTACCGAGCGAACGCGCACGCGATGATCGAGCCTGCGGCGAAACTCCCGCTCCAGGCTCGCGATTCTTGCATTGATAGCGACGATCGATTGCGGTTTACGCCCGGGACAAAAGCACACCTGCCTGTCCTCGAGCCTGGCAACCCCGTTCCGCTTTGGCGGTAAGGCAAATACATTGATCGCGTATACGCCATATTTACTGATCAGCAGATGGTCGATGATGCCGGCAGATGTCTCAACGTCGTGATAGGCGCGGCCGAGACCGGCCGCCATTTGCTGCAACTGATGCCCCACCGCGATATTCGCATCTCGCAGGAGCTTTACCTGATGTCGGTTCAATGCGATTTTGAACAGCCGGTAGGCCGTGAGCAGCGCCGCGACAACGAGGGTGACGAGTAACAGATTCAGCTGCCAGACCGGATAGCCCAGGAAAAGGCGATCTGCGTCGAGTGTATAAGCGGCCATGAATAGCATGATGAAAACCAGCACGGCACCGAGATATATTGACTGGGATCGCGATAAGCGTTCAAAGTCACCCCGAAATCGCTGCGCTGCCTCGCGCATCATGCTGTCGGAAAAGTTCTGGCTTGAAGCCACAGCGCGGCTGATCAATTGCCAGGACTTTACGATCAGGACGAACGCGAGAGTGCTGGTCAGTGCGACCGCCGCTGCTCCACTGATACTATCGATATCCATCCTCTGAAACCTTTCCGCTGCCGGGTTTTCAGCCTAGCTCCCGGGCGTCGTTGTCACTGTGACGCAGGTCACATTGAACATTGATCAAATATGTTCCAGCGCGCAGTTTTAAGCTCCTGTTCAGTCGCGCACCGTTATTACTGGGACAAACTTGGAGAATATTCTTACCGGGGTTCGTCATGATCAGGAAGTGGGTAGTCACCGGCGCATCGGTTTTTACGCTCGGATTAAGCGGTTGCGCGTCGATGAGCAGCGATGAATGCGCAAACAGCGATTGGTCGGCGGTAGGCTTCGAAGACGGCTCGCGGGGCTACACGACCGATCGGTTCGGCAGCCATCGGAAGGCCTGCGCGAAGCACGGCATCACGGCCGACTTTCAGGCCTATCAGCAGGGCCGCAGCCAGGGACTGGTCGAGTTTTGTCAGCCCGGCCGTGGTTTCAGCTTCGGCGCGAATGGGGGGCAATACCATGGCGTATGCGCGGCCGATCTCGAGCCCGACTTTCTCGACGCTTATCGAACCGGGCATCAACTGTACACGCTGCGCTCATATGTCAACTCGGCTAACTCGCAAATTCACGGTAAGGAAAACGAACTCGAGGCCGTCAAGGGTCAAATCCGTAGCAAGGAATCGTTGATCATCAGCAGCGAGACGACGAACGAGGAGCGCGTCCTGTTGCTTGTCGATCTAAAGGATCTCGCGGAGCGCACTGGCGCACTAGAGGCTGAGATTGAAGGGCTGATCGCCGATCGAGCACGCCACGAGCAGGATCTCCAGCACTACGAGCAGACCGTAGCCGCCCACGGTTACTGAAATTCACGCTCGTCAGCGTTAGCCGCCGTCGCCCTGGCGACGATCTTTGGCCGCCCGCTGTTCCCGCTCGAAAGCGCCCGTGCCGCCGGGCATGCCGCCACGCGCAAACGGGCTGCGCCGGTCTCTGCCGGAGCGCCGATCGTCGTGATGAGCAAAGCGGCACTGGCATGCCGCGGCGTCACAATCCGGCAGCGGAAGTGTCGGCGCAGCCGTCGCAAGAAAGCGTTGTCCGGCGAGTGCCTTGGCCGCACTGCAGGAATCGGCCGAATACTTGATAGAGACCGCGTGGTAGGCAGTTTTTTTCTTGCGCGGTTCTTCGCTTGTTGACGTCTTGTCTGTTACCCCGGCTCTTCTCATGCGAATCAGCCACCAGACAGCTGCCAGAAGCAAGAGGATCAGTAACAGCGTCGACAGGCTCACTCGAGTCATCCTTATTAGGTATTCTGTGATACCCGACTAACTTTAGTCGGATTTTCCGGGTTCCGCAGCAAATTCGGCTGATTTTCTACTTTGCGAATCAACTATTCGTCGCGAATCCCCCGGTCTTTGTCGCCGGCCAGGCTATGACGATGGCCCAGCCGGCACGCCGAACAGGACCACGTGTACGTAAAACATCGCGGCAAATACAGCTGCGCCGAGCAGGACGACTATTGCATCAGATCGTATTCCGGTCCGCGCGGGTTTCAGCCAGGCACCATCTCGATGGTTGCAGACCAGGATTTCGGCAATGGCCCAGAGACCGATACCGCCGAACAGCACGAGTGAACGACTGTCGCCGTTGGCGAGCAGGTGGGCAAGGCTCCAGAGTACGACGCCGGTCAGCTGCGGGTTCCGTAACAGGCGGCGAATATTCGTCGGCAGGATCGATGCTGCAAACAGTACGAATGCCGACAGGACGAGCAGGGAAGTAGTGGCTCCGGCCGACATTACGGGTGCATAAACCGCCGCGGGGGCGGCGGACTTCCAGCCAGTTACGATCATGGCGATCGAGCCCGCGATCAGCAGTGAAAACAGGCCGCGATACGGGCCGCTGCCCAGGCGTCCAGCCAGCCGGTCTCTTGCGGCCTCCGCTATGGCAGGAAACAGGTGCATGGCAGCGAATAAAACCACACCGGCGATCAGTAGCGACAAGACAATGCTCCTCTGCTGGCTCGATGGTCACATGAGTATACTGGCAATGTGACAACGGGAAAGACGAGGCATGCTAATCTTTCTCCAGATCGAGATGGGGTCCAGCTATGACACATGACGGCAAATTAATGGATATGCTGACCGGCTATGCGGCGGCGCACCAGCACCCGTTCAACATCTTCGTGCATATGCTCGGTATACCGACAATCATGCTGGGCGTGCTGATTCCTTTGACCTGGGCCGAAGCGAACGTTGCCGGTGTCGATATCAATCTTGCGCAATTGACGATGCTGGGATTTTTTGTTTTCTACCTGACGCTCGATCGAGTGTTCGCAATCGTGTTCCTGGTTCTGGCAATGTTGGTTGCAGAACTGGCCGCCGTCATCGGTGCTTTGCCCGTCGGTACTTCGGGGACCGTTGCCGTGCTGGCATTTGCCGGCGGTTACGCTGCCCAGTTTGTCGGTCACGCCGTGGAAAAATCGATGCCCGTGCTGGTCAAGCATCCGATCCAGGCGAATCTCGCGGCGCCGTTCTTTACCGTGGTGGAGCTGTTCAAGTTGCTGGGCCTGCGCGACGACCTGTTCAACGAAGTCCAGTCTCGAATTGTGACCGCCAGAGAGGACGGACCGGGCGGCGCATGACCAGCGATTTGTCCGCGGCCGGTTCTGCTTTTGGAAGCTACGCAGATTGGCAAACCGAGTGACCGCAGGTCATTGTCTTTGAAATCGCCTGAAACTGCCGCAAGAATCGGTCCCGGCGCGCATTCGCACAGAACCATGCTCGTAGCGCGACTTGGTGTGACATGGAGATTGTAATGAAGCGGCATCTCATAACTTTTTGCTGTCTCGGTTGCGCTTTAGTGTTTTATTTCGTGGGTTTTGTTCTGCCGGCGACGATGCTCGTGGTTCTCGGCATGCTCGCCGAACTGATGTTTTGGCTGCGCGTGTTTTTCAGTAAGCGCGACTGATCGCTCTTGGGCGGCCCGCGAGGGAGAGCTCTATCGGAAAGTTGGCTACGCTATGCCTGTAAGATCAATACGATCATCCGGTCGAATAGCAGATCAATCATCGCAGGGCGTGACCGTGCAGGAATCTTCATAATTCGTGACATTGTCGGGTTTCGGGTCGTCGACAGCTGAAAAAACCGACAGGTATTTTTTATATTATCAATGAGATAAGCGATCTATCTAGAATGCTTCTCCGACTGAGAAATGAATGGCTTCGCTGTCGCGTGAACGAGCAAAGTCCAAACGCATATTGATCCGCTTTGCTTGCAGTACAGTGAAGCGCAGGCCGACGCCATAGCTTGGTATCGATTCGTTTTCGCGTATCCCGCTGAATGAACTGCCAACCCAGCCGGAACCGCCGAAGCCGACCAGTCCCCATCGCTTGCCGAGTCTCCAGCGAGCTTCGACCTGCCCGGAGGCGGTCGATTTGCCTAGGTAGTCGGTCGCGGAAAAGCCGCGTAACTTAATCGTACAGGCATCCCAGAGTGGCGCTTGTCCGCCGCGCTGACAGCCCTGGAGCTCCCAGGCAAGGACCAGCGAGCCCGTCAGCTGATGATAGGATCGCAGCGCGGTACTGTATGACTGATAGGTTTGATTGCTGCCTATGGCCTTGTCATTAAACAGAGCATCGACCTTGAAATGCAGGCCACTGTAGCTGTTTAGCGGCATATCCCGGGAGTCGAATTCGAAGACCAGGCCCGTGCCGACTGAACGTACATCCGCGCCGGTATCGAAGTTTTGCTCGGTGATCTCGGTCTCCAGGCTCTGGTTCGCGTCGACTGCACGGAAAGAAACGCCACCATACCAGTCCCCCGATATCCGGCGCGCGATCTTCGTCATTATGAAACTGCCGTCTATTCGCCAATCGACCTTGGGCTCATCGGTTTCGTCTGGCGGCGCGAGCAAAGATAAACGAAGGTCTGCTGCACCGAGTGCGCCGGTAAACCGCCACCGGTCCTGTCGCCAGTAATTTTGCTGAACAAGCGCCAGTGCCCGGCTGTCGTTGCTCGTGTAAATGCCGGCCGCTGCAGTTACGGAAGCAGGTTGGCGCTTTTTCTGCTCTTCGGACTGCGGGTAGAAGTAGGCTGCGCCGGCGACGATGCCCGTGTCGAGCGTCGGGTTCGAGATAGGGATCGGCACCGCAACGAAATCCCCACGCTGCAGCTTCAGTCTGGTCCCGTCTTCGCGTATATCGGGCGCGATCGCAGGACGCGTATCCGTCTTATCGCCTTGCGCAAAAGCGGGCACCGTTAGTACTAAAATGGCACTTGCGCTTGCGACGAAGCGTTTCAATGAATGCATGCTGGGTAGAGTAACGACCTCACAGTCTGTTTGGGATTGCGTCCCTGAAACTAGACTTATCTTTAGTTCATTGCAATGATCCGGTCCCAAAACGTTGCCGCATTGGCAGCAATCGCAAATTGAGGTGCGGCTTGCTTTTCTCGGCATGGCAGGCTGCGACTATTGACCGAGTTCTGCTCGAGGGCTTGCTGCCTGAACAGCGGTCTGCAATCATCACGATTCTATGAGCCCGATCGAACAGGTGCGCAACAGGTGAAATTCAGATTATTGATTCTTTTTTTGTCGATTTTTGCAATGCAGGGCGTCGCGGCAGCCGATGAGTGGGACTGGAATATTACCCCATACCTTTGGGCTGCCGGCATAGATGGCGATACGTCAATCGGTCCGATTGAAGCTAACATTTCGGTAGATTTTGAGGATCTTTTCAATGTGCTTCGCGGCGGGGCACTGCTTCGCGCCGAGGGCATGAGCGAGCGCCACGGCGTTTTCGGCGACCTCGTTTACCTGCGGCTGAAGGAGAAGAATGCCAGGGATACGATCGGTGGATCGTTAGAGGTTAAGATGGACACCCTGATCGTTGAAGGGGCCTACTTCTACCGCTTCAATCCCAAGTACGCGCTTGAGCTAGGGCTGCGATACTGGGATTTCGAAACGACGCTGGTCCCTGCCGTGATTGAGAAGAGGGTTAGTTCGAGTGATTGGACAGACGCTTTTGTCGGCTTTCGAATGGACAGCGAATTAAGCAGCCGCTGGTCATGGTTGTTCCGAGGCAACGTGGGTGGTGGCGGCTCGGAAATTGCCGCTGGTTTGCAGCTGGATTTTCGACGCAAGTTTCAGAATGGTAATAGGTTGGATATCGGGCTCAGGTTGCTCGATGTAGAGCGTCAGGATGATTCCGGGCGAGCCCCTACCGAGGTCAACGCTTCTTTCCAGGGATTGGCCGTGGGTTATTCGTTCGACCTGTAAAAAATGTCTGAGCGCGCGTAATGATTAACGATCGCAACAGCCTGAGGCGTGATCATTTTCGCTCGAGGTCGATTGCTGTATTTTGTTTCTAGTAACTGATCGCGCTTTGGTTCGATAAGACCGGATAAGCGGGCGATCTTGGAATGTTTTCGATGATATCCAGAACGAATTTTTTAGCCGTAACATTGGCCGGAAGCGTGTTTTGCTCCGGCGCCGCTGCGCAGGACGATGCCGACCTGGCGAAGCAGCTCGCCAACCCGCTGGCCGCGCTGATCAGTATGCCGATTCAGCTCAATTACGACGAGGATTTCGGCCTGGACGACGACGGCTCGGTGCTGCGCATCAATGTGCAGCCCGTGATCCCGTTTTCGCTCAGCGATGACTGGAACGTGATTTCGCGAACGATACTGCCAATTGTCAGTCAGCAGGATGTGCCGTTTTCCGGCGTCAGCGAGTTCGGGCTCGGAGACACGGTGCAGAGCGTCTTCTTTTCACCCAAAGCGCCCACGGCCAGCGGTTGGATCTGGGGTGCCGGGCCGGTGCTATTGCTGCCGACCGCAACGGACGAGGTATTGGGCGCGAAGAAGTGGGGCGCCGGACCCACCGCGGTGGCTCTGAAACAGGCAGGGCCGTGGACCTATGGCGGCCTCGTTAACCATATCGAGTCGTTCGCCGGTGACAGCGACAGGGCAGATATCAGTGCGACTTTCGTGCAGCCGTTCCTGACCTACATAACCAAGACAAAGACGACGTTCGCTGTGAACACCGAGTCGACTTACGACTGGAAAAACAAGAAGTGGTCTATTCCGATCAATTTCAACGTCAGTCAGCTCCTGAAGTTTGGTAACCAGCCACTACAGGTTGGCGCCGGGGTGCGCTATTGGGCAGCCACGCCGGACACGGGACCGGAGGGATGGGGTATTCGACTGCAGCTGACGCTGCTGTATCCGAAGTAGCGGAGCCGATTCATTTTTGGGTGTTGAGCCGGGTAAGACTCGTGCGTTTTAGACAGGGTAGGGTCCGCGCACTTTTGGACCTGAGTCCAATGATGCGCACAATGACCGGGCTGGCGATTAGTCTGCAGCAGCAGACAAGCATAAGGCCTGGCCAGGACTGTGCTGGCTACGACTAAGTTTGAGTATTGGAGATATGACGATGAACAAGACAATTGCCGTTTTCCTGGCTATCGCAGCGCCGTGTGCCGCTTATGCGCAGCAGCAGTCACTGGCATCGACAATGGATGTTTATGTTTTTCCGGCCGAGGGCCAGGATGCATCACAACAATCCAAGGATGAAGCCGCGTGCTACGAATGGGCTGTTGGCAACACCGGGGCAGATCCGTTCGAGCTTGCGGATCAGGAACAGGCGAATGAGCAACAGGCCCAGGCCGACCAGCAGGCAGCGCAGCAGGCCGGTCAGGGTTCCGGAGCACGCGGTGCGGTCCGTGGCGCGGCGGCTGGTGCCCTAATTGGCGAGATTGCCAATGATGACGCGAGCGAAGGCGCTGCCTGGGGTGCGGCCGCAGGTGCGATTCGCGGCCGTCGGCAGGGGCGTGCCGCACAAAACGAGGCGCAGCAGCAAGCGGCCGCGCAGGCGGAGCAACGCGAGGAAGCGACGGACCAGGAGTTGAGCAATTTTAAGAATGCATTCAGCGTATGTCTCGAAGCCAAAGAATATATGGTCAAGTACTAGGCCGACATTCAATACAAGTTTCTCGATATCCGTTGGCACCATGTTCAAGGCAAAGGGCTAGATCGGTATTCGCAATGGCATCTTCGAGCAGGTCCTCGGGCGTTACGATGCCTGCCAAGAAAAACTCTTTGGAATTACATATCGAAATTTACGGAACAGTGACCAGGAGAACTACGATGGGCAGAGTGGCGATTGCTTGCGCAGCGGTTTTGGCGAGTGGGCTCGCGTTTGCTGAGAATCTCGAAGGAGTCGACGAAATGATTTGCTCGGCGGGGCAGGCACAGATTTGCCTCGAGAACGGAGAATGCTATTCGGCAACGCCTTGGGAACTTTCGATTCCTGACTTCGTGATCATAAACACCAAGAAGAAAACGATCGCGACGACGAAAGCGAGTGGACAGAATCGATCGTCAGATTTTTCGAGCGTCGAGAAAGCCGATGGCCTAATTTATCTTCAGGGAATCGAGAATCATCGTGCGTTCAGTTTCGTGATCGACGAAATCACAGGTCGCATGACGGTAGCGGTTTCCCGCGATGGTTTATCGGTGTCAGTGTTCGGTGCGTGCACTGACGCCAACATTTAGGCATTTACCAGTCATTGCGACGCTTTGCGCCGCAATGGCCGTGCCGGGTAATCGTGTTCTTGCCCAGGAGCTAACGCCGCGGGCGTATTGGCCGCTCCCCAACGGAACCAATGTGTTGGTCGCCGCGTACCAGCATACGAGCGGTGACATAGTGACGGATCCGTCGCTGCCAATTACCGGCGTTGATTCGAGCATCGATTTTCTGCAGGTAGCGTATCAGCGATCTTTGAACCTGTTCGGTCGAACGTCCAGCCTACAGATCAGCCTGCCGTATTCCGAAGGCGAGACCGAGGGGTTCGCGGAAGGTGAGTTCCGTAGGCGCGTTACGGCCGGCATGACGGATGCGCGGGTGCGAATTGCGATCAACCTCAAGGGAGCGCCGAGCATGGACGGGGCGGGTTTTCAGGCGCTGCGGAAAGAGCCGAGGACCATCGTCGGCGCAAGCCTGCTCGTGCAGCTGCCGACCGGCGAATATGAGTCCGACAAACTGATTAACCTGGGGACGAATCGATGGGCGGTGAAACCGGCTGTCGGAGTCATCTGGCCGTTGCGGCCGACATGGTTGCTGGAGGCCGAGGTTGGTGCTTGGTTTTTCAGTGACAATGATGATTTTCTTGGCCGGACGCGTGAGCAGGATCCGATACTGTCGACGGAATTTCATCTTGTGAAAAGGATTCAGCCCGGATTCTGGGCGTCACTCGACGCGAATTTCTATGTTGGCGGCCGTACCGTTGTCGATGGAACTCGCCGTGCAGACCTGCAGCGCAATTCGAGGGTTGGCGTGACGCTTGTATTTCCGGTCAAGGGCAGGCATGCGCTGCGAGGAAGCTTCAGCTCGGGGGTGGCTACCGAGTCCGGCGGAGACTTCAACATGTTCAATCTAAGCTATTTGTATGCGTGGTGATTTCCGTTATTCGCGACCGCATCGTTGCCGCGACCGGGGAGGTCAGGAGTGCAGGCATTATTAGTGAAGGGATCGAATTAGTGCAGTGCGGGCAGCGCGTGGTTCGCGAGCTTCAACTGGACCGTAAACGCGTTTTGTGAGCGCGATCGCCATTTTGCCGAGGGCAGGTCACTGGACACGGGCAATGCGATAGCTGAAACTTATCGGGTCTATAATGCGACCGAAGCCAACATGCCCCGCAATCTTGCGCGAGTCGCGTCGTCG
>JAACFB010000067.1 GCA_009937615.1 Gammaproteobacteria bacterium | reverse complement strand
GCTTGCTGAATCGGTCGACACGGTATCCGGAACGCTGGCCGAGGGGTTCGGGATGTCGACGGAGGCTATCGGTGCGTTCAACGTGGAACTCTGGCTGGTGGATAAGGCGGGTGACAGCTCAAGCCATGTGACCGCCGAATTTAAGGTTGAGCCAAGCACCGGGCCTGACGATTTTCCGATTCGTATTACAGAGGCTGCCAATGGTTCGGCACCCAACGGCCCGAGCGTCAATGGAGGGCTGGATTGGCTTGGCACTCACGCGATCTTCGCCTCAAAGGCGTCCAACCTGATCGTTGGCGACACCAACGACGCTTACGACCTGTTTGTTCGAAAAACTTGTGTATTCGCAGGCGATGAATGTACGCCGTCCACTATCCGAGCCGTGATGGGTGTCGGAGGAGCGGAACCGAACGGTGATATTGGCTGGACTGCCACCAGCCCAAGTAACTCGCTGGGAGTCAACTTCAATGCCCGATACGTGGCGTTCGTATCGTCGGCTAGCAATCTCGTCCCGGATGACACCAATGGGGTCGACGATGTGTTCCTTGTAGACACCTGTATCGAGCGAGTGGGGTATGGACCAGACCGCGAGCCCTGCACGCCAGGCGTCATTCGGGTCTCGTTGAGCAATGACGGTTTACAATCAACGGAACCAGCCAGTTACCCAGCCGTTGCAGACGATGGCCGTTATGTCGTTTTCGTCAGCGCTGATCCAAACCTGGTCTCGGGCGACACCAATGGCGTGGCGGATGTGTTCTTACGCGACACCTGCCGCGGTGCAACACAAGAGTGCACGCCGGGCACGACCCGGGTGTCTGTCGCGAACGAGGGTGGCGAGGCGAATGCGGCCAGCGGCGAGCCTGCTTTCACAGGCCGCTACGTGGCGTTCAGTTCGCTCGCTAGCAACCTCGTGGCAGCCGATACCAACGGCTTACAGGACGTGTTCCTGCGTGACACGTGTCTCTTAGAGCCGGTTTGCGTCCCCTCGACGCGGCTCGTATCGGTCGGTCACCTCGGAAACCCGGCCAATGGAGCGAGTTCGGACCCGCAAGTGAGTTGGGGGCTGACGGACTTCTACGGACACGACCATCACGGGCGCTTCGTCGTGTTCGTCTCTTCCGCATCCAACCTCGTCCCGGGTGACACCAACGGCGCCTCGGACGTATTTGAACGCGATCTTTGTGCCGACGAACCCAACTGCACACCATCGATGGCCCGTATCTCGGTGACCAGCACCGACGGGCAGATATGGGGTGGCTCCTGGAGCCCGGACTTCCTGCGCTGGGACGGTGAGACCATAGCGTTCGTCACTGCCGCGGATGGGGTTGTGCCTGGCGACGCGAATGGCATCAGGGACGTCTATAAGCGCCATCACTGTCCATTCGGTGCGCCCAACTACTGTGAAGCATCCACTGAACTTATTTCACACGGTACGGCAGGCGCGCAAACGGACGGTGCTAGTTACGCGCCCCGGATGTCTCACGATCCGTTCGGCGCATGGGCAGTCACGTTTATCTCGGAGGCCTCCAATATCCTGCCGGATAATGTGCCCATCCCAAACGACGGCAGCATTTACATGGACCTTGCCTACTGATCGTACGGGTGCACGAACGGAGATAAGGGGCCGAACTGAGGTTCGGCCCCGGTTTCCAAGGGGCATTCGGCGACCGCGCGCGCAGCCGTCCGCCGATGCGGCTGCAGCCAGCGGTTTGTGCTGACGGGTACCGACAGTTCGACATTTCTCAACGAAAAATCCGAGGCTTTTGCCTGAATTCTCGACTCACTGTTAACTAACCGGCGGAATGCGCGTGGCTGGATTTGCAATCAATCTGCAGGCAGCGCATAAATAGTAGGTTCACCCCGACGTAGGTGTCGACGCCGGTTGATTATACGGCGTGGCGCTGGCCTAACCTGAAGGAGACAGATCATGAGTAGTGTGCAACCAATCAGCGAGCCTAACTACGGCTTGAAACAGAAATACGAAAATTACATTGGCGGCAAGTGGGTCGCGCCGGCGGGCGGTGAATACTTCGAGGATACATCGCCGGTCAACGGAAAAACGATGACGATGATTCCGCGATCGCAGGCCGAAGACATCGAGCTCGCGCTTGATGCGGCACACGAGGCCGCTCCTGCCTGGGGGAAAACCTCGGTGACCGAGCGTAGTTCGATACTCATGAAAATTGCGGATCGCATGGAAGAAAATCTCGAGATGCTTGCGCGGGTCGAAACCTGGGACAACGGCAAGAGTATTCGCGAAACAATGGCAGCCGACCTGCCGCTGGCCATCGATCATTTCCGGTATTTTGCAGCGGTTATCCGTGCCGAAGCCGGCGAGGTGAGCGACCTCGACGCTAACACGGTGACCATGGAGGTTCACGAGCCGCTGGGCGTTGTCGGTCAAATCATTCCGTGGAACTTCCCGATATTGATGGCGACCTGGAAACTGGCGCCCGCACTGGCCGCCGGCAACTGCGTGGTATTGAAGCCAGCCGAACAAACCCCGGCATCGATTCTTGTGCTCGCAGAACTCATCGATGACCTTCTGCCGCCCGGCGTCGTCAATATAGTTAACGGCTTTGGGCCGGAGGCGGGCAAGCCGCTGGCCAGTTCGCCAAGGATCGGCAAGATTGCGTTCACCGGTGAAACCACCACGGGGCGACTGATCATGCAATACGCCTCCGAGAACATTATTCCGGTGACCCTGGAGTTGGGTGGCAAGTCTCCGAACATCTTTTTTGACAGCGTCATGGCGAAAGACGATGAATTCCTGGACAAGGCAATCGAAGGTTTCGTGATGTTTGCTTTGAACCAGGGCGAGGTCTGCACCTGTCCGTCACGAGCGCTAATCCAGGAGTCAATCTACGATGAGTTCATGGAGCGCGCGCTGAAGCGCGTTGCGGCCATCAAGATGGGCAGCCCGCTCGAGAGTTCGACGATGATGGGTGCGCAGGCTTCAAACGATCAGTTCGAGAAGATCGTGAATTACCTCGATATTGGCCGCCAGGAAGGTGCTGAAGTGCTGATTGGCGGCAAGCCTGCCCGCGTCGGGGAGTTTCCCGATGGTTATTACATCGAGCCGACCGTATTCCGGGGCCACAACAAGATGCGCATTTTCCAGGAGGAGATTTTCGGGCCCGTTGTCAGCGTTACGACGTTCAAGGATGAGGCGGAAGCCATGGAAATTGCCAACGACACGCTCTACGGTCTGGGCGCAGGTGTTTGGTCGCGGGACATTCACCAGGTCCACGAGTTCGCCGGGGGCATCCAGGCTGGAAGAATCTGGATCAACTGCTACCACCTGTACCCGGCGCACGCATCGTTCGGCGGCTATAAACAATCCGGCATCGGTCGTGAGAATCACAAGATGATGCTCGATCACTACCGTCATACGAAGAATATTCTGACGTCTTACGACAAGAATGCGATGGGATTCTTTTGATCGTTAACGGGCCGATATAGCGCCAGACACGGGATTGGTTGATGGAGAATAAACACGCACGCGTGGAGGTTACCGACGAAGCTCGACTGGTCATCGATCAGTTGAGGGAAAAACACGGTCCGCTGATGTTTCATCAAAGCGGTGGTTGCTGTGATGGATCGTCGCCAATGTGCTTCCAGGAAGGCGAGTTTCGAGTCGGGGCCAGTGACGTCCTGATCGGAGAGATACATGGCTGTAACTTCTACATCTCCAGAAGCCAGTTCGAGCACTGGCAGGACACGCACCTCACTATTGACGTGACGCCCGGCCGCGGCGCGAGCTTCTCGCTGGAAATCCCCCTCGGTGTGCGCTTCGTGACCAAGTCGCGGGTGTTTACCGACGACGAGAAACAGCACCTCATGCCGGTCCGGGACGCGGTCTGAGAAGCTTGAGGAAACAAGGGGTCGAACCCGGGTTCAGGTAACGAATCGAGGTTCGGCCCTGGTTTTCGAACCTGAAGCGATCGGCGTGCCGCTTTTTCTGCCGCACCTAAATCAGGTCCGGCGTGAGACAGGGTTCCGACGGGCGATCCGGTCGGACCGTTGTCGCGCGATCAAAGAGCCGGGTGCCTTGGCTGTCGGGCTGTACTGCTTACAAAAAAAACGGCCCGGAAATCTCCGGGCCGTCCTGGTGCCTGGGTAAAGCTATTTAGCCTACAGGCCGAAGTTGTACATGAAGCGCATGCCGAATTCACTGCGGTCGTTGTTGAGGATGATCAACAGGTAGTCATCCGGCAGTAGTTTGGCATTGGCATATTTCTCGTCACCGGCGTTGCGGCCGTATACGCCAACAGTCCAGTTTCCATCCGCGTCCACGTAGGAGATGTCGAAGTTGATGATGTCACGGCTTTCGATCTCGGTCATGCGGGCCGGATCATTGGACGGCTCGCCATACATGTCATCCCGGAAGGACCAGTCGGCACGCCAAACCAACGACGCGCCATTGCTGAGCGGCTGAGTGAACTCCGGGCTCAGTGACCACGTTAGTTCTGGCGTCAGTGGCGCGACCACCGTCGGATTCGGATCTTTCACATCGACGTCGATGTAACCCAGCGTCGCATACAGCCGGAAGTCCTCACTCGGTGCCCAGGTGCTCTCCCACTCAAAACCCGTGGACTCCTGGTCGACGATGATGTTCACCGTATTGAAGCCGCCGCCGGTCGAATTGCTGACCTGGTAGGGAAGATCCGAGTAGTCGGTGAAGAAAATCGCCGCGGACATGCTCAGGGTGTCCCATGGACGGCCCTTGAGGCCTACCTCGTAGTTGGTGGCCGTGACATTGTCGCCAGCCACGTAGCAGTTGGGCTCCGTGACGCCGTCATCCCCGAGGGCACCGAACAGGCAGTAGGCACGCGCCGGAAACTGGCCGGACTGGTAGCCGTTCTGGATGGTGGCATACATGCTCATGCGGTCATTCATTTCCCAGGCAGCTGCAACTTCCCAGCTCGTTTCCTGCCATTCACGAAAGCCGTCTGCTTCAAGCAAACCCACAATGGGCTCGGTGCGGGCGGTCTTTTCATCCTCGGTGTATCGCAAACCGGCCGACAATCTCAGGGCATCGGTCACCTGGAAGCCCGCATTCGCATAAATCGCGTTACTGTCGGTTTCCTGGTAGTTAATGAAAGTCGCCGGACCGCCAAGGAAAAAGTTGGGGTCCTGCCGGTTGCCGCCTTGCTCCTCGAAGCGGTACAGGCCGGCGACGAAGTCCCAGCCCCCGAAATCACCGAACAACTGCAGCTCGGCTGACTTCTGATCAGCGAAGCCGGTTTCAGGATACGTAAAGATCACGCCGTTCTCTGTTCCAGGAAAATCCCCGGACGGATTTGCAATGCTGCCCACGGCGTCATCATCCAGTCCGGCTCCATAGTTCGAGCTGCGATCGCTGTAGATGAACTTCCACGCCAAAGTGTCGCTCATGCCCCAATCGGCGGTAATCGACCAGCCATCCGCCTCATTGAACACGCCCGAAGTGTCGACGAGATTGCCGCTCTCGTCGTAAACAAAACCACCGGCGAGGTCATAGGGGTCGTCGGAAACGTCTGAATTACGCGCGCCGGTCGCATAAAGCAGACCGGTGGGAACTTCGTCAATCAAGGTGTCGTAAGGACGCAGGCCGCCTTCGCCATCGTTCTTGTCATAAGCAAACAGCACGGAGAAATCGTCGGTCGGGTCCCACTTTGCGGCTACCCTGACGTTCCACTCCTCCATCTCGCCCACATCGTACTTGGCATCGTGATTCAGAAAATCACCAACGCCATCTCTCTGCGTAATGCCGCCGGTAAACGAAGCAGCGAAGGTGTCGGAGAAGGACTGGTTCCAGTAAAAGTCGCCGCCAATCCGCCCACGGGTACCTGCTTCAGCGGTTACGCGGCCACCATCTTCATCGCCGGGCTTGCGGCTAATGATGTTGATGGCGCCGCCGATGGAATTTCGGCCGTACAGCGTGCCCTGTGGGCCGCGCAGCACTTCAACGCGCTCAATATTCGACAGGCTCCAGTTCTGGCCCACCTGGCGGCCCAGGTAGACGCCGTCCACGTAAACACCCACGCCCGGGTCGGTGGTGATCAAGTGATCCTGCAAGCCGATGCCGCGAATGAACGGGTTCACCGATGACGTGTGCCCGGCGGAAAATCCGGTGACCGTGAGATTCGGCACAAACTTGCCGATGTCCGTCAGGTCCGTGATGCCCTGCCTGAACATCGTATCCTCGGTGAAGGCGGACACTGCCACCGGCACGTCATAGATGCTTTGCTCGCGCTTTGTCGAGGTTACAATAATTTCTTCCAGGACGATGTTGCCTGCCTGGTCATCGTTCTGTGCCCAGACCGGCGCATTGGCGCACAGTCCAAGAGCCGCCATCGTCGCGATGGCGAGTGCTGTTCGTTTCATTGATTTTGCTCCCCAATAATTGGAACGCCCGCTAAACGTCGGGTCGAACGCGGCGAGATGCTAGCACGTGTAACCGTCGATAACGACAGATTTTTGTCGGGATAAGCAATTAATCTTAAAGGCTCGACAAGCAGGCCGAGGGCATGACTGTCGGCCGCCATGACGACTGCCGGTTTGGACGTATTGCCAACCCGGAAATTGCCAGCATTGAGGTCGTTTTATGGCTAGCGCGCGGCCTGATCGATGGCCGCGATGTAATGCCGTTTGTCCTCGTCGTTCAGAAAACTGGCGGCGAAAGCATTCTTCGCGAGGCAGACAATATCATCGGCATCCAGGTCCAGCGCTTGTTGTATGCGCAGAAAATTCTCGCCAATGTAGCCGCCGAAATAGGCGGGATCGTCGGAATTGACGGTCGCGCAAATCCCGGCATTGAGCAGCTGCTTTAGATTGTGGTCCTCCAGCGTATCGAAGACGCGGAGTTTGACATTGGACAAGGGGCAAACGGTCAGCGGAATCCGGTCGCCGGCCAGTCTCTGGACGAGTGCCGGGTCCTCCAGGCAACGCACGCCATGATCGATTCGTTCGACCTGGAGTGCGTCCAGTGCTTGCCAAATATAGTCGGGAGGTCCTTCCTCCCCGGCGTGCGCAACCGTCAGGTAGCCTTCGCTGCGGGCCCGGTCAAATACCTGGACGAATTTCGATGGCGGGTGGCCGAGCTCCGAGGAGTCCAGGCCGACCGCGTGAATCCGGTCTTTGTACGGCAATGAGTCCTCCAGCGTCTGCATGGCGGCCTCTGCGCTCAGATGGCGCAGAAAACACATGATCAGCCGGTGGGTGATGCCCAGCCTGGTCTCGCCATCCCGCAAAGCACCGCAGATGCCATCAACCACCGTCGAAAAACTGATGCCGCGGTCCGTATGCGTCTGCGGATCAAAAAAGATTTCAACGTGCCGAACATTGTCGCGAGCGGCCCGCTCGAGATAGGCAAAGGTCAGATCGTAGAAGTCCTGCGCCGTTATCAGCACCTGTGCCCCGGCGTAGTAGATGTCCAGGAACGACTGCAGGTCAGTAAAGTCATAGGCACGGCGAATGTGCTCGACGCTGGTATAGGCGAGCTCGATGCCATTCCTCTCGGCCAACTGCATCATCATCTCGGGCTCCAGGGTGCCTTCAATGTGCAAATGCAGCTCGGCCTTCGGAATGCGTTCGATAAGACCGGTCAGATTCATCGAGCCGATTCTAGCAAAGGCGGGGGTCAAACCGCGTGTATGGACTTTCTTTTCGACCTGCCACGACCGGGGACTCGTACAGCGTTGTTCAGGTCAGGGGCCGTCTGATGAAGCCTGCCGGCAATCATCGGGAATGCTCGGCAGGGCCGGGCAGCCTTTGCCGCCGCAGGGACTTGTAACACGAGCTTACGGGCAAGCGTTCGTAAGGACAGGCGGATTCTTTAGCTCATCACGTCAAGAATGTGTTCCTGGCCTGTGCGCCGAAACGGCAGAAGAAAACAACTAGATCGACTCCGCCAGCTGCCACATTTTCGTCGAGCGGGCACCGGAGCGGCAGAATATGAGCAGAGGCCGCTCGAGCTCGTCACACGCTTTGGCGAACTGCTCGACATCTTGTTCGCTGATCGACCGGGGGTCGACAGGGAGATGCAGAAACGTGATGCCAAGTTCTTCGGCTGTCTTTGCAAGGTCCGCCGACAACGGTTGTCCCAGCGCCTCGCCGTCAGGCCGGTTGTTCATGATGCTGCGCACACCCTGTTTCGCGGCGAGCCTGATGTCGTGCTCGAACACCTGCCCGGACACATAGACCTGGGGCGCCAGCTCGAGCACCCTCATTTGTAAGTAATCCTGCTTCAAACTATTGACCCCATTATCTGCAGCACTGTTCACACCAGTATAGACGCGCGCGCTAACAATGGAAGTCGCTAGGTTTCGTAGCGAATCGATACCACGCTCACCGTTGTCGTTTTCTCACCAATCGTGATCGCGACCGCGTCATCCACGCGTTTACCTAATAGTGCCCTGGCAAGCGGGGAGTCCATGCTGATCGCGGAGGTCTTTGC
Source organism: Gammaproteobacteria bacterium (assembly GCA_009937615.1). Classification (GTDB taxonomy): domain Bacteria; phylum Pseudomonadota; class Gammaproteobacteria; order Steroidobacterales; family Woeseiaceae; genus UBA1847. The sequence continues at coordinate 2,388 of JAACFB010000067.1, read as the reverse complement.
GTCTGTCTCGTCGGGCCCCACGATCCGGTAGCTGCGTATTTCGTCCTTGTCGTCACACAGTCCCACTGTGGCGCCAAAGTAGATCGCATCGCCGCCGGGCGTTTCTCGGACCACGGTTAGTGCCGGCAGGCGTTTCTGCAAATAGCGAATGCGCCGATCCAGGCCGCCGAGTTCTTTCTTGCGGTAGATGTACTCCGCGTTCTCGGAGCGGTCGCCTTCCGCGGCAGCTTCGGCCAGCGCTTTAACGACGTCGCGCCGGCGCAGCCAGATCGCCGCCAGCTCATCCTGCAGGGCAGTGAACCCCTCCGGGGTGATATAGGGCGAAGAATGCGGAGCGGGTGGACGCCAGCGTCCCATCAGGTGATTCCTGCTGATAGTTGTAAAGCTCCATTATGCGGGTGCTACCGGCCTGCTTGCGAGGCCTGATCGACGCCAAACGCCGGAAATTCGACGTGGCAATGAGTAGCGGTAGCTAGCCGCTAGGTAGTAATACAGATCGAGAGGTCGGCAACTGTTCGTTAAGATTTCAGATCGGGAACTGAATCCGAACCCCGGCGTGGCGGGCTGTCGCGCCGACATTTGAGGTGAATGGAAATGAACACCGCAGCCGCCGCCATCAGGCAAACCGATACCCAAGCGACCACCGAAAACGGCAGGGACAAGAGTCCCGCCAAAGCACTTTTTTGCGGCCAGATTGTCCGTTCCGCGCTGTGGCCGTTCCCGGGTATTGAGCCAGCGCAAAAAGAGATGCTCGACATGATCGTCGATTCGGTCGATCGCTTCTTCGCCGATACGCAGGATGACTTCGCCAGGTGGGACGAGGCAGGCGAACAACCCGAGGAGTTCGTGGAAGCGCTGCGCGAGCTCGGCCTGTTCGGGCTCATCATCCCCGAGGAATACGACGGCATCGGGCTGAGTAACGCCGGCTATTCGCGAATACTGCAGCAGGCCAGCCGCTATGACAGCTCGGCTTCGCTGACGATTGGTGCGCACAGCTCCATCGGCATGAAAGGCCTGTTGCTGTTTGGGACTGACGAGCAGAAAAAACGCTATCTTCCGCGGCTTGCCAGTGGTGAGCTGGTCGCGGCGTATTGCCTGACCGAGCCCGGTTCCGGCTCCGATGCCGCGTCCATTCAAACCAAGGCGGTCAAAGGTGACGACGGCAGCTGGACTCTCAACGGCGAAAAGACCTGGATCACAAACGGCAGCATCGCCGACTTCTTTACGGTGTTTGCACGCACCGACAGCGAAGGCGGGAAGATCTCCGCTTTCCTGGTCGAGCGCGAGTTCCCGGGCGTGACCACCGGCCAGAAAGAGGACAAGATGGGCATCCGTGCTTCGTCGACAACGTCGGTCAATTTTTCGGACGTCAAAGTGCCGGCGGAGAATCTGTTAGGCGAGGAGGGCAAGGGATTCAAGATCGGAATGGCCATTCTCAATAACGGCCGCACCGGGCTGGGTGGTGCCGCGGTCGGGGGCATGAAGACCTGCATCGCTCTGGCGGCGAAGCAGGCCCTCGAGCGCAAGCAGTTCGGTCGCAGTATTTCCGAGTTCGGCATGATCAAGCAGAAGATCTCCGACATGACGGTAGATTGCTTCGCCGCCGAGAGTGCTGTCTGGATGGTGGCGCACTACATCGACTCGGGGTACGCGGACTATTCGACGGAGGCTGCGATCAGCAAGGTATTTGCCAGCGAGGCAATGACACGCTGCGCGAGCGAGGCGCTGCAAATTGCGGCAGGCAGCGGCTACATGAAGGAGCTGCCCTACGAACGGATATTCCGCGACTCGCGAATCCTGACGATCTTCGAGGGAACCAGCGAGATACTGCGGCTGTTCATCGCCCTGTCCGGGATCAAGGACGCCGGACAAATACTGCGCGAACTTGGCCCCGCCGTCGAAGACATTTTCAACCACCCCATCAAGGGTTTCGGCCTGCTGTCTGATTATGCGGGCAGGCGCTTCACCAACGTGACGTCGATCGGCCAGGACCGTATTGTCGGCGCGGTGTGCGAAGAACTGCGCGACGAAGCGCTGATCTTCGAGAAGTACACGCTGGAAATGGCCAGGATGACCGATGTGCTGCTGCGCCGCCACGGCAAGTCGATCGTTGACAAGCAGTTTGCCCTGCAACGCGCGGCCAACGTCGCCATCGATCTCTTCGTCGGCCTGTGCGTCCTGTCCCGGGTGAGCTCGATGACACCCGACGATAGCCGGCAGTACCGGCAGGCGCTCGCGATCGCCAAACTCTTCAGTCACAAGGCAAAGCGCCGCATGAACAGAAATTTGCGCGCCATGCTGCGCAACGAGGATGAATTAGCCAAGTCGCTGGCGGATTACATCTACGAGGCGGAAGGCTATCCGTGGGACACGCTTGACGCCGGGTGA
>JAACFB010000066.1 GCA_009937615.1 Gammaproteobacteria bacterium | reverse complement strand
GGCTGTTGCACCGCCGAGGCAAACTGCAGGTGATGCCCCGGTATGCCCTCGTGAATCATCATCGTGCAGATGCCGAGGCGCGTGTGTTCGTCCAGTTCGTCTTTCTTGATCGTCAGGTGCACCATGCTTTTCGCGGTGCCCTTGCGCAGGGCCAGTGGCGGCCACATCGCGCCTGCGGGAATCACCGGCTGCAGGAAGCCGGGTGTCAGCATGATGACCATGTCCTGGTCGTCGGGGATCGGGAATAGCTGCCGGTCACGGATGAAGCGCAGGATCGTTTCCCGTTCCTGGTGGTAATGATCCAGCACGGACGCCGGTTCACCATTTTTAAGTTCCACCGCGTACTCGCGATTGAGAAACTCATGCAGCGTGGCGGCGTCGGTGGCCGGGTCGAGCTGGTACTTTTGCACCAGCCGCTGGCGCAGTTCTTCGAGAATCTGCTGGGTCTCTCGTGCGTATTCGGCAGTCATTTGCCGCAGCTGCTCCGGTGTTTTGTCAATCTGCTTGAGAGCCAGCAGCTCCTCGACTTTGTCGATGCCGATACTGAACCTGTCGGTTGTCGGCAGCCTGGACAGGCCATCGCGATAAGCCTGCAGGGCGTCATTCACCTGGGCAATCTCGCGCTCCAGTGCTGCGACGTCCGGATATTCCGTTTCCCGGGCCCAGGCCAGGATGCTGGCAAAGAGCTCCGGGATTTCCGACGCCTGTTCCAGCTCGATATCGCGCCAACGCTTCACGGGCGTCGACAGCACGGCCAGCTCTGCTTCCAGGTAAGCCGGTGCCTGACGCAGCCTGGAGAGAATGTCCGCGAGCCGATCTGCGCTTTCCCGCTCATCGTTTACGAATAACTGGAAGATGCCCGCGCTGATGCCGTCTACCCCGTCGGGTTTGCGCCGCCGCTGCAACTCACCGTGGTTCTCCACGGTCTTGAAGAACAGGTCCTGTTGCAGGTAGCGCCTGATCAGGTCCAGGTCCAGCCGCTCGTAAAAATCATCGGCGCGGCTATCGTCGATCTCAGCCAGAAGTTTGCGAGCGTCGGCGACCGACTGCCAGTGGGCGTCCAGGGACGGATCACCGAGGCGACCCAGGTGATCAGGCAGCCCCAGGCCGACGCTGACATCCACATCGGAACGCAGGTGATTGAGGAAGCGTGTGTTCATTTCATCGAGATAATTCATGGCGCCAGTCTAGCGTATTACAGGAATCTCAGCCGGGATTGACAGCCTCAGCGACGCCTACACAAGTCTTGGTGCAGGTTGTCTCCAGACAAAGGACTGGAATTCCTTTGGCGTCTTGCAGCCCGTCTCGCAGGCAATCGACTGGTCGTCGTCTCGAAGCACTGTGGCCAGGCGGAACGGAAAATTACAGGATATCCATCGCTTGTCACGCTGGTCGCTTTCACGCAACAAGGCGTACGGGCTTCCCCTGTTTTGATTCTGATCACACGGTAACTCGAGAATGGCCAATGATCTCGGCAATTGGCAACTCCGACCGCGGGATAGAATGAAATCGCTTCGAACGATATTGAAAGAATTCGAAGCACCCGGAAGCCAGGTGCTTTATCGTCGATGCCAGGGACGAGGACGATGAGTTCGGCATCGTGCTGCTGCCAGGTATCGCGAAGCGCATGGTTGCCAGAAACAAGGCACCGGAGCGGGTCAATATCTATGAAGTCATGTCGAAGCCCGTGGTCAGCGTCGACCCGGACATGGACATACGCTGCTGCGCGCGGCTATTCGAAAACATGGGCCTGGCGCGCGCTCCGGTGATCGACAATCGCAAGGTCATTGGTGTGGTCGGGTATACCGATATCGTGCTGCGTGGCGTTCGCGACCGTCTACTCTGGCAAAGGATGCTGCGCCCGCTGCCATGCGACCACCGACGACAATCCAACTAATTTCCATGTTTTACGCTACGGATGAGATTTGCACGATTGAGTTGTGCATCGTTACTCACGGTAATACGAATCGAACAACGTTCGATTCGGCACCAGGTCGTAAATAAAACAGAAAAATTCACTCGGCACCCTGCGAGCGAAGCCACTTCATGCCGTCGTACAAAATGACAGTCTTGCCGATTTTTCGCTCCTGGCCAGCAGACGCCAAAGTCCACTTGCAGAAAAAGTTTTACGCTTGAAGCAGCGCGAAATCTCCGCTCAGGCACTGCCTGTTGCGTGGGTAGTTCGGTGACAGTTACCTGTTTTCCCTGACTGCCTGCAGCAAGTCAGTCGCCGACAGACGGATCCGGGTGTTCGGATTGTGGTAGGTGAATGCGATCTTCCCGTCGGCGGTGACAAGGAAGATGGACGGCAGCGGCAGCGCATCGTGTCTGTCGATCGAAGAGTCGTCCAGGTCCCAGTGTTCACGAGACCGGTAACGCGCCAGCGTCTCATCATCCAGAACGTAAGCCACACCGAAAGCGGAGGCGGCGTTCAGATCGACGTCGGAAAATAACTGGTAGTCGAGACCCTCGATCGCCAGTTTGGTTTCCGGCGCGAGGCTCGTGTACAGGATCTCCGGTCTGTCGCCGTTCGGGAAGATGACATCGACGTCGAGATCCTCGATGTCCTGGATCACGGCCGCCATGTCGCGCAGCTGCTCGTTGCATGCTCCGCACCACCCGCCGCGGTAGAAGATGATCAGCGTCGGTCGCTGTAACCCAGCCGGGTCGAAAGTCCAGCCGGAACCGTTCTCACGGTATACCGTGAACGTCGGTGCGGCGGCGCCGATTTGCAGCGGCTCGATGTCATCCAGCTTCGCGGCTATTCCCGGATCCCCGAGCACCGGGCGGACGAAGGTTAACATCGCGACCGCGATCAGACCCGCTGCAGGAGAACGCCATATGCTCATGCTCGAACGTTAGCACGCTGCGATTGCTCGGTCGAACGACGCGTGGTCAGGGTGAGAATTGGGTTATCCATCAATCACCTCTCCCGGCAGGGGGCGGGGCGGTGAGAATAGTGCACGTCCTGAATCAGTCGCGACAGGTGCCGAGGGCAGGGGTGTATCTGATGTGAATTACAGCCGGTTTCGATGCCTTGAGTGCTTCGAGTTGCCAGTTATCCCGGATTGGCTGTTCACTGGGCCGATTGAAAACCCCCGATCTGTCTGCTCGATCCTGCCCTCGCCGAGAAACACAAATACAGGACACCTCAAGCGGGGTTCGCACCTGACGCCAGTAGCCGACATCCAATTTCGATAGATTCGCGCCTGCGGCGCTAAAACCTTGTTAAGGCCCTAACGAGAAACATCTTGTTACACGATTTTCAGTGCCCCGGCGTTCCGCGCGCACTATTGTATTTTCAATGTAGCTAAGAAATGCGGATATGATAAAAAACAGGAAGTTGCTGCGGGCTCGCTGAGATTTGCATGATTGAGCTGCGCACCGCTATGCACGGTAATACGAACAACGTTTTAGTCGGCGTGAGGTCGTGAATGAAACAGAAGCGTTCACCTGGCATTCTGCGAGTGAAGCGTTTGGCGAAAGCGCATGATGTTACCGCCGGGGGTCCAGTGTCACATCACGCTGGAGGACGTATCAAAACAAGTCAGAAGGGAGATCCGATGCGCTTTGCATTTGCACTGAAACTAACCGTCCTCGGCCTTACAACCAGTCTTCTTGGCTGTGGCTCGCCGGATGAAGGCGCCCCGTCTTCGACGGTTGAACAGCTGGTGGCTGCCGATGCCGTTTACTTCAACGGCCGAATCATCACCGTCGATGATGACAACCCGAAAGCCACTGCCGTTGCAATCAAAGACGGCAAGATCATTTATGTCGGTGATGTTCGTGGCAGTAAGCCGCTGATTGCGGAATCGACCCGGCAAATCGATTTGCAGGGAAGAACCATGGTGCCCGGCTTCGTTGATGCGCACGGGCACGTGGTGAGCGCGGGAATTCAGGCGGCGAGCGCCAACCTGTTACCGATGCCTGACGGCGAGGTAAATAGCTTCGCCCAGCTGGTCGATACCTTGAAGGCCTGGGAGGAAACCGAGACGGGTGCCGAGTTTGTTGACAATACCGGGTGGCTGGTTGGCTTCGGGTTCGACGATTCACAGCTCGAGGAGCAAGTATTTCCGACTGCTCAGATACTGGAGCAGGTGAGCCAGGATAAGCCGGTGATGATCATCCATCAGTCGGGTCACTTCGGGGTGTTCAACGGCAAGGCGCTTGAGCTCGCAGGGATTACCGACTGCCGCAAGGAAGTCCCGGGCGGCTCTATCCGTTGCCAGGCAGACGGCCAGGCGCCAAACGGTGTTCTGGAGGAGAATGCATTTTTTGCCGCCCTGGCAGTGTTTCAGGCAGACATAGATGACGCGTATAACCTCGATTTGTTCAGCCAAGGTATGCAGAGTTTTGCCCGCTTCGGCTATACGACGGCGCAAGAGGGCAGGGCATTTGCACCGACGGTAGCGATAGCCGAGGCGAAAGCCGCACAAGGACCATTACCCATTGATGTAGCCCTCTACGTTGACTATACGGCGAAGGATCACCTCAATCAGTCCGCGTACTACAGTGGCAGCGGCTATGACGGCATTGGCTATAACAACGGGCTGCGTATTGCCGGGCTGAAACTGACCATTGACGGTTCGCCCCAGGGAAAGACCGCATGGCTTAGCGAGCCCTACTTTGTACCACCTGAAGGGCAGGATAAGGACTATGTCGGTTACGCAGCGATGACCGAGGAGCAGGTTAACGGCGAAGTGATGGATGCCTTTGCCAACAACCGTCAAGTGCTGGTGCACTGCAACGGTGATGCGGCAATTGATCGCTACCTGGACGCCATTGAAGAAGCAGCAGAAGAACATGGCCTGAAAGATCGTCGTAACGTGCTTATTCACGGGCAAACGCTGCGCAGGGACCAGATCGATCGCCTTAAAACACTCGATGTCATGCCATCGCTGTTCCCAATGCATACCTTTTATTGGGGCGAATGGCATAAAGACTCCGTACTGGGCCCCGAACGCGCCGCATACATATCACCGACCCGCGACGTGCTGGATGCCGGCATGGTGTTTTCTTCGCATCACGATGCACCTGTCGCCAACCCTGATTCGATGCGCGTTTTATCGGCGACCGTAACCCGGGTAACTCGGAGCGGCGAAGTGCTTGGCCCCGATCAGCGCGTTACGCCTTATGAAGGCCTGAAAGCCATCACCATCTGGCCTGCCTACCAGCACTTCGAAGAAGACATCAAAGGCTCGATAGAGGTTGGCAAGCAGGCGGACTTCGTGATTCTCTCAGCCGACCCGCTGACAGTTGACCCGTTGACGATTGCAGATATCAAGGTGCTTCAAACCATTAACGATGGCCAGACAGTATTTGAGCACCCTGACATGGAGCTAAAGCCTGATGCCGTAGTTGGTGGTGATCGCGATGAGCACGGGTGTATTGGTTCAGCCGGATACCAGTGGTGCGAAAAGCTTGGTAAGTGTGTGCGTCCCTGGGAGTTAGAGAAAAGCGAGTTGGCTGAAGAAGCCGGCCAGGAGGACTTTGCGACTTACTGTAAATCCAACTAGGGACAACGAAGCTTAAGCGTGATCGTTGCGGGCATCGGCTGTGGATCGTTATGCACGTTGGTGCAACTCAAGCAGCGGGCGCCCCGGCTAACCCTCTCTCTTTTCCAAATCCAAGGACAGGAACCTCTATTGCTACGTAGCGGCCTGGTTTACTGACGCGCCGGTATCGAACCACATTAAGAGTGATGTTCCCGGCGCGTCGCAGTGTGGTTCGATACCGGCTATTCGAGGCTTCCAAAACCAGAAAAAGCATCATCCCAACTTGTCAGATTCGAACTCCCGTTTCAGGTATTTTTCAATACGCGGAAACACTACTGGTTTAATTAACGCGCACTGAACATCATGGATCCTGAGCCGGTCCGCGTCGTTTTTCACGGTTGCAACTTCCGCGGCGGCAACAGCAAGGAGCGTCGTTATGCTGTTTCGTCATGCTCGCGTACTCATCGCAGGTACGCTCTTCCTTTTCCTGTATTCCTGTGGTGGCGGTGGCGGAGGCAACAATCCGCCTGATCCGCCCCCGCCGCCACCTCCGGCCGCAGTACTCGTCAGCGGCCTCGTCGCGGCACCGAACGGGCAGATTGCCCGGGAGTGGCCGTTACAGGGCATCGACAGGTGGTTCGCGGTAATCCTTCCGCATGCCGTGGCGTCGGTTCCCGGCGCCAGCCCGGTGCCTGATGGCACACCCGTCGAACTGAACAGGCGCAACGCGGACGGCTCGGAAGGCGAGCTTCTCGCGAGTACGACCACGGCCGATGGCAGCTACACGTTCAACTTCACCGAACTTGGCCTCGACTTTGCCGACTACCTTGTCGTGACTGCGATCGGCGGCGCCGGCATCGAACTGCGCGCTTTCGTGACATCGGAAAACACAGATATCGACGTCGAAAGCGAGTCGGCCGTGGAACTGATTCTCGAGCCGGTTTTGGCAGGCTCGGGCACATTGCTGTCCGATTACACGCAGCAGGAGATCGCCGATATCACCGCGACGGTTCGCCTCGTTACGCTGCTCTCAGGCGTTGCGGCGAGCGCCGACGTTTCATCCACGGTTGACCTGATCAAGCTCGAGGTCATGGCCGAGCCCGGCGCGGTAACGCTGCTTGATTCGGCAGCGCTGCCCGGCCAGACGGAAACCGGCCCTGGCGACATCGGCAACTTTTTCCCGTTCGATGATGGCCTGGCCTGGACCTTCGACGGCAGCGCGACTGCGGAAGGGTCCACCGAGACCTACACGAACCTCCTGGTGGTCGACGGTACTCGCGACGTGAATGGCACCGAGACAACGGTATTCCTTGAGTTGAGCACCTCCGATCCCGATGTACCGCTGGAAACGCTGCGGGTGAAGACTGATCGCGGCATCAGCGACTGGACCGAGGTGCCGGTGGGCGGCTCCGCGATCGAATTCGTGCGCTTCCCGCTGACGCCCGGTGCCGAGCTCGTAGCGGCACCGACCGACATCAGCATCGACGAGGATTTGGACGGAGACGGTATCAGCGAGTCCGTCACGGCCGAGGCGACCTCCACCATGGTCGGCTTCGAGGACCTGGCGCTGCCCGGCGGGAATTTTGCCAACGCCGCGCGAATCGAGAGCGAGCTGAGCTTTTCCGGAACGCTGACAGGCGGTGGGGGCGACTTCTCGGGTTCGGCACTCATTAACGAGTGGTATGCTCGCGACGTCGGCGAAGTGCGCAACAGCCTGGACCTTTCCATCACCGCCGCTGGAGAGACCCTCACTGGCACGGGGGTCGAGGAGCTGACGGGCGGCGCATTCCTGATCGCAAAGAACATCCGTTCGAGCGACGAGAGTTTCGGCGGCGTCCCGGCCGCCGGTGACGGCTACCTGGTCATTGCCTGCGACGACCGGGAGTTCCCGAACGGCTTTTATGGGACAGGTGTGCCAGGCAGCGGCCGCCGCAGCGCCAGCAAATTCATCGGCGAAGTGCACTACCTGCCCGGCTGCGAGCCCGAGAGCATGGCCGCCGGCTTTGACGGCACGAACTACCTCGTGGTCTTCGCAAAGACTGATAACGCCAGCAACACGAACATCGTTGCAGTCCGCGTGTCGGGCGACGGTCTCGTGCTGGACGCACCCGAGATCGTGGTGTCCTCGGGCAGCAGCAATTTCTCACCGGCGGTGGATTTCGATGGCACGAACTACCTGGTCGTATGGAACAAGTTCGACCTTTCTGGCGGACTGCCTGGCGAAGTGCCGCCCGGACATGAAATCTACGGAGCCCTGATCGCACCCGACGGCACCAGCCCGGGCGAGTTCCCGGTCTTCACGTCGCCCGGCGAACAGGTCTTCCCCAGCGTCGCCTTCGACGGCACCAACTATCTCGTGGCCTGGCGCGACACGCGCTCGGGTTCAGGTCCGTCGGAGGACACCGACATCTACGGAGTACGCGTTAACGCTGCCGGCGCGGTACTGGACAGCCCCGAGATCGCGATCGTAACCGCGCCGCGGACCCAGGGCGGACCGCAAGTCGCCGCGAGTGGCAGCAATTGGCTCGTGGTCTGGAACGACATCGGCAGCCTCGGTACCTCGCCGCCTCCGGACGGCAGGATCTTCGGCAAACGCGTCGCGCCGGACGGCAGCCTGCTCGATGGCCCGGCATCCGGCGACGGCATTGCCATCGCGACCGCCCCGGTCGCCAATTACGGCGCGACGGTTGGGTACGTTGGCGACAGTTATTTTGTCGCCTGGGCCGTAGGTTCCTACCCGAGCTTCGGCACGGCCGGTATCTATGGCGTCAAGGTCTCGACCACCGGGACGCTGGTCGATGGATCAGCGAACACGCTCGGCCCGTCGCTCAGCGGCGTGCCACCCGACGGAACGCGCTTCGGTCGGCCGCGGATCGCTTCGAAAGGAACCGAGGCACTGCTGGTGTGGGCGCAGATCGGCGGCGGCGTAGACATACTCGGGAAGGTGCTCGATCCGTAGCAGACACATTTTATTGGCGTTCCGAGATTATCTTCTCCGGTACTCCCAGAACGAAGGTTGTGGTTGGATTGCTGAGAATCGGCTCTCGCCGATTCTCGCCCGTGGGGCAGCCTGGCTGCGCGAATCGTTCCAATGGGCTGCACAGATGAGTCCGCTGCTGGGCACCAAATTCGGCAAAGGCCCTGCGGGGCCTCTGCCGTATCTGCGGCGAGGGTGGTCAACCGCGTCAGGCAGCCTCAGCGGCGCTCGGGTGTTACAAAGCGCTTGAAAAAGTCCGATACGGACACGGTCGCCAGGTCGGTCAACTCGCCGGCATCGAAGAACGAACCGCGGCAGGAACCGCACTGCTCGAACCATACATGGGGCTGCCCGGGGTCAACCAATCGATTCATGGGACCTGCGCAGCGCGGACATCGATAGTGTTCGATTTCGTTCTGCTGCTTGCCGATCTTTACATCACCGATGTCGAGTGCGGCCGCCGCCTCCTTGTTACGCAGCTTGCTGAGCTCACCGCTGTCAAACCACAGGCCGTGACAGGTCGAACAGCGATCTACCTCCGTGCCGTCGATCATGATTTGCTGCATATCCGACCGGCACTTGGGACAACGCATCGCACCGGAAAAGTACATGCCGGCGCCGCTCGTGCCCATGCCAACCGTGTAGCTCGACGCACGCTTGCGATCTCTCGTCTTTTCCGGGCTATGTCGATGGAACAATATAATCGCGATCATTGCTACGGTGATGGCGCCGAGCAGCAGGTAGGCTTCGACGTAAGATGTATTCTCGGCGATCAGGCCATACGCCTTGGAGCCGGCCGACGAGCCGAGGTTAGCCAGCGACATGTAAATGGCGAACTGCGTGGCCGAGTTCTCGCTGGCGCAGATCGTCATTGCCAGCGCGATCATGCACACCATCGTCACCGGGCCGAGTAACACCCAGGCCGCCAGCATTGCTTTGACGTAGGCCGCGTTTTCCCAGAGGTACTGCGTTTCCGCGAGCAGGAACGCGTGTAATGCAACAAGCGAGATGGTCAATACCAGCATTCGCTTGGCGCCGAAGCGATCGATCATCGGGCCCAGCGCCAGAGCCACCGCAGCACCGGCAAGCCCCATGACGGCCACGAGCTGTGACCACTCCGGCGTCGTGTAACCAAACAGGTTGATCGCTGCGATGGGCATCAGGGCGTGACCGTAGCCGCCAATGAAGCCGTCGAAGACCATGATCGCCATCAGGATCAGGCTGACGCGTGTCCACAGCACGGCATTCAGGCCCTTCATCAGGCCCGCGAACGAACCGGCGGTACGCCGCTCAGACACCGCATCACCGGGACTCCAGGGCAAGCGGCGCTCGCCGCGACGCTCCACTGTCAGCATAAAGCCAAGCAACACAATGGTCTGCACGGCCGCGGCGGCAACTGCCGTGACGCCCAGGCCGAATTGGACCAGCATGGTGCCGGTCACCGCGGACGTGATACCCCAGCCGACGGCCTTGCCGAACACCATGAAGCCGTTCAGGCGGCCCTGTTCATTGACGGGCGTGACGTCAATGGACATGCCGTCCACCGCAACGTCCTGCGTGGCTGCAAACACATTGATGAGAAGGCCGAGAATCATCAGCAGGCCGATCTGTTCGACAGGGTTGTTGACGAGAACAAGGCCGAAAAACGACAGCATCATGCCGAGCTGTGCGCCCAGCACCCAGGGTCGCCGCCTGCCCATGGGCAGGAACTGGTAACGGTCCATCAGCGGCCCGGACAACAACTTGAAGGCCCACGGCAGTATGATGACGGCAAGGAAAGATGCGATCTGCCCGGCCCCGACACCCTGGCTCGCCAGCCAGGCGGGCACGGCAATGTTCATCAAGCCGTAGGGAATGCCCTGCGCAAAATACATGGATGAGCCCGCTGCATAGCGCATGCGCGAGCTTTCCGCGAGAACCCAGTTGATCTTCATTGTTATTGTCCTGAGCTAGGCGTACCGGAATCATAACCCGGCGGATGCAGCATGGCACCTGTCGGACGATAGGTCTCTATGGGGCGACCTTCGGTAAACACAGGCAACCAAGGAATAGAAAGTGGGCGATCTTCATGGCGAACAGGTAAATTGCCGGCTTCCCGACGTCACCTCGAGAGAGAGTTGGTGTTCGGAAGCGCGTCCCCTAGAATGTCATTTCAGCCAAAGGGGATTACACGATGAAAACAAGAATAGCAGCCGCACTGATTGCGGCATCCTTCCTGGTAGCCTGTGCGCCGGCGACTACTGACTACTCTGCCAAGCTGAAGCCGGCGATGGACAGCTTCGTAGAGGCCTGGAACACGGGCGACATGGACAAGCTCGACGGCTCTGCGACCGAGAACTTCAAGCGCACGAGCCCGGCCGGAATGGAAGCGGACAGCCGCG
>JAACFB010000094.1 GCA_009937615.1 Gammaproteobacteria bacterium | reverse complement strand
TTGCCGAATGACGTCACCACGAAACTTCGTTCCCACAATTCGTCGACAGACAAGGCGCTGACGTGGGGTTTGCCATCGAACACGATGTGTTCGTAGACCTCGTCAGACAACAGGTATGCCCCCGTGTCGCGCAGCAGCCCGGCCAGCGTGTGAAGGTCATCAGAAGACAGGATCGCGCCCGTAGGGTTGTGCGGAAAGTTGATGATAACCAGCCGGGTTTTATCATTAAGAGCGTCTTCGAGACGCTGCCAGTCGACAGAGAAGTCGAAGCCGTCGTCGCTGATCGCGAGCGGCACGTGGACGGTACGGCCACCGGCGAGCGTCACGGCCGGCTCGTAGGAATCGTAGGCCGGGTCGAAAACGATCACCTCGTCGCCGCCGCGGACGATGGCCTGGATCGCGCTGAACAGACCCTCGGTCGCGCCCGTGCACACCGTGATCTCCGTATCCGGCTGCAGTTCGCGTCCCTGCATGCGCACCGTCTTCTCCGCGATAGCGTTCCGCAAAGTCGGCACGCCCGGCATCGGTGCGTATTGGTTGGCACCGCTTCTAAGGTAGTGGTCGATGCGATCGATCAGTTCTGCAGGAGGCTCGAAGCTCGGAAAGCCCTGTGACAGGTTGATGGCCCTGCAGTCCTGCGCAAGCTGGCTCATGACCGCAAAGATTGTTGTACCGACGTCCGGCAGCTTGCTTGTTATCGGGCCTTGCATACCGCGGCGACAATGACACTGTACTCGGCAACTTGTCAAACGGCGCCTCGAGGGTTACGGCGCTGCGTGTTTACGTTGAATCAGCGGTAATCGGTGTTGATTTTCGATACCCTGTGTTCTTCACCTGAACGAGGGGGTAATCATGGACAGGCGACGTTTCTTGCAATCCTCCATTGCCGCGAGCGTGATCGCTGCTTTGCCTACGGCGCAGGCACGCGCTGCGCTGCAGGCTTTGACACAGGTCAGCGGCGATGTTCGGGCGGTAACTGGCGAGCGAGACGAGATTTCACTCGAGCGAGCCGCCGTGCAGGAGCTTGCGGACAGTCTACGCGGCAACCTGTTGCTGCCCGGTAATGCAGGCTATGACGAAGCGAGACGGGTCCTCAACAAGTCAATCGATCGCCATCCTGCGTTGATCGTGCAACCTACCGGAGTTGCGGACATTCAGAATGCCGTTAATTTCGCACGGGAGCGTCGTTTACTACTGGCCGTCAAATGCGGCGGTCACAGCTTTGCCGGCAAATCGACGTGCGACGGAGGCATGCAGATCGACCTGTCATTATTGCGCCACGCACGCATTGACCCGATGTCGCGCAAGGCGTACGTGGCCGGTGGCAGCTTGCTGGCTGCACTCGATCACGAAGCCATGGCGCATGGCCTTGTTACACCTGCCGGGACCGTGTCGCATACCGGTGTCGGCGGGCTAAGCACGGCCGGTGGTTTCGGGCGAATATCCCGCAGGTTCGGATTGACGCTCGACAACATCAAGGGCGTGGATATCGTCACCGCAGACGGCAGGCTGGCGCATGCCAACGCCGAGGAGAATCCTGAACTGTACTGGGGTGTCCGCGGTGGCGGAGGCAATTTCGGGATTGTTACCTCCTTCCATTACACCCTTCATCCGATGCAGCGCCAGGTCATCGGCGGTGACATCGTATTTCCGCTCGACCGCGCACACGACCTCATTCGTTTCTATGCCGATTTCTCAGTGCAGGCGCCCGATGACCTGTACATCGATTTCTACGTCAACGCTACGGCGTCGGGTCAGGGCAGTGGCGCGGGATTTCACGTCTGCTATTCCGGCCCCGAAAAAGACGCGGAGACAGTTCTTGCTCCCATCAGGAAGCTCGGTGAACCGGCATTCAGCAACCTCGGACCGATCGACTACGTGGCCCTCCAGCGCAGCTGGGATTACGCGGACTTCCGCAATATTGGCGAGTACCTGAAAAGTGGATTCGTCAACGAATATCCCGACAGCATGCTGGATGCAGCGATTTCTGGATTCGAAGCAGATCCCGGGCGCAATACAATGCTGTATTTCCAGCAGTCCGGTGGTGCGATTGGCCGGGTACCCGTTGATGCGACCGCATTCCCTCACCGCAAAGCGCTGGCAGCGATGATGGTGCTGACAAGCTGGCCACTTGATACGGACGGTTCTCCGCACATGGACTATCTGCGCGACTACTGGAGTATGATCGAACCGCGAACGGACGGCTACTACACCGTCGATTCGGCCAACGAGTCGTCGAAGGTGCGCCACGGCAACTACCAGGGTAACTTCCCGCGACTGCTCGAGGTGAAAAAGAAATACGACCCCGACAACCTGTTCCGGCTGAACGCGAATATCGCGCCGGCGTAGGGCGGCTTACTGGGCGGACCAGCCGCCGTCGACGGGCATTATTGCGCCCGTTATCGATGCGGCCGCGTCGCCGCAGAGGAATACGACGAGTTCAGCGATCTCGTGGATCTGGATGAACTTCTTGGTCGGCTGCGCGGCGAGCATGACATCGCGCACCACTTCTTCCTCGGTTATGCCGCGGGACCTGGCCGTATCCGCGACCTGGCCCTTGACGAGCGGCGTTTCGACGTAGCCCGGTGCGATGGAGTTAACGGTGATGTGTTTCTGCGCGAGTTCGAGGGCGACCACTTTCGTGAGACCGGCGACACCGTGTTTCGCAGCGACGTAGGCCGCCTTGTAGGGCGATGCCACGAGCGCATGCAGCGACGATATGTTGATGATGCGCCCCCACCCGGCTGCGATCATGTGCGGAGTAGCTGCGCGGATCGTATGAAACGACGACGACAGGTTGGTGGCGATGATGTCGTCCCATTTCTGTGCCGG
>JAACFB010000065.1 GCA_009937615.1 Gammaproteobacteria bacterium | reverse complement strand
GCTTGAGCGGCACCGTGGACTGCTGCAGAGCCGAAACCCAGCGGGTGCGATGCCGGCGCCGGTCCGCCAGATAGTGCAATAGCTTATGACTGATTCGATGGCCTGAGTTTGCCGTGATCAGGCGCCAATAGGCATCGAGCTCGGTCTCCGTGGGTTTCGTATCGACCCCGAAGATCCTCGAAAAAGCCCTGCCAAATCGCCTGCGATTCATCATGCGGCCGAGCAGGAAACCCAGCGGGCTGACGCCGAGCCGTTGAACCGGCTCGGGCCGATGCTGTTCCGGGAACAATCCGCCGTTCAGGAAAGCGATGCGGCCCAGCCTCCCGGCACCGCTACCGTCGATAGCGCGGGCTAGCAACTCCTGGCCCACCGAATCTCCGTAATCGTGCGCCAGCAGGTCATACCCGTCTATCCTCAGAAATCTCAATAAATGCTCCTGGAGGTCCGCCTGGCGATGTATCGAGTAGCCTGCGGCGGGTTTATCGGAAAGGCCGAACCCCAGCATGTCGCAGGCGACAAGCCGGCGAGTCCTGCAGAGCTCGTTCCAGATTCGGCTCCAGTCCCAGGCTGCCGTCGGATAGCCGTGCACGAGTAACAATGGCGGGCCGACGCCCTCGCTCCAGAACGCGATGCGATGCCCATCGAAGTTCATGAACTCCGCTTTGCTGATCCAGGCGTCCAAAGAAATATGTTGAGTCTGCATAGCCAACACTCTGTTGCGCGCGCTACTGCCGTTTACGACGGCCAGGAAGCGCACTGACGACGCCGTCGAAGCGGATGCGCCCGACCGCACTGTAACGCCGGGCAGGCTACTATAACCGGAGCAGCCCTGGGAACGATCGCGGGTCAGCGCATCCCCACCGGCCTGAACCTGGCTACTTCGAAACCGACAAACGCGGCTCCCAATATGGCCGCCGCCGCCACAACGAACGTCGCCTGGCCATAAAGCTCAGCTGGCACGCAGAGAGCAAATCCCGACAGGAACGCAATCGCGCGACCGCCCTGCCCGAGTCGCCGCCGCAGGTAACCGGTCATCGCAACCGATACGAGGAAGATACCGGCGACGAGCATCGTGACCGACTGTGCGATCAGCGCCGCGCTGCCGTTCATCGTAATGCCGGGCGAGAAGACGAACACGAACGGAATCACGTAGGCAAGCCAGCCGATCCTGACCGACTGCATCGCCGTTCGCATGGGCTCGGAGCCAGCGATGCCGGCCGCCGTAAATGCCGCTACCGCGACCGGCGGTGTGATCATGGACATCATGCCGTAGTACATGACGAACAGATGGGCGGCGATCGGGCTGATGCCGATCTCGACCAGTCCCGGCGCGACCAGCGTCGCCAGCAGCACATAGACCCCAAGCGTCGGCAGACCCATGCCAAGGACGATGCAAACGGCGGCCGCAAGGACCAGCACCAGTAGCGGGCTGCCGGAACCCAGCAGGAACAGGGAGTTCGTAAACGTAAATCCGAGCCCGGAATTGGCCAAAACCCCGATGACAATGCCTGCGCCCGCACAAATCAGCACGAGATCGATGATGACCATCCCTGTCATGCGAACGGCTTCCAAAACTTGCGCAATACCGGGCCGGACCCCCTTGTACGAGAATATCCAGGCGCTGATCACAAGTACGAGGCTCGCGAGGATCGCGGCCTTCTGCGGATAGAAGTCGAAGCCGAACAGCGCGACGACGAGCGCAACGAACGGCAGCAGGAAGAACCAGCCACCGGAAATATCGCGAAGCCGGCCGGCCTCGCTTGCTTTTAGCCCGGCGTGCCCATCCCGACCTGCCAGCAGGTCGACCTGGATGAAAAGTGAAACGTAGTACAGGACGCCCGGTATTAATGCGGCAAGTACAACCTCCGCGTAGCTGACCTGGAGAAAATCGGCCATCAGGAAAGCAGCCGCGCCCATAACCGGGGGCAGCAGCTGTCCGCCTGTGGACGCGACGGCCTCGATTGCGGCCGCTCGTTCGGCTGGGTAACCGCTCTTACGTATCATCGGAATGGTCACGACCCCGGTAGCGACAACATTGGCGACAGCGCTGCCGGAGATCGAACCGAACAATGCGGAACCCGCCACCGCAACCTTGGCCGGCCCTCCCCGGAAGCGACCCATCAGCGCCTGCGCGAAGTTCGCGAAAAAGTCGGCGCCGCCCGTCACGCGCAGCAGATTGCCGAACAGCAGGAAGCTGATCACGATGTTGCAGACGATCAGCAGCGGGCCGCCCGGCAGCGCGTTGGCATCGAAGGCCAGGAAGCCAGCCAGAACTTGCCAGCTCGTCTGCTGCGCCGCAAAGGGACCCGGTACCAGGTGCCCGGCGGCGGCGTAGGTGATGAAGGCGATCACGATGATCGGCAGCGCGAGTCCTGTCGCGCGCCGCAACGCCTCGAGCAGCAGCGTCATTTGTACAACCCCGGTCAACACGGCTTCAGCGGGCGCCTCCACGGTCAGCTCGACCAATAGCGGATAGCGGACGGCCATCCAGCCCGATGTGACAATCCCGGCGCCCGCCGCAACCCAGTCGAACCACCGGGTACGGCTTTTTTTTGCATGCCTGATGGCCGGCAGATGAATGAATGCGAGCGCGATGGCGAGTCCGAGCACGGCAATCACGATTTGTGCCGGAAAAAGATCAATGGCAAGCACCTGGAAGATATCCAGGGCCCAGGCAAGCGCAACGATACTGATCAGGTACGCGAGGCCGCGAATGACGGCCGCACGCAACCGGGAATCAACTAGTCCTGTTGTTTCGTCGACGGCCAAAGCCCGCGCTCCGTGTAAAAGCGAATCGCACCGCTATGGTATTCGAGTGTCCCAAGGTCCTTCACCATTCGGTCCTCGCTGAATCCCCGGAATGCCGGCGATGCGTCGACCAGGTTTTGCTTATTGGCATACAGCGCGCGCGTCATCTGGTAAACGGTCTCCGCACTGGTTTCAGCGCTCGCAAACAGCAGCGTGTCATAAGTCATCACCCAGGTTGGCCCGGCAAGCCCGGTGCTGCCCGGGCTGGGGCTCTCCAGCGCCAGATACGCAACCGGCATGTGACGACGGATCGCTGCGAGTTTCTCAGGCGTATTCTCGATGGGCAGCACGCGGACGCCATGGCGCGCATCGGCTTCGCGAACCTTGGGGGCCCTCAGTGCGAGTATGAAAGCTTCAGTGCGTCCGGCAAGGAACGCATCCACGCCGGCGACGAGGCCAGGGACATTGAACGCGATAACGTCGCTTCGCGTCAGCCCGTCCGATGCGAGCAGCGCGTCGAGCAGCGGTATGGCGATCTTGTTCGCAACGAATCCATCCGGCAGTCGCTGGTCTTCCAGGTCTGCAATGCGCTGGTACGGTGAGTCCTGCCTGACAAACATCGCCGTCTGCAGCGGAAATAAGACCGCGACTGCGCGAAGGTTCGATTGCTCCCGGCCGGCAAAATAGCCCTCACCTTCGAGCGCTAGCGTAATCTCGAACTGGTTTGCAACGCCGAAATCCACCTGGCCGCGGGCGATCGCAGGGACGAATACGCTGGCGCTCGTGTAATTCCGAACGGTCGTCCTGAGGCCGCCATGGTTGGTTGCTACTTTGGCAACTGCGGTGCCGGCCTGGTCAAAAAGCGTCCCTTTGACTGACGCTGCCACACTGGCGACCTCGCGAGCTTCGCCCGCGTTAAGCAGCGCGATCATAAGCAGCAGCGATAACAGGACCGTTCTCATCGGCATTGCCTTGGATCCGTCGATTGATCAGCCTCGAAACTGTATTAAACTCCCAGATTGGCCGTGATATAGCAATCTCGCGCGGCTCTGTCGGCCGCTGCAACACATGAACCGCATGCAACCCGACGATTCGAGTCGAAGAACGCTCATTCCCTCGTGCACACAGGTCGTAAAAAGGACGTAGTCCATGAAAGGCAAAATTGCGTTTGAAGAACATATGGCGATCGAGGAAACGCTAGCCCAGACGAAGGACTTCGCAGGCGATTCCGGCCGCTTCGATGAATTTTCAAACGAAATACTCGATCTTGACGAGCTGCGGCTGGCGACGATGGACCGCACGGGCATTGAGCTCGCACTGCTGTCACTGAATGCGCCAGCGGTACAGGCGATCCTCGACCGCGACGAGGCTGTGGCGGTCGCCGTCAAGGCAAACAAGCGCATGGCCAAAGCGGTAAACGACCACCCGGACCGTTACCGGGCGCTTGCGGCGCTGCCGATGCAGGATCCTGAGGCCGCAGCTGACGAATTGAAGCGCTGCGTCAATGAACTCGGCTTCAAGGGTGCCCTGGTCAACGGATTTACGCAGCGTGACGTCGAAGATTCGGCGATCTATTACGATGTAGCCGAATACCGGGATTTCTGGGCGGTGGTGTCAGACCTCGATGTGCCGTTCTACCTGCACCCGCGCATGAACATACCCTCGCAGTCCCTTATCTACGAGGGCCACCCGTGGCTGCGGAGCGCGCCGTGGGGATTCGCCGTGGAAACGTCAACGCACGCGCTGCGTCTCTGTGGTTCCGGACTGTTTGACGATTTTCCGAATCTGAGAATCATCACAGGCCATCTCGGCGAGGGGATACCGTTCGGCCTGTGGCGCATCGACGCGCGGATGCGTTTTTCGCCACGCGGGTATCGCGGAAAACGACCGCTCGGCGACTATTTCAGGGAGCACTTTCACATCACGACCAGCGGTAATTTCAACGACGCGGCATTCCGATGCACGCTCGAGATGATGGGTGCCGATCGGCTCTATTTTTCGGCCGATTATCCCTTCGAACGGATGGAAGACGCGGCGAACTGGTTCGACAGCACGCCGGTAATCGATGACGAGCAGCGGCAGACGATTGGCCGCGAGAATGCGATCAAGCTTTTCGACCTGGATATGTGATCAGCTTGAATCCACCCTGGGCCATGGCCAGGGCGATCCTGCTTTATTCCGCTTACGGCAGCCGATGACGGACCGAGTCAGTCCGTTTCGTAGGCCTTGCCGTCGCGATGCGTGAACACGTGGCCTCCCCGGCCGTCGGACACGAGCCGCAGATCGACGTCGGGATAGAAAACTTCGTCCTTGTCGATTCGATCGCCAATCTCGAGGTATGAAGCGGCCTGATCGCTGTTGTTGACGAGGTGATGACCGTTCGTCTCCCCTGCCGGAAAACCGGCTGCCATGCCGGCGGTCAAAGTCTGCTCTCCTGCATCGGTCACCAGCGTCAATTCCCCGGAAAGAACGTAGACGAACTCATCCTCGTGCGTGTGCCAGTGCCGCTGTGCCGACCAGCAGCCCGGAGGCAGTTCGACCTGGTTTACGCCGTAATTCCTGAGCCCGAAAACGTCTCCGAGCACTCGCTTCGTGCGCGATACAACCTCTCTCCGGAACGGATCCGGATAGCTGCTGCCCGACCTGGCTTCGACATCGTTGACGTCGATCGCTGCAGGGCTCCGTTCGTTCATTGCGACACCTCCTTTGGGGCATATTGAGCCTTTGGCGTGGCGATTATTCAGGCACTAAAATACGCTCGTCCTGACCTTCGACGTGCAGTCGAAAAACGATCGCGCGGGCGCCTTCCGGGCCACCCCGCGGTTCGTGGATCGCTCGTGGCGGAATGACGTAGGCATCTCCCGCCCTCAAAATCTGCTCCGGCTTACCCTGCTCGACGTGCACGGCCGACCCGTCAATGACGTATACGAACTCTTCCCCCGGGTGATAGTGCCTCGGAACCGTCGCCCCCGCGGGAATAACCACATCGGAGATGATCACCTCCAGACCTTCGGCGACGGTGACAGGCGCACGCAGCATCTGATTAGAGCCAGGAGGTGGATTGCCAAGGGTAACGGCCGCAGCCGTGACCGACTCGTCGTTCGCATCCTCGACACTGCAGGCACCCGCGAGTACAGCGGCTACGACCAGGAAGAACGCCCTCATCAACCAATCTCCCAATAATGCCTGCCAGCTGTCAGGCAGACGCCTGGCCGCGTTTTTTTTGCTGTTCGAAATAGCGTGCATAAACTTTCTCCATGACCTTGCCAGGAATCTTCAATTCCTCGACCAGCGTCATCAGCAGTTTCATTTCCTGTGCGTCCTTTTCCTCGTCCGCGGCGATGACGCTGACGACCATGAGCATCAGCTCCTCCTTCGCGGACAGGGAAAACTCGCGGTTGACCGCGTCGATCAGGCTATCCGTTTCCGCATTGTCCGACACGCTGTCGGCGAGCCGGGTCACCAATTCCAGCGCCTCGCCGGGTTGCAGCCCGAACTTTCCGCGCAACAGCTGCACCATGCGCAGATTCTCTTCGGGTGAAATACCGCCGTCGCTTTTCGCGGAAATGACCAGGATCGATGCAAACAAGGCCTGTGCTTCAAGGTTGTCGGCAAGCGGACTCCGGGAACCGGAAAGGCCCGCTGTCTCCCTGATCATGTCGATTAAAGCCACTGCACACCTCGGCGATTGATCACGAGCTCATAGACTAACGCCAAAAGCCGCGGGTATCACGCGCTTTGCCGCATCGCGCCGGCGTCGAAATGATGCCGTCGATGTCCGTTTTGTAAGCCGCCGCAGTTGCGGCGGAGCTTGCGCAAATCCCGGACGGCGCTCACAATAATGATCCCTGATCGATCGTCATGGCGAGAACTTTCTGCAGAGGAAGAACGATGAAAAAACTTCAGCTCGGTCTCATGGGCTTGATCCTGGCTGCATCCGCCGCTCTTGCGGCACTCGAAGCTGGCGACACCGCACCGAATTTCGAGGCAAAAGCGTCGCTCGATGGAAAAGCTTTCGATTTTTCACTCCGGCAAGCGCTCGACGAGGGCCTGGTCGTTGTCTATTTCTATCCATCGGCGTTTACGAACGGATGCAATATCCAGGCGCATGAATTCGCAGTAAACATGGATAAGTTCAATGCCGCCGGCGCCAGCGTGATCGGCGTTTCTCTGGACAGTATCGAGCGACTCAATGACTTTTCGGCCGATCCGGAATATTGTGCCGGCAAGCTCGCGGTGGCCTCGGACGAAACCGGCGCGATTGCGAGGTCCTATGACGTTGCGGTTCGCGAAGCTCGCCCGGGTAAGCTGGATACCCGCGGCGTCGAAGTCGACCACGGTTTCGCGGAACGCCTGACCTTTATCGTGACGCCGGACGGAAAGATCGCCGAAACCATTGGCGGCGTGTCCCCGATGGAAAATGTCCAGAAGTCGCTCGAAGCCGTGCAGCGCTACCAATAACGGGTTTTGAGCGCGTCAGGGCCCTGCCTGCCTGGCTGAATAAGAGTCAGCTGCAGCGACAATGCAGCGGGCAACGCCCCGTTGTCGTCGAGCCGCGGGCTCTCGAGACCCACCACCTGCCAAGAGTGTCGCTTACACTGCATCGTCAACGCGGACGCTGACCAGGCTTCGGATATTGATGAACAGACGTGGATGAATAAACCTGCAACCACTTGCACCGTCTTCGGCTTACGGTAGCAGGTGGCCCTCGAAAAATTGCCAGGTCAGTTTGCTCGCGTCTATCGCCGAATCTGTCTTGCCCCGGCCTCTCGCGGCCAGCGCGCCTGCCTCCGGGGAACCCGGCCAAGTATGGCCGGCGTCTTCCGACCGGTAGAAGACAATGTCTCCGCCTTGTTTGCATTCTCCGTACGTAACACGGACAACCGTGGACGTTACGGGTTGTTCTGATGGCTTACCGACGCAACCGTTGTTCCTGACCCAGCCCGCAATAGCCGCCTCTACTCCCATACGCCAGTAATCGGGCGAGTCGCTGCGATGCTCGTAGTGATTAATGTTGTCTTTCTTGCCGTGAAACGTGATCAATGGCACTGGCCGCAGCGGATTACAGTCCTCCGGATACCGGACTCCTGCAACTGGCCCAATTGCGGCGAATACGTCTGAAAGATCACAGGCCAACCTGCTGCTCATGCGGCCACCACCCGAAAAGCCTGTCGCATAAATTCTTCTCGGGTCGACCGAATATTGGACGCTGATTTGACGGATCATTTCCCGAATGAATCGAACGTCGTCGACGGCATCCTCATGAAGATCCACGTTCCAGGTAACGCGCCCGTCCTTTTTTCGGGGGTATTTCGCCTCGGGCCTGGCTACCAAGAAACCGAACTCGGCCGCCAAACTTTCGAATCGTGAGAGGCGAGCCTGTCGTTCGGGATTCGAGCCGGTTCCATGAAAATCGAGTATTAACGCTCGCGGGCCACCCTCCTCGTAATCGGGTGGAACATACATGCGCCAAATCCTTTCCACGCCATCGATCGTAATCGATTCGATCCGTTCGCCCTTTGTATCGTCAGCTACAGCTAAGCACGCAACGAGGATGGGAATGATTGTGCCAGGCAATCGCCGGCTTCGAAGGGTAAATTTGATGACTGATTCTCCATCGGTCGGCCATTGGAACATTCTGCCTGGTTTCAACCGTTGATCAACCGGCGACGTGCCGGCGGGAGTATCGGCATTGATGCGCATCGCTGAGCCACCGCGCTTTTGTGTCCGTCCGGCGCCCAATCGTAGTATCGTTGATTTCTATGTTGACCCGGTACCTGCCGTTAATCGCCGGGGTTCTGCCGCTCGCAGCGGTCTACCTGGCATTTGGCATCGGCGTTTACGCTGACGCCCTGCCGGCCTGTGTGCCACTAATCGACGGCTGCGTGTCGGTTAGCGCGACCGGCCGCAAGCCACCGGGAAGTTTTCTGTTTCGGGCGGTCATGCTGCCCCAGGTCGCGTTCCTGCTGCTGACCTGGTATGTCGCCGTGGACTGGCTGCGCTCACTGGACCCAAACCTGTCGCGGTACATGTCAAGGGCAATCCACATCAGCAGCCTCGTGAGTGCGCTCGCCCTGGTGCTCTACGTAACGTTCCTCGGCACCAAGGAACCTCTCTACGAATTCATGCGCCGTTTCGGAATCTATTTCTTTTTCATCGGCATGGTCCTCACCGAGGTTTTCGTCGTTATTGCACTAAGCAAAATGACGCACGTGATGCGCCATGGCTTACTGCGACGGCAGGTACGGACAATGACGGCGCTGAGCGCGCTCCCGTTCGCTCTCGGTTTGCTCAACTTCTATCTCAAGGCGACGCTCGAAGACCCTGACGCAGCGGAGAATTCGATCGAATGGATCGCTGCCACGTCGATGCAGTTATACCTCGTAGTGATGTACTTCGCGTGGAAAGCCAGTGGGTTCAGGACCCAGGTCGAGACGAGCCTGCGACCCTGACTTTGCCAAGATCCGGAGTGAGACGCGAGTCAGGAAATGCTCGAGCTGCGCTCCAGCGCCACCGCACTGAAAAACCCGATACCGCAAAGCGCTGCACCGAGAATCAAGGCACTGGAAAAGAACGACGAAAACTCGTAGTTCGCTTGCCCTGAAAACATGAAATGCAGCGCTGCATGAACTACCAGGAACCCCGCAGCGATTTTTTGGGCGCGATCACGGACCTTCAGGTTCAGGCTTGCTACGAACGCGATCACCAGCGCAAATATCGGGATGTGCGCCGCAAGGAAAACAAATTGCCCGGCGGCGTCGGGCAAGGAACCGAGCAGCGGAAATACCCGCCACTCGTGATTCGGCATTGCATCCATCTCGTGCGTAAACAGCATCCCGAGCCCGAGATAGAGGGAGACGTTCTTCATTCGCACGACCACGTTGTGTTCGAGAGGGATCAGGATATCACCTTGTGTCCGCTATCGGAGTACGCCCCAATTCAAACGGGAAAGAACAATCCGGGCCTCGCAAGCCGCGCCTCCGGCAAGGATGACCGGTAACGCCTGGAACGTGACCATGTTGTCCGGACCAGCAGCATGCGGATCTTCATCCATATTCGCGCAGTGAATAACCGCTGGATCCTAGCCGGAACACGGCGTCGATCTGGACTTCGCTTCGCGAATACGCATCGGCATGCTGTCTATCAACCGGAAAACATCGTCGAGGTCGGGGACACTGTCGTAGCTTGATTTGACCCCACCGTCCTTGCCGATCAACAGCACCCTGAAGCCTGGCTCCGCTAGCTGAAACCGACCACGTAGCCGGGCCGCCGCTTCCACGCTCAACTCATTTTCACCGATACGGCTTTCACCCGTTAAAAGGACACGGCCAAAAACAAGATCACGCTCTGCGACGTCGCAACGCGCCTCACGGATCGATTCACTAATGGCTATGACGCGCGGATCCTGATCATCGACGGCAAAAACGAGCAGCACGCGCGATGCCCAACGCAGTTCGTCCAGCTGCTCGACTGGCTCGGAACCCTGACCGGTTGACCAGAAGAGCAAACCGAGCGGGAAAAGACGGCGAAACCAATTGAGCATAAGGTCAGAAAATCCCGGAGGCCGAACCTGTCATTGTAGTCGAGGCATCCCGTTCCACTTTATCTGCCGCATGGCGCGCTCAGCCCGTCAGCGGGATCGGGATCGTATACGTTCTGGATCAAAAGCCTTCTTTCAGGAACCGTTCGGCAAGGGCCACGTGCACCGCGACGCCGCGAGCCATGACGCTCTCGTCGATAGTCATCTGTGGCGAATGCAGCGGACAACAGTTCTCCCAGTCTTCACCCTGACGGGACGCGCCAAGGAAGAAGAACGCGCCCGGCACTTTTTCCAGCACGTAGGAGAAATCCTCGGCACCCATAATCGGCGCCTGCATCGACAACCAGCCGTCATTACCGAGCACCTCCTTTACGACCATTTCACCGAACTCGACGGCACCTGCATCGTTGATCGTGACCGGGAATCCGGTCTCGAACTTGATCGTAGCGCTGGCGCCGTGCGCCGTGGCAATACCCTGGGCCAGCTCGACCAGTTTTCGCTGGACGTCAGTACGCCTCTCTGCGGACAGGCAGCGAATCGTTCCCAGCAGCCGCGCCTCCTCGGGAATCACGTTGTCTGTCGTCCCGGCACTGATCTTACCGATCGTTACAACGACCGGATCGAAGATCGGTGCCCTGCGCGTCACGAGCGACTGGATCGCCATGACGATTTCACAGGCGATCGGAATCGGATCGATCGCGTTGTGAGGCATCGACGCATGACCGCCACGTCCGCTCACGGTGATATACAACTTATCCGCAGACGCCAGCAACGGACCCGCACGGCTGCCCACAACGCCGTATTCGGCGTTCGGCATCATGTGCAGGGCAAACGCGGCGTCAGGTAAAGGGTCCAGCAGACCGTCCTCGAGCATGAATCGCGCGCCATGATGGCCCTCTTCGCCAGGCTGGAACATGAACATCACATTGCCGTTCAGCTTATCGCGACGCGCGCAAAGCATTTTCGCAGCGCCAACGAGCATTGCAGTGTGTGCGTCATGGCCGCAGGCATGCATCGCACCACCGATTTCAGAGGCAAACGGCAAGCCGGTGTTTTCGGTCATGGGCAACGCATCCGTATCGCCTCTCAGCAGCACGGTCCGCTCGTCGCTAGCGCCCTTGAGCACGGCGACGACACCGGTCGTTGACGGACCCTGGCGATAGTCGAGTGGCAGGCCTTCGAGCGCCGCCCTGACCTTTGCAATCGTCATCGGTGTTTGCAGACCGAG
>JAACFB010000011.1 GCA_009937615.1 Gammaproteobacteria bacterium | reverse complement strand
ATCGTCAAGACCCGTAACACGCATCGCTACGGAGAACGTCAGCGCGAATTTCAGCTGTACAGGCGCGGTCGCTATGTCGAATTCAACCTGATCTACGATCGCGGCACATTGTTCGGCCTGCAGTCGGGCGGGCGCACCGAGTCGATCCTGATGTCACTGCCGCCGCGTGTTCGATGGGAGTATGGCTGGCAACCTGAAAAAGGCTCGCCGGAGGAAAAACTGTACACCGATTATCTGCGGCCGCGCGACTGGCTGCAGTCGCGCGCGGCGGGGGGCGGTGGTTGACACATTTTGACCGCGTGCTCCACGCGACGCTGGTTGACTGACATTCTCTTTTTCCGATGTGAGTGGTAACGTCATTCGACATGGACTTTGCTGCCGGCATGCCGTGTGGCGAAGCGATATGACGACAGTGAGGAATTATGTCCTGGATAGATGAAGTCGAGGTTGCCGACGCTGACGAGAAACTGGCCGCAATCTATGCCGACCTGATTCAAAAACGCGGCAAGGTCTCCAACATCCTGAAGGTTCATAGCCTGAACCCGGACGCGATGGGCAACCACCTCGATCTGTACATGACCCTGATGTTCGGCAAGTCGGGGCTGAGCAGGGCAGAGCGGGAGGCCGTGGCCGTCGTCGTTTCGGCGACGAATGACTGCGACTATTGCGTCAATCACCATACCGAGGCGCTACGGCGTTACATCAAGGACGACGAAACGCTCGACATGCTGGCGAGCGCCGACGGTCTCGAAGCGCTCGAGCCGCGGCTGAGCAACATCGTGCGGCACGCCGAAAAACTGTCCTCGGCCCCCGTTGCGATGACCGAGAGCGATCTCGGGGAACTGCGGGCTGTCGGCCTGACCGACAGGGACATTCTCGACCTGACGCTGATCGTAGGGTATTTCAACTTCGTCAATCGCGTTGCGATGGGCCTCGGCGTGCAGTATTCCGCCGAGGAGCTCAGCGGATATCGCGACGAGTAGATGACGTTGCGTCGCCTCCTGTTCATCGCGATGCTGCTGCTCGCAACCAGCGCGGCAGCAGAGTACGACTCACAGTTGCGCGACGCCGGCAGCCTCGGAGCCATTCGGCTGGCCGGGAGCGAAGATCCGAACGTTCGCAAGGTTTATATCGTCCAGCTGAATGCGCCGTCTGCAGCGGAACATCACGCGGCCCTCAGCGGCGGCGGCGGCGCGAAACCGGGCGCGCCCGGGGCGCCGCGAGTCCGTTTCGACAAGTCCAGCCCGGCGATTCAGAGTTACGCCGCGAAACTCGTTGACGAACAGAACAAGGTCCTGGC
This sequence comes from Gammaproteobacteria bacterium, assembly GCA_009937615.1. Taxonomy (GTDB): domain Bacteria; phylum Pseudomonadota; class Gammaproteobacteria; order Steroidobacterales; family Woeseiaceae; genus UBA1847. The sequence continues at coordinate 71,964 of JAACFB010000011.1, read as the reverse complement.
GCGCGCTGGCGCCGGCACCGAGCTGATTTACCGCTACCAGTATGGCCTGAACGGATTCGCGGCCCGCATGCACCCGAGCCAGGCGCACCGGCTCGCCGGCATGCCCCAGGTGCTGCGCGTCTGGGAAGATGAAGTCCGTCCGCTGGCGACAAACTTCAGCCTTGATTTCCTGGGCTTGTTCGACGATGAGGTGGGCCTGCGCGGTGCCCCAGGGCTGGACGGTGACGGCATGATCATCGGCATCATCGACAGCGGTATCGCGCCCGGCCACCCGGCGCTTAAGGATACGCGCGAGGCCGACAGTCCCAGCCTGTGCCAGGGAGACTGGGCTGAGAACTCCCTGCTTGGCCGCTGGCTATGCCATCGCTATGAAAAGCTCGAGGACACGATGATTTTCGAGCCGCCCGAGGACTGGAACGGTGTGTGCCAGGCCGGCGAGCGCTTCGATGAGACTGACTGCAACAACAAGTTGATTGGTGCGCGCTACTTCATAGACGGCGCCGAGGCGACCGGACCGATCGACGAAGGCGAGATTCGCTCCGCGAGAGACGTCGACGGTCACGGCACGCATACCGCCACGACGGCCGCCGGCAACCGGGTCAAGGCCGCGATCTTCGACACGTTCATTGGCCGCATCGAGGGCATCGCGCCGCGCGCCAGGGTTGCCGCCTACAAGGCTTGCTGGCTGCGCCCCGGCGACCAGCGTGCCAGCTGTAATACCTCGGACCTGGCCAACGCGATCGATGCGGCCGTGGCCGACGGCGTGGACATCATCAATTATTCGGTGGGCAGCTCGCTGACGAGCGTCACTGCGGCGGACGATGTCGCACTGATGGCGGCAACCAAGGCCGGTGTATTCACGGTCGTTGCCGCCGGCAACGAGGGCCCCAACCCGGGCACGATCGGCTCCCCGGCCGGCGGACCCTGGGTCATTACAGCCGCTGCATCGAGCCGCGATGGTGAGACATCGATCGAGGCCCTCGAGGTCAAGTCGCCACCGAGCATCGCCGCCAAATACGCGGTCAAGGAAGCGAATTTCACGCCCGCCCTGGCCGACCGCGGGCCGATCGAGGAGGCGGTCGTGCTGGTCGATGACGGCGATGACACGCTTGACGACGGCTCGCCGGGCACGACGTCCGACGCCTGTCAGCCGCTGGTCAATGCTTCTGAAGTTTCCGGCAAAATTGCCTTTATCCAGCGCGGCGGCTGCAGTTTCGAGGTCAAGATAGCCAATGCCGACGATGCCGGTGCCGTTGCCGCACTCGTTTACAACATCGCCGGTGACCCGATCGTGATGAACGGCGCCACTGGTCTGTCCGACATCCCGGCACTGATGATCGGCCAGGCTGACGGCAACCTTATTGTCGATGAGCTCGATGCCGGTGCCGAAGTCACGATTCTCCTCGATAAGACGCTGTTTCTGAAGGAGACGGATGCGGGCAATATCATGGCGTCTTTTTCCGCGCGCGGCCCGGCGCCGATCGGAGACATTCTCAAACCCGACGTAACGGCACCCGGGATTAACATTCTTGCAGGATTTACGCCGGACGCCGCCAACGCGACTCCGGGCGAGGACTTCGCCTATTTGTCGGGCACCTCGATGTCGACACCGCATGTTGCTGGTGTTGCTGCGCTTCTGATGCAGGCGCATCCCGACTGGAGCCCGTCAGCCATCAAGTCCGCACTGATGACGACGGCGCGTCAGTCCGTAACAGCCTCCAACGGCGAAGATCCCGCGATTCCATTCGATTACGGGGCCGGCCACATCGTGCCGAATGACGCGGTCGATCCCGGTCTCGTGTATGACGTCGCTGCCGATGAGTACGATGCGTTTGCCTGCGGGACGGCATCGCCCGGCGTGTCCACGGCTCGTTGTGACGAGCTGTCCTCGGCAGGCTACTCGTTCGCCGCGGCCGACCTCAACCAGCCTTCGATCGCGATCGAACGACTTGCCAACGAACGCACGATCACCCGCCGCGTCACCAACGTCTCGGATGAGGCGGCAACCTACAACGCGAGCGTTGTCGCGCCACCGGGCATCCTGGTCAACGTCACGCCCACAAGCATTACGGTGCCGGCCGGCCAGTCCGCTTCTTTCGATGTCACGTTCAGCTATCAGTCGGGTCCACTGGACCTCTGGCGCTTCGGTTCTCTGGCATGGACGGGCGCGGGGCGGTCCGTTTATAGCAGCATTGCCATTCGACCAATCTCGGTCACGGCCCCCGCCGAGATCACTTCTTTTGGCGAAAGCGGGGCGCTGAGCTTCCCGGTCGAGTTCGGCTACACCGGCTCCTATTCGCCGGGAGTGCATGGGCTGAGGCTACCGCTCGTTATTAGCGGTTTTGTCGACAACGACCCGACAAAGACTTTTTCGTTCCGCACCGGCAACGGCGTGACCGCCCACCTGATCGATGTGCCCGACAGCCAGGCCTACCTCCGCTTCGCCCTGTTCGACGCACTGACCGACGGCGACGACGACCTCGACATGTATGTGTACTTCTGCGCGGACAACGTCGACTGCGTACTGATCGGCGAGAGCGGCAACCCGACATCGGATGAGGAGTTCGACGTGCTGTTGCCGACGGCCGGGCGCTACGCAATTTTAATTCACGGTTTCGAAACGGACGAGGTTGCCGGCGGACCCGGCGCCAACTACAGCCTGCTGGCCTGGTCCTTCGGGCTGCTCGACGATCAGGGCAACATGTCGGCGAGCGGGCCTGCGTTTGTAAATGCCGGCACGACCGAGACTGTCACGGTCAATTGGGGCGGCTTGTCACCCGATACGATCTACCTTGGCGGCATATCGCACAATACGCCGCAAGGGCTGTCGGCGATCACCGTCATCCGGATCGGCAACTAAGCGTCGCGTCTATGCAAGCCAGTTCCTGGCTTTGGCGGCCCTCGCATACCAGAGCAACAGCACCGCGATAACCAAAACCATCGACGGGATGATGACGCCGTTAACACCGACCACGGCGAACCCGCCGCGCAATACGAACGCATCGAAATCCTGAAGGACGATACCGGCCAGCGATACGGCGAAAACAGGCACAGCCCAGGCTTTGCGCAACAGCAGCAAGAGACTGGCGAGCATGCCCGCGTTTACGCCAGTCGCGAACGCCGCGGTTGCCCAGGTGGGTGTCGACGTCAGAAAGTCCTGCTGCGCTTCGGGTAGCTTCGCCAGCGCCTCCGGCGATAGCGTGACGTGTCCGAAATAGAAGACCAGGCCGATCAGGTTCCAGACCAGCGCAGCCGCGCCAATGATCCAGAAATTTGCGCCCGGTTTGCCGTTGAGTTCTATCGACATGGCGATCGCCCCCGTTGACTGCATGACCTGCGAGAGTCACACGATAATCCACCGGCCCGTAGCGGATTGCAAGCCGCCGGGCTATCTGCGGCCCTCAGCCTCGCTTCGAGGCAAGATCGGCGCAATGCCTGTAACGGAAACAGCCGGTAACGTGGTCGTTGACGAGCCCGGTCGCCTGCAGATGCGCGTACATGATCGTGCTGCCGACGAACTTGAAGCCCCGCTGTTTCAGGTCCTTGCTCAGCTTGTCCGACACCGCAGATGTCGCCGGAATATCCCTGTCTCTCCGGAACCGGTTCTGAACGGGCCGGCCGTCAACGAAACCCCAGATATACTCGCTGAAGCTACCGAACTCGTCCTGGACCGCCAGGAACGCTTTGGCGTTCGTAATCGCCGACTGAACCTTCAGGCGATTCCGAACGATCGAGGGATCCTGCAGTAATTTTTCGACGCGCCGAGCCGTGAAACGCGCCACCTTTTGAGCATCGAAGTCAGCAAACGCGTTGCGGTAACCCTCTCGCTTATTCAGTATCGTTGACCAGCTCAAGCCCGCCTGCGCTCCCTCCAGAATCAAAAACTCGAACTGCACCCGGTCATCGTAAACGGGCACGCCCCACTCCTTGTCGTGGTATTCGATGTAGTCGAGGCTGACACCCTCGGCCCATCGGCATCGTGTTACCTGCTTGGCCATGGCAGGGATTAATGTACCAGCTGAGCTCACGCGTTAGCGAGCGCGTTTTAGAGCGGATCGGCAAGATACGTGGAACCGCTTCACCTGCTCGAAGCACACCACCCGGCTCGACTCCGGGCACATCATCCGCGCATAAAAAAGCCCGCGCAAAAGCACGGGCTCTCGGCACCTGAAGCGCAGGGGCGACGGTCGATCGTAGAGGATCTCTACGCGGCAGCCATCACCGCATTTGCCTTCAGTGGTGCGGTCTCACTACGTCTCGGCGCCGCAGCTGCCCTCTCCGCAGGAGCCTTCACCTTCTTTCTCGCCGGACTCACCGCAGGAACCTTCGCCTTCCTTCTCGCCTTCCTTGTCGCCGCCACAGCTGCCTTCGCCGCAACTGCCTTCGGAATCGCCCTTACCTTCCTTGTCGCCGCCACAGCTGCCTTCGCCCTCGCCGAGCATGTAGCCCGCGCTCAACGTCGACATGGCGAACGGATTGTCAACGGCCTCCGCACTGGCGATGCTGCCGCTCAGCGCGAAAGATCCGGCCAGTGCCGCACCTACGGCCAGCGCTACAGGTTTTACAACTTTCTTTTCCGACATTTTCTCTCTCCTGCTAGGGTTTGTTTGCCCAGGTTGGGCATCCGATTTGGCGACGTATCCTTCAGGTACTCCACATCACCGATTTCACTACACTCTGTTCGAACTTCTCGAGCTGCTCGTCGCGCTCACCAAGAATCGCAATGCTGCCACTGCCGACGGGCAATATCACGCCCTTCGTCGTGGCGTTGCCGAAAGACACCGCTTCGGTCGACCTTTCATCAGGCATCAACAGGATTGTCACGGGTCCCCGTTCGCCCTGGATCACGAGGTGCGGCACCTCGTTGCCGTTGATGACGCAACTCTGCGCATACGTAATCAGCCCGGCGTTGCGATCGAATCTCGCGACAGTCGCCGGCACAACCGCTTCGAGCCTCGCATCCGGGACCGCCTCGTCCGTTACGCGCAGTGCGTAAGGCTCATGCTGCAAATGCGCCAATACTTCGTCTGCGAGCGAGTCATACTCAATACTGCTGCTAAACATGCGAACACCGAGCACGGCGGCAAGAACCACCGTTGCCGCCATGGCGAACCACGCCGGTGTCGTGATTCGCTGCCGGCGCGGCAGCGCGACGACATTTTCGATGTCGGGCAATTCGGGCATCACGAGCTTCGGCACGGCAATGGCCATCGCAAGTCCTAGTTTCCGGTCCAGCGCCAGCATCTCCTTCCGGTATTCCTGGCAAGACGAACAGTCGGCAAGATGCCCTGCGCCGCCGTCGAATGACGGCTCGGCGGCAACGGCCTGTCTGTAATCTTCGCAATTCATGATCTGGTTACCGGCGCTCACTCGACCGTCCCGGCGTTCATCGTTTCCCTCAGCTTCGCCCTGGCGCGGTGCAGCCGCGTCAGCACGGCGCCTTGCTTGAGTCCGAGCTGCTCTGCGATCTCCGTGGTGCTGAACCCCATGAGAACCTGGAGTACGAGCGGCTCACGATAATCATCATCCAGCGCATATATCGCCTTGCGCACATCGTCGAGCTCTTCGTCCGGGTGTTCGGCCAGCATCGCTGACTGCGACGCGGTCAGGTTATCGATGTCTATCGTATCCAGACGCTTGCGCTCAAAGTAACGGGCGTTTTCGCGTCTCACGATCGTCAGTAACCAGGGTTTTGCAGCCGCATCGTCGCGGAGCGCGTCAAGAGACTGCCAGGCGCGCAGCAGTGCTTCCTGGACCACGTCTTCGGCGACGGCGGTATCCCGGCTCAGCCACGCTGCGTAACGGTACATGTCCTGATGGAACTCACCCACTACCTGATCAAACCTCTGACGCCGATTGAGCTCGGCATTGTTGCTTTGCATACGAGATGACCCGCCCGGTCTGATATTTATTACGGAAACGGCAGAAATCTGTGGTCCAGACGTGGAAACCCTACCTAAATACAGGGAAAATCGGAAATTGTTACTGTTATGCTGACTGATTATGAGTGCTTCGAGCCCTTCCCGGTTCCCTGGAACCCGCCTGCGCAGAACCCGCCGCACGGCGTCACTGCGCCGCCTGGTCGCCGAAACACAGCTGACCTCGGGCGACCTGATTTACCCCGTCTTCGTTCTTGATGGCAAGAATCGTGTCGAAAACATTGCCTCCATGCCGGGTATCGCACGCCGCAGCGTCGATAAACTCATCGAGGAACTCAGGCAGGCTGCCGGGCTCGGCATCCCCGCGATAGCCCTGTTCCCGGTCATAGACGACGCCCATAAGTCGCTTGACGGCGCAGAGTGCGCGAACCCCGACGGGCTTGTCCAGCGCAGCGTGGCCGAGATCAAATCGGCGCTGCCCGACCTGGCCGTGATCACCGACGTTGCGCTTGATCCTTACACGACGCATGGCCAGGACGGCATCATCGACGATGCGGGCTATGTTCTCAACGACGTCACCGTGGATATGCTTGTGCGGCAGGCCGTGTCACATGCCGAGGCCGGCGCCGACATCGTGGCGCCGTCCGACATGATGGACGGGCGCATCGGCGCAATTCGCAATGAGCTCGAAGCGCAGGGGCACGTCAACACGCTGATTCTTGCCTATGCCGCCAAGTACGCGTCCTGTTTCTACGGGCCGTTTCGCGATGCGGTGGGATCGGCAGCAAACCTCGCCGGCGGCGACAAGTCGACCTACCAGATGGCGCCCACGAACAGCGACGAGGCACTGCGCGAAGTCGGGCTGGATATCGACGAAGGCGCCGACTTTGTCATGGTCAAGCCGGCGCTACCTTATCTCGATATCGTTCGACGCGTCTCCGAGGCCTACGGCGTGCCGACCTTTGCCTACCAGGTCAGCGGCGAGTACGCGATGCTCAAGGCCGCGTCCGCGAACGGCTGGTTGAACGAACGCGAGACGGTATTGGAGTCGCTGATGTGCATCAAGCGGGCCGGCGCCCGTGGAATACTGTCGTATTTTTCCATCGCCGCAGCTGGGTGGCTTGCGGAGTAGGTATGCTGCTGCCTCAGCCGGGTCCGCGCTATTCGTGACGTCATCTCGGTGAACGGGACAGATCATTTTGCAGACTGAGACGACAACCATAGATCGTTATGGCGTGATGGGCTATCCCGTCTCGCACAGCCGTTCGCCGGTCATACATCGGCTGTTCGCCCTGCAGACCGGGCAGCATATGCAGTACGAGCTGCTCCAGGTTGCGCCGGAGAATCTGGAGACCGCGATCCGCCAGTTTCAGCGCGCCGGCGGCAAAGGCCTGAACATCACGGTCCCGCATAAAAGCGAAGTCACGCGGCTGGTCGATCGTTTGAGCGAGCGCGCCAGCATGGCCGGCGCCGTCAATACGCTGACATTCAAAGACGGTACGATTCTCGGCGAAAATACCGACGGGATCGGCTTGCTGAGAGACCTGGTTGTCAATCTCGAGCTCAACATCGAGGGCAGCAATATTCTGATCCTGGGCGCTGGCGGTGCGACGCGCGGCATTATCGCACCGCTGCTTGAAATGCGCCCTGCGTCCCTGTGCATCGCCAACCGGACGATCGCGAAAGCGCAGGCACTCGCGGAACATTTCGGACAGCTCGGTCCGGTAGCGGCCTGCCGCTTCAGTACCGTGCCCATGAGTGACTCCTACGACCTGGTCATCAACGCGACGTCGGCCGGCCTGCGGGGCGATACGCCGCCGTATCCGGCAGCAGCCGTTTCGGAAAACACATTTTGTTATGACCTGTCCTACGGGTTGAACCCGACCCCTTTCAGCGTTTGGGCCCATGAACAGGGCGCCGCTCGATCGGTCATGGGATGGGGCATGCTCGTCGAGCAGGCCGCGGAATCCTTTCAGATCTGGCGCGGCATCCGCCCAGACACCGCGCCGGTCCTGAAGCAACTGTCGATCAGCGCATTGTAACGAGCTCTTCCGCGCTCGTTGGGTGAATCGCAACGGTATCGTCGAAGTCTGCCTTCGTTGCACCCATGCGTATGGCCACGGCGAAACCCTGAAGCATCTCGTCAGCACCGTCACCAATGACGTGGCAGCCAACGATGCGCTCATCCTCACCCACGGTAATTAATTTCATGACGGAGCGCTGTTTCCTGTCGCCGAGCGCGTAATACATCGCGGTGAACCGCGACGAATAGACGTTGACTGCTTCACCAAATTCGGCGCGCGCCTCGTCCTCGGTCATGCCAACCGTCCCGATCGGGGGATGACTGAAAATCACCGTGGGCACGAGCTTGTAGTCGAGACGCCTGCCCTCCATGCCACCATAAAGCCGATCGGCCAGCCGTCGCCCCGCTGCGATTGCGACCGGCGTCAACGCCTGCCTCCCGGTCACGTCACCCAGCGCAAAAATGTGTTCAACATTCGTCTGTTGCAACGTATCGACAGGAATAAAGCCGCCCCCGTCCGTCTTGATACCGGCCTTGGCGAGATCGAGGCCATCCGTATTGGGTTCGCGCCCGATCGCCCACAGCACGCAATCCGCGGGGCCAAAAGAGCGGCCGTCCCCGGCATGCATCACAATCCCGGCGGCCGTTTGCTCAAGTGCCGTTGGCACGACGCGAGTCACGATATCGACGCCGTCCTTGTGCATGGCCTGCATGAGCTCGCTACCCAGCATCGCGTCGAAGCTGCGAACGATGCCGTCCTTGCGCACAACAAGCTGTGTAGCGCTGCCCAGGCCATGGAACACGCCGGCCAGCTCGACGGCAATGTAGCCGCTGCCGGCAATCAGCACCCGCTGCGGGCGTTCGTCGAGCGCAAAGAAGTCGTCGGAGGTTATGCCAAGCTCGGCGCCGGCCAACCCGGGTACCATTGGCCGGCCTCCCGTAGCGACGACGATGCGCTCCGCCGTATAGTGCTCGGTGCCGACCGCGACCGTGTGCGCATCGATAAACCGTGCTGTTCCGCTGATCGTCGTGACGCCGCTGCCGTCGAGCAGCTTGCCGTAAATCTCATTGAGGCGCCTGATATACGCGTCACGCCGCCGCTTCAGGCCACGCCAGTCATGACCGTTGACGGTTACATCGAATCCGTAATCTGCGGCATGTTCAAAGTGATGTGCATGGCCTGCCGTGTACCACATGACTTTCTTCGGCACGCAGCCGACATTGACGCAGGTGCCCCCGAGCCGCCCATATTCGACGAGCGCGACCTGCGCGCCGTACTCCGCGGCGCGGCGCGCGTGAGCAACACCGCCGCTGCCGCCGCCGATCACGATAAGATCAAAATGCTTTTTCACACTGGCTCCTCAGGCCTGGCCGTTGCTGCGGTCGTTCGACCCTGTGCTGTGCTAACATCCGGCGCCGGAAAACAATAGCAGCTACCGCAATGACGAACCCACTTCTCGACACTACATCGCTACCGCGATTTGAAGACATCAAAGCAGAACACGTGCTGCCCGCGGTCACCGAGCTTATCGCAGCAAATCGTCAAAAGCTCAGGCTGCTGCTCGAGCAGACGTCTCCGGCGGAGTTCGATTCTATTGTTGCGCCTCTCGAGGAGATGGACCATCAGTTGTCTCGCGCATGGTCATCCGTCAGTCATCTGCAGAGCGTACTCGGATCACGCGAGTGGCGCGATGCTTACAACCAGGCCCTGCCGCTGCTGACCGAGTACGGCACCGAATTATCGCAAAATACACGCCTGCAGCAGGCCTATGCGGCAGTGGACAAGCAGCTGGGCGCCGATGATCCTGCGCGCAAGTCTGTCGTTGGACACGCGCTGCGTGACTTCCGCCTCGCCGGCGTGGATCTCCCGGAAAAAGACAAGAACCGCTTTCGGGACATCATGCAGAAGCTGGCCGCGACACAGGCTGCTTTCGAACACAATATCCAGGACGCTTCCGATGCCTGGAGCCTGCACATCGAGGATGAGAGCAAGCTCGCGGGACTGCCGCCGCAGGCTGTTGCCCGGGCCGCGGCCGAAGCGCGCAGGCGGGACCGGCAGGGCCTGCTGCTGACTCTGGACTATCCGACGTATCACGACGTCATGACGCACGCCGAGAGCCGTGGCCTTCGCGAAACGTTCTACCGGGCCTGGGCCACGCGAGCGTCGGACGAGGGCACAAACCCGGACTGGGACAACAGCCGCAACATCGAGACCATTCTCGCATTGCGCCACGAGGCGGCCCGCCTGGTCGGCTTCTCCAACTACGCAGAGTACTCGCTGGCGACAAAAATGGCGGACTCGACCCAGGCTGTCTTCAAGTTCCTGCGTGAGCTTGCCGCACGGTCACGGGCGGCAGCCGAGAAGGAGCTGGCCGAACTCGCTGAAATTGCCGGGACCGCGCTGGCCCCTTGGGACACCGCTTTCTGGTTCGAGAAACTGAAGCAGTCCAAGTACTCCCTGTCCAACGAAGAGCTGCGACAGTATTTCCCGGTGCATTCCGTCATCAGCGGTCTGTTCGAGCTTGCCGAGCGTCTGTATGGCGTGCGGCTGGACGTGCAGGTTGATGTCGCCGCATGGCACGAGGATGTTCGTTATTACCAGATCAAGGACGAAACCGGTGCCCTGATCGGCGGCTTTTACGCCGACCTCTATGCGCGCAGCGGCAAACGCAGCGGGGCATGGGTTAATGAATGCATCAGCCGCAAGAACATCAACGGCCATTCGGCTCTGCCGGTCGGCTATCTCGTGTGCAATTTTCCGCCGCTTGATGCGGACGGCAATTCGCTGTTAACCCATGATGATGTTGTCACGCTGTTCCATGAATTCGGCCATATGCTGCATCACCTTCTGACGCGCATCAATTATCCGAGCATCGCCGGTATCAACGGTGTCGCATGGGATGCGGTGGAGCTGCCGAGCCAGTTCATGGAAAATTTTGCGTGGAACTACGAGGTCTTAATACGATGCTCCGCGCACGTCGAGTCTGGTGCGCCGCTGCCGCAAGCGCTGTTCGACCGCCTCGCAGACTCACGCCATACAGGTGCCGCCATGGCGATGCTGAGACAGCTCGAATTTGCTTTGTTCGACTTCCGCCTGCATGCCGAGTACGACACTGCAGTGGGCGCCGCGCCCCTCGAGACGTTGCGGGAGGTTCGGAACGAAGTCTCGCTGCTGAAACACCCCGATTACAACCGGCAGCCGCATAGTTTTTCGCATATTTTCGCCGGCGGTTACGCTGCCGGTTATTACAGCTACAAGTGGGCCGAAGTCCTTGCCGCTGATGCCTTCGGCGCGTTCGAAGAGGCCGGCATCTTCGATTCGAAAACGGCCGAGCGCTTTCGCCGTGAGATCCTCGAGATCGGCGGCAGCCGCGACATCATGCAGGCGTACGTTGCGTTCCGCGGACGGAAACCCGAACTGGACGCTTTGCTCAGGCAAAGCGGCATCGAAGCCGGATGAAAATCGCTACCTGGAACGTCAATTCAATGAAGGTCCGGCTGCCCCACGTCCTCGAGTGGCTGGACGCGCACAACCCGGACGCGCTGGTCTTGCAGGAGATCAAGCAGCTGAGCGATGCGTTCCCGGCTGACGAACTCGCCGAAGCCGGCTATCAATCGGTTGTCAGCGGTCAGAAGACATACAACGGCGTCGCCATGGTCAGTCGTCATGCCGCGAACGATCCCGTTACCGACTTTCCGGGCTTCGATGATCCGCAGCGCAGGATTCTTGCGACGACGATCGACGGTGTCCGGATCGTCAATCTATATGTGCCTAATGGCCAGGCAGTCGGTTCCGAGAAATACGCTTACAAGCTCGACTGGCTCGATGCGCTGGGCGGCTTCCTGCAGGATGAGTTGCGGCAACACGAAAAGCTCGTCGTCCTCGGTGACTTCAATATTGCGCCGGCAGACGAGGATGTTTACGACGCGCAAAAATGGGGGGAGGCCATTCTCTGCAGCCCGGCCGAGCGCCAAGCGCTCCGCCGGCTCCTGGACCTGGGATTGACCGACGTCTTTCGAAAGTTCGATCAGCCGGACAAGAGCTTCAGCTGGTGGGACTACCGGGCGGCCGGGTTTCGACGTAACGCGGGTTTGCGGATCGACCTGATCCTGACCAGCGATGCGATGACGTCAGCCTGCACCTCGAGTTACGTGGACAAGGAACCGCGTGCGTGGGAGCGGCCGTCCGATCACGCGCCGGTAGTCGCTGAGTTTGCGCTGGCCGATTGACAGAGACCGGCCACCGCGTCCAAATTCATGACAAATTAGGTGTTATTGTCCGGTGCGGTAGCCGAGGTCGGTGTATCATTGGCAGGCATAAGGTCTCATCCCGGGGGCGAGGTTGACGAATAGCGGTGACAGGTCGGCGACCGGCGTCCAGGGAAGCGCAGGCAGCAAGCGTCGAGTGATGTCCCAGGATCGCCGTAATGATCACGACGTCACCAATACTGTGAACGTCAGTGACCCTGCCGCGGTGCGCGACGCGGTGCACGAACTGTTCAGCGAAACCTTTCCCGGCGCATCTTTCGACAAGCTTTGGCTCGCCTTTTACGATTTCGAGCGACTGTTCACGGGGCGCTTCCCGGGCTACCGGGGCTGCGATACGACCTATCACGACGTACAGCATACGCTCGACATGACGCTCGCCCTGGCGCGCCTCGTGGCGGGTTATGAGCGCAGCGTGGGCCCCAGCGAGCGTCTCGGCGCACGGCGCGCCCAGATGGCCATCGTAACGTCTTTGTTCCACGACTCAGGCTATATACGCCACAAAGAGCGAGATCGGGATTTCTCCAATGGCGCTCAGTTCACGCTGTGTCACGTTTCGCGCAGCGCGGATTTTCTGCGCCGGTACCTGCCGGAGATCGGCCTGTCCAAAGATGTCGCGGTAAGCAGCATGATCGTTCATTTTACCGGCTATGAACTGGACCTCGACAAGATTGAGCTCGACGACCCCCGCGACATTATCACCGGTCACCTGATCGGGACGGCCGACCTCATTGCCCAGATGGCCGATCGCTGCTACCTCGAGAAGTGTCGCGACCGGCTGTACCAGGAGTTCGTCGTTGGCGGTGTTGCGGTTGAAAATTCAACACCCGGGCAATACATGGTCCGCTACAAGTCGGGCAAGGATCTGTTGGCCAAGACGCCGGCGTTCTACCAGCAGGTCATGCGCGAACGCCTGCAGCGCAAATTCAATCGTGCATATCGGTACATCGAGGTGTTATACGACGGCCAGAATCCTTACATCGAGGCGATTCGCAGCAACATCACGCACCTCGTGCGCATCATCGAGGCCGGCGACTGGTCATTGTTGCGCCGCGAGCCACCTTTCTTTCTCGGCATTATCAGCGCAGTCAATGACCTCGAGACGCTGGTATCGAGACAGCTCGGGGCCCTCGCCGGGAAAGCCGTGACGAACGACAATACGCTGTTGATGCCCATATAGACCACGCTCATTCAGCGTCGCTGCCGTTTCCATGCTTGTGCCAGTTTCGCAGTGCGAGAACCTCCGTCCGCTTCAGCCTTCGATTGGCGTAGAAAGCCGCGATCGCTGCCGCGAACAGGGCGAAGACCGTATCGGCCGGGGTCAGGACCTCGGCAAAGAACACGGGCCAGGTCATCGCCGTAAGACTGCGCAGCACGTTGAGCGTCGACGTTTCGAGTACCGGCGCCGTAAAGGCTGCGGCAACAACGACATTGCCTGCCAGCGAGCCCGCTACGGCCAGCACGGCCGCAACGACCGGAAAGCGCCAGTCCAGTCCCCGCCCGGCCCGCCGTACGGCCAGCCCGACGAGCATTCCAAGCAGCAACGTCATCCACGGGAATATGCGATTGGCCAGCGAGGACAGCATCGCCCAGAAAATGCTGAACAGAACAATCACTATCAGGCCGGCAGCGATTGCATCACGCAGTGACTGCGACTCGATCAGCCGCCTGGCGTCGGCCGGCGTGGGTTTTTCACGGACTTTGCTCGCGTGCTTTTTGGGCAGCCGCAAGACATCGGTTTTTTCTTCGTTCATGATACGCAACAATACGCGACTAGATGCTTTGATATCCATATCACCGGCCACTCTTATGCTCTCTCCGAAACCGACAACATGCAGGTGATCTTTGCGCGCGGCTTACTTTGATCAATTCGGGCCGGCCAGTGAGGTCCTGCAGATCGGTCAGGTCGAAACGCCAGCGGCGGCCCCCGGCGAGGTACTCGTGCGCCTGCATACCAGCGGCGTCAACCCGTCGGATGTCAAAAAGCGCGCTGGCTCGTTTCCGAATCTGCTGGACGATGGCTTCGTCATTCCAAACAGCGACGGCGCCGGAATCATAGAGGCCGTGGGTGACGGCGTCGATGAGCGCCGTGTCGGCGAGCGCGTGTGGGTTTACCAGGCCCAGTTTGCCCGCCGTTTTGGCACCGCTGCGCAGTACGTCGCAATCGACAGCGCCCGCGCGCCGATTCTTTCCGGCGGCGCAGGCTTCGACATCGGCGCCTGCCTGGGCATCCCGGCAATGACGGCCCATCGCTGCGTTTTCGCCGATGGCGACGTCACCGGGCAAACCTTGTTGATCACCGGCGGGGCGGGCCGCGTGGGACATTACGCCATTCAGTGGGCAAACAACGCGGGCGCAACTGTTGTTGCAACGGCAAGCAACGATTCCGACGCCGAGGCCTGCGGCTCTGCAGGAGCCGGGTCCGTCGTCGATCATCGCAGCAGGAGTTTCGCGGCGGACATACTGGCAGCGACGCAGGGGGAGCGCGTCGATCGAATCATCGACGTCGAATTTGGCGAAAACCTCCCGGTATCCCTGGAGGTGCTGCGGACCGGCGGTACGATAGCGACGTACTCATCCACCCAGGTTCCAGAGCCGAAACTGCCGTTTTTTCAAATGATGTACCAGGATATCGCGCTTCGCTTTGTCATCGTTTACGCGATGCCGGAGTCTGCCAAGCAACGTGCGATCGCTGACATCGACACCGCACTGCGGGAGGGCCGGCTGCAGCATCGTGTGGCAGCCTCGATGCCGCTTGACGACATTGCAACGGCGAATGAGCTCATCGAACAGGGTACTGTTCGCGGCGCGGTCATTCTCACAATCGATTAAACGACGGGGACACGCATGGAACAGCGCAGGATCGACTGGCCGACTTTCGGAACTTGCGTCGCAATTATTCTCGTCGTGTGCATCCCGCTGGCATTAACCGCCGAAACCGCCGGCCCGCTGCTCGAGAACCTGTACGACTATGTTGCCAATGAATTCGGCATTCTGTACCTGCTGGCGAGCGTCGCCGCTATTGGTTTTCTTCTCTGGCTCGCGGCCAGTCGCTTCGGTCACGTCAAGCTCGGCGAGCCTCACGAAGAGCCCGAGTTTCCGACCCTGAGCTGGATCGCAATGCTGTTTTGCGCCGGCGTCGGTGCGGGCCTCATGTACTGGTGCGCCATCGAGTGGTCCTATTATTACGAGAACCCGCCGTTCGGCGTGGAGCCGCGCAGTACCGAGGCCACCGAGTGGGCGTCGACGTACGGGTTGTTTCACTGGGGCTTTACGGCCTGGGCGTTCTATTGCCTGCCCACGATAGCGATCGGCTATCCGTATTACGTGCGCAAGCTCGACATATTGCGCTTCAGCAGCAGCTGCAACTGGTTTTTGAAGGACAACGACCACGGCCTGGTTGCGCGGTTTATCGACTTCCTGTTCATGATCGCTTTGATCGGCGGTGCGTCTACGGGCCTTGGTTTTTCGGCACCGATGATCGCGGCCTGTCTCGGCTGGCTGCTCGACATAGAGTCGGGTTTTGAACTCGAGGTCGGCGTAATGCTGTTGTGCGTCAGCCTGTTTGTTTTCAGCGTCTGGCTGGGTTTGCGGAAAGGCATCAAGCGCCTGAGTGACATCAACATGTATCTGGCGCTGGGGCTGCTGCTGTTCGTGCTGATCGTTGGTCCGACGATATTTCTCGTCAAGACGAGCCTGAACGGCGTCGGCCTCATGACCCAGAATTTCTTCCGCATGAATTTCTGGACCGATCCCTTCACCGAGTCTGGATTCGTCGAGAGCTGGACCATTTTCTACTGGGCCTGGTGGATAGCGTTCGCGCCTTATGTCGGCCTGTTCATTACGCGGATTTCCCGCGGCCGAACGATCCGGCAGATCATCTCCGGAATGCTGATTTTCGGTTCGCTGGGCAGCTGGATTTTCTACATGGTTCTCGGCAACTATGCATTGTTTCTTCAGCTGACCGGCGCTCTTGATTTTATCAATATAATCAATACGTTAAGCGGCAGCTCAGCGATTGTCGCGACACTCGAGACGCTGCCGCTCGCGCCGCTTGTCATTACGGTGTTTGCCTTCGTCTCGATCATCTTCGCGGCCACGACCTATGACTCCGCATCGTACACACTGGCCTCGAGTGCCACCCTGCATCTCAAGGCCGGTGATGATCCCGCACGCTGGCACCGGGTATTCTGGGCCTTTGCCCTGGCAATCATGCCGATTACCCTCATTTTTATCGGTCGCTATGCGGAAAATCCGGGTGGCGCATTACGCGCTTTGCAGGTAATTTTGCTCGTCGTCTCCCTGCCGATACTGGCCGTCGGGGTCATGATGACGATCTCGCTCGTTAAGTCGCTAAAAGCGGATATACGGTAAGCCCGAATGCGCTTCATCGCTCTTGTCCTGACCTTCATCCTGCTGACCGGCTGTGGTTCATCATCGCCGGCTGTCAGCGTCAATGGCGAAAAGCTGGCCGGCAAATACATCGAGGACGGCAAGGTAGCGGCATTCCTGGGCGTGCCGTTTGCCGAACCGCCGGTTGGCACACTGCGCTGGCGCGCTCCGCAGCCCGTGGTGACGAAGCTTAAAGAACGCCCGGTCAGGGAATTTGCCCCGGCCTGCATGCAGACCATGCGGATCCTCGATTGGTACCGCTGGATGGCGGAACAGTTTGGCGCTTCACCCGACTACTACGAAGACCTCGAGATCAGCGAGGACTGCCTGTACCTGAATGTCTGGACACCAACTTTGGAGCCCGACGCGAAGCTGCCCGTCATGGTCTGGATTCACGGCGGCAGCAACAAGAGCGGCTGGTCATACGAAAAAAACTATCACGGCGACAAGCTGGCGCAGGAAGATGTCGTGGTGGTGTCAGTGGCCTACCGCCAGGGAGTATTCGGCTTCCTGTCGCACCCGGAGTTGCCGGACAATGAACCGCGAGCCAATTTCGGCTATTGGGACCTGGTCGCATCGCTCGAGTGGGTTCGGGACAACGTCGAGAAGTTCGGCGGCGATCCGGGGCGGGTTACGCTGTTCGGCGAATCGGCGGGCGCGGCGAATATTCTCACGCTGATGTTCGCACCGGCAGCAGACGGGCTTTTTCACCGCGGCATCCTGCAGAGCTCGGCAGGCTTCGGGATCAAGCGAATGTCGGACCTCGATGACGAGCAACGACGGGGCCTTGGTCTTGCCGAGGCACTGGGGATTCCCGCCGACAACAGCCTGGCAGCGATGCGTGCCGTTCCGGCCGAGCAGATTCTCGATGTGTATACGGCGACATACCCCGACTACTACCACTCGCCGGCGATTGATGGACAGTTGCTGTTTCGTTCAACCTGGGAGAGCGTGCACACGGAGGGCTTTGCCGGGCGGCAGTTGATTCTCGGCAGCAACTACCACGAGTATTACAGCTCGGCGGCGGAGGACACGACCTGGGACGATGTGAGCCGAAAAGGTGCGGACCTCATCGAAGGCATCGACTATGAGGCTGCCCTCGAGATAGTGCGCAGTGAAGCGGACCCGCGGCGGGCCATGGATCGTCTCATAACGGCGGCTTCGATGCTCTGTGCCTCCCAACACGTGGCCGCTACGATGACGGCGAACAGGCATGACGCCTGGATGTATCACTTTACGCGTACCCGCGAAGATGAGGTGGGACAGGCTCTTGGCGCCTATCACGGTTCCGAGTACCCCTACGTGTTCGGCATGCACGATGCCTACATGACCACGAACGAGACGGACCTCGCGCTGGAGGAGATCGTGCAGCAGTACTGGGTTCGGTTCGCGGCAACCGGGAACCCGAATGGCAGCTCGACGCCCGATTGGCCGCGCTTTGAAGCACCGTCATTTCGTGTTCAGGAGCTAGGCGATGAGGTGCTTTCCAAGCCCGCGCCCGAAGCGGAGCTGTGCGGCCTGTTTGAGGAATGGCACGCCGAGACATTCGGCCGCTCGAATTCGCTTAACTGATCTTTTGGGCGATGTCCCCGACCCTGATATCGCCGGACTTGACGACTTTTGCGTTGATACCGCGGAAATTGAGCTTTTTGCCCTTGCCCGAATTGACGAAGATAATCGCGTCGTTGCCGAAGCGCGCCGCGAATTTCTTGCACCCTGTGTGCGGCGGCTCGGTCACCTCGACGACGGCGTCGCCGAGCGCCAATTTTGTGCCGGGCGGAAGGTTCTCCGGGCTCAGGTCGAGATCGAGATAGAGCTGGTCGCCCGCGAGCGGCATGCGCTCTGGGTCTCTCGCAACCGCCTCGGCAACCCGCGCATTCATGATGTTGAGCTGCATGTCCGGATCGGCGGCGCCATCGGGCATGTGGCGGCTGCCGCGCGCTTTCCAGTTGTCGCCAACGAGCCCCTCTTCGATATCCAGTCGTGCCCCGGTGAGTGATTCGCGCTGATCGACGGCCGGGCGGCGCACGATCATGCGCAGCGCACCCGCATTGGCTGGGGAGGCCAGGATATGATCGAGGCTCTCTGCGAGCTCTTCCATCGTGCAGTGATTCGCTTCCAGCATCGTTGCTATACCTCTTTTTCGAACCAGGCCACGTTCCAATACCTGCCGAACTTGAAACCGACCTCCGTGTAGATCGCCACCTGCTGGAACCCCAGCTCCTTGTGCAGCGTCACCGACGCTTCGTTCGGTAACGCTACTCCTCCGTATGCCCGATGCAAGCCTGGCTCGGCTTTGAGTTCGTCGAGCAAGGCGCCGTAGAGCATCCGCCCGAATCCGCGACCCAGGTAGCGAGGGTCAATATAGACCGTGGTTTCCACGGACGTGGCATACGCAGGCTTCGGCTTGAACCGCACGCTCGACGCATAGCCGATGACGTCTCGGTCGAGTTCGGCGACAAGAAGCCGGTAAGGGCCCGTTGCCGCGAATTGGGTAAACCACTGGGTGCGGGCGCCGATCGAATAGGACTCCGTATCGAATGTAATCGGCGTCTCGGTGATGTAATGGTTGTAAATCCGGACCAGCGCAGCCAGGTCTGCCGATTCCCCCGGGCGGATCGTCGGTGCGCCGGTGCCCGGATCCTCCGGGGATGTGCCGCTCATGACCGCCGCCACTCTTCAGCCAGGATGGCCCAGCGCTCATGATCGCGCCAGCGGCCCGATATCTTCAGGTAGCGTCGCGAAAACCCCTCGAGACGGAATCCCAGCCCTTTGACCAGGTCGATCGAGCGCTGATTGCCGGGCTGTATGTTGGCCTCGAGCCGGTGCAGGCGCAGCTGCTTGAAAGAGTACTCGATCGCCAGCGCGAGGCCCTGGCGCATCAGTCCAGAACCCGCCAGCGGTTCCAGCGCATAGTAGCCGAGGTAGGCCGATTGAAAGTTGCCGCGAACGATTTCATTGATGTTCACGACACCGGCGATACCGCCTGATGACGCCTCCACGACCAGGAACCCTTCATGGCTCTTTCGCTTGGCCGTTTTTACATAATGCAAAAACCTGTCAGCGCTGTCGGGCGCCGATACCAGGCCCCGATGCAGCTTGCGGCTGCGCCGCACTGCCTGCAGGAATTCATCCGCGCGGCGAAGCGTTGGGCGCTCAAGTCTTACCGGCATGGCTCAACGATGCCTTTGCCCACTCCCGGAAGCGCTGTATGGCGGCAAAAGCCGCCGGCACCATCAGCGTGCCCAATACCGCCGAGGCGAGCATGCCGAAGAACACGGTCGCTCCCATCGAAACACGGGACGCCGCACCAGCGCCGGACGCGAGAACGAGCGGCACGACGCCAAGCACGAACGAGAACGCGGTCATCAGTACCGCTCTGAAACGCAGCCCGGCAGCGCCGACGGCCGCGTCGAGAATCGATTTACCCTCCTTCTCGCGAAGCTCCTTCGCAAATTCGACGATCAGGATCGCGGTCTTCGCCGATATCCCTATGAGCAGCACGAGTCCGATCTGCGCATAGATGTTCAGTGGAATACCGAGGGCCGTGAGGCCCGCGAATGCGCCAACCAGGGCCAGCGGCACCGACAACAGTATCGCCAGTGGGATCAACCAGCTTTCGTACTGTGCCACGAGAAACAGGTACACGAAGACCAGCGCGAGACTGAATATGATCGGCGCGACATTGCCGGCCGCGAGCGACTGGTAGGTGATGCCGGACCATTCATAGCTATAGCCGGCCGGCAATTCGGCGGATATTTTCGCGATAGCATCGATCGCCTGCGACTCGCTGTATCCCGGTGCCGGGATGATGTTTATCGTGGCGGACCCGAAAAGGTTATACCGGTTGAGCATCTCCGGCCCGAGCGTCGGGCTGGTCGAAATCAGCGTGGATAGCGGCACCATTTCACCGTTGACATTGCGCACGAATATGCGGCCGATGTCCGACTCGTCATTTCGAAATTCACCCTCCGCCTGCACCATGACCCGGAACGTGCGCCCAAACAGATTGAAGTCATTGATGTACAGGGACCCGAGCATCGCCTGCATCGCGCCAAACACGCTGTTCAGCGGAATACCCTGGTCCTTGGCCTTGACCCTGTCGACCTCGACTTCGATCAGTGGGATGGCGGCACGAAAACTCGTGAAGGCACGCGCGATCTCGGGCGCCTCGTTGGCCCGGGTTACGATCGTGCGCGCAATTGACGCAAGCTGCTGGGGCGAGCCGCCGAGCCGGTCGAGAAGCCGGTAATCGAGGCCCGATACGTTGCCGACACCGGGAATCGCGGGCGACGCGAATCCCAGCGCCAGTGCGCCCGGTATCGCCATCAGCTGTCCCTGGACACGGCGCAGCACGGCCATCTGGTGTTGCGAGCGCTGCGGTCGCTCGGACCATGGCTTGAGGATCACTATCGAGAAAGCGCTGTTGCTGCTGCTGACGCCTTTGAGCATCGAGTAGCCGTAAACCGTGACGACGTGATCCACGTCCGGGTCGGACAGGATGATCCGGTTGACGTCCTTGGTGACGTCCTCGGTACGCTGCAGCGATGCGCCATCCGGCAGCTGCGTGTCGACGAAAAATGCGCCCTTGTCTTCGTCCGGCACGAACGCGCTCGGCAGGCGCAGCAGGAGCAGGCCAATGACCGCCGCGAGTGCCAGGTAGACACCGATCGTGACCGGGAGTCGCCGGACGCTGAGGCCGACGATGCCCCGGTAGCCTTCCGTTGCGCGATCAAGCATGCGCGAGAACCAGCCGAGCGCTCCCTTCGGTTCCCTGTGCTTTCCAATTAGCATCGCCGCCAGGGCCGGACTCAGTGTCAGGGCGTTGATCGACGAGATCACGACCGCGACTGATATCGTCATGGCGAACTGCCTATAGAGCGCGCCGCTGATGCCCGGCATCAGCGTGACCGGCACGAAAACAGCGAGCAGCACGAGCGTCGTCGCCACAACCGGCCCACTGACCTCCCGCATCGTCTTGAGCGCGGCCTCCTTGCCGGACAGCCCGTCACCGACGTGCCGCTCCGTATTCTCGATGACGACAATCGCGTCGTCCACGACCACGCCGATCGCAAGAATGAGTCCAAACAGCGACACCGTGTTGATGCTCATGCCCGTTGCCAGCATGAAAGCAAAGGTGCCGATCAGCGCAATCGGAATCGTCACGGTTGGAATAATCGTTGCGCGCCAGTTCCCGAGGAACAGGAAAACGACGAAGATTACGAGCGCCACGGCCTGCATCAGCGTGATGACCACCTGCTGGATCGAGATCGAAATGTAGCGCGTGGTGTCGTAAAGGATTACGTAGTCGAGATCGTCCGGAAAGCCCGCCGCCAGGGACTCCATCGTTGACGCGATGTCGCCCGCCACTTCCAGCGCATTCGCGTCAGGCAGCTTGTAGATTGCGATAACGGCGGAAGGCTGGCCGTCAAGCTCACCAAACCAGGAATACGTTTGTGAGCCAAGCTCCAATCGCGCGATGTCGCTCAGGTATACGACCCGGGCATCCCCGCCTGCGCGAATCACGATACGTTCAAAATCCTCGATGCGGGAAAGCCGGCCCTGGACCGTCAATGTGTACTGGAACTGCTGCCCTTCGGGAACCGGGGCACCACCGATCTGCCCGATCGCAACGTCGACGTTCTGCTCCCGGATTGCCGCAACGACATCGTCGGTTGTCAGGCCCAGGCCTGCCATGCGATCGGGATCGAGCCAGACACGCATGCCGTAATCGAGCGCGCCCATGTTCAGCGCTTCGGAAACGCCGTTAACGCGCGCGACGACCTCCGCGATATTGATCGTGCTGTAATTCGAAATGAATTCGGGCGCCAGGGTCCCGTTCGGTGAGAAGACGTTTACGACCATCAGCATGTCGGTAGACTGCTTCTTGACGCTGACCCCCTGACGCTTGACCTCCTCGGGCAGCACGGGCTCGACCTGGCTGACCAGGTTCTGCACGTTCACCTGCGCCTGATCCGGATCTATGCCGAAGTCGAACGTGATGTCGAGTGTATAGCTACCGTCGTTCGCGCTACTGGATTGCATGTAGATCATGCCTTCCACGCCGTTTACCCGCTGTTCGATCGGCCCAGCCACGGCATCGCGCAGCGTCTCGGCATTGGCGCCCGGAAAACTCGTCGCGACCCTAACCTGCGGCGGCGATATCTCGGGGAATTCCGCGACCGGCAGGACCGGGATGGAAATCAGTCCGGCCAGCACAATCACGATGGAAACGACCATCGCGAACTTGGGGCGGTTGATGAACGTTTCGCTGATCATGCGGTGGCTCTACTGCGGCGCATTTTCGCGGTGCGGCACGGCCGCGACCGTGCTCGGCACTACCTTGATGCCAGGCCGCACTTTCTGGACGCCGTTCACGATGACGCGATCACCTTCCTCGAGCCCGCTCTCAACGACCCAGTTGATTCCCTGCCTGCTGCCAAGCACCACGTTCTTGCGAACGACCGTGTCGTCGTCAGCAACGGTATAAACATATCGGCCCTGCATATCCTCGAGTACGCTCGGTTGCGGGATCATGAGGCGCATCTCCGCCTCGCCGCGCCGCAGGACGACGCGAACGAACTGTCCGGGAATGAGCATGCCATCCGGGTTCGGAAACTTCGCTGTCACGGTTACCGTGCCGGTGGAGGGATTGATGCGGTTGCTGGCGTAGTCGATTTCCCCGGCCTGCGCATATTCGTCACCGGTCACAAGCTTGAGCCGCGGCGTATAGACCAGCGGATCAAGGCCCTGCGCAATGCGGCTCTGGTTGAGCTTCATGTTCTCGGCCAGGGCCTGCTCGTCGATATCGAAGTCCGTCAGCATCGGGTCGAGCTGCACGAGCGTGACCAGCGCGCCCGCCGTAGGATTGACGAGGTCGCCCTTGCTGAGCTGGGAGCGACCGGCCGTGCCGGTAAACGGAGCGCGGATGTCCGTGAAGTCGAGATCGATAGAGGCTCTTTCGACGGCGGCTTCCGCTGCTTCCCTGCTGGCGAGCGCGCCGTCGTAATCACCGCGCAGTTTGTCCATCTCCGCGTCGCTGATATAGCCGTTGGGCGCCAGTTCCTCGCCGCGCTTGAGGTTGCGCTGCGCCACATCGACAGCGGCCCTTGCCTGTGAAAGCTCGGCGTTGGCGACGTTAAGCGCCGCGCGATAGGGGCGCGGATCGATGCGGTACAGCAGATCCCCTTCCTGCACGACCTGGCCTTCCGCAAAATTGCGCTCAACGATGTTGCCGGTAATGCGGGCCCGGATCTCGGTGTCCTCGCTGGCGCGGGTGCGGGCGACGAATTCGAACTGGGTAGCCACCGGTTCCATCGCAACCGCCTTCACTTCGACGGCAGGCGGTGGCGGTGCGGGTGGCGGTGCGGGATCCGAGCAGGCCGTAAAAAGGAGGGGGGCAGCGGCAGCGAGCAAAATAGAACGCCGTTTTCTAAGAAGCGTCATCGTCATTTCCCGGGGTTCGGCGGAAAAAACGGTAAGTCTGACCACTTATTCAGGTCGGGTCAAAGCCGCGCGGCTGATGGCCTGCGCTACCTGATCGTCGGCTGGCGTGCCGGGACCGGCGGCAGACCTTACCCGGACGAGGGCACTCAGAAACCGCTTCCGAAACCCATCACGTGGCCGCAATCGGTGTCGCCGGCGGCTTCGCTGCGCCGGCGCGTCTGGATATTGCGTGCCAGCCGCTACCCTGACGCGACAGGATCTTCGGTCAACGAGTCAGTACCGCGGCTTATTCAACCGTTACTGACTTGGCCAGGTTCCGCGGCTGATCGACGTCGGTCCCTTTGAGTACGGCAACGTGATAGGCCAGCAGCTGCAGCGGGATCGTGTACAGGATAGGTGCCTGGAAATCCTGGATCAGGGCGGGCAGGCGCATCGTATGGATGCCGACGCGATCACCGAACTGCACGCGCGGGTCCGCGAACACATAGAGCTCGCCGCCGCGCGCGCTCACTTCCTGCAGGTTGCTCTTGAGCTTTTCCAGCAGCTCGTCGTCCGGGGCGATCGCCACCACCGGCATGTCTTCATCGACCAGGGCCAGCGGGCCGTGCTTGAGCTCGCCCGCGGCATAAGCCTCGGCGTGGATGTATGAGATTTCCTTGAGCTTGAGCGCGCCCTCCATCGCAACCGGGTTTTGCACGCCTCTGCCGAGAAACAGGGCGTGATGCTTGTCGGCGAAGTGCTCGGCCAGCGTCTCTATCGCAGAATCCAGCGCAAGCACCTCCTCGATGAGCCCGGGCAGATCGGCCAGCTGTGCGACCAGCGCACGTTCCTGCTTCTCCTCGAGCCCCGCCCGTCGCGCCAGCGCGACGGTCAATAATGCCAGCGCGGCAAGCTGCGTCGTAAACGCCTTGGTCGACGCGACGCCGATCTCCGGCCCCGCATGCGTCATCATGACGAGGTCGGACTCCCTGACCATCGAGCTTTCGGGGACATTGCAAATCGTCAGCGTGGACAGGTAACCCATCTCCCTGGCCGCACGCAGCGCCGCCAGCGTATCGGCCGTTTCACCTGACTGGCTGATAGCGACGAACAGCGTATTGGGCGGCACTACGGGCGACCGGTACCGGTATTCGCTCGCGATCTCGACCGTGCACGGGATGCGGCATAGCTGCTCGATCCAGTACCGCGCCACGAGACCCGCGTGATAGCTCGTGCCGCAGGCGACGATATGGATTCCCTGGGTCTTATCAAGAATGGCGGCCGAACCGGGACCGAACGCCGCATCGAGCACCCTGCCATCGACTATGCGCTCGGCCAGCGTGCGCGCAACAGCCGCGGGCTGCTCGTGGATTTCCTTTTGCATGTAATGCCGGAACCGGCCGCGCTCTGCGGCATCAGCCGTCAGTTCACTTTCCTTTACGGGCCGGGCGGTCTCTTTGCCGCTCCGGTCCCAGATGGTCACCTGTTCGCGCTCGACAACCGCAATGTCGCCTTCCTCGAGAAACTGGAACTTGCGCGTAACCGGAAGCAGCGCGGCAACGTCGGAGGCAACGAAGTTTTCGCCGATCCCGAGACCGATCACGACGGGACAGCCGGCGCGCGCCAGCACGAGCCTGCCCGGCTCCTGCTTGCTCATGACGACGAGCGCGTAAGCACCCTCGAGCTCCGCGACCGTCGCCCTGACCGCCGTATCAAGCGTCCCGGTTTCAGCAAGATGGTAAGCAATGCGATGCGCAACCACTTCCGTATCGGTGTCGGAAGTAAACTCGTAACCCTTGCTTTGCAGGTCCTTGCGCAGCTCTTCGTGGTTTTCGATGATGCCGTTGTGCACGATCGCTATGTTTTCGCCGGACATGTGCGGGTGAGCGTTCGTTTCATTGGGCACGCCGTGCGTCGCCCAGCGCGTATGCGAGATTCCCAGGACGCCGCTGACCGGTGCCGCGTCGAGCGCGCTTTGCAACTCCTGGACCTTGCCGACCCGCCGCGTGCGCGTAAGGCCGTTCTCCTCGAGGACCGCGATGCCGGCCGAGTCGTAGCCCCGGTACTCGAGCCTGCGCAGGCCCTCCATCAGTATCGGCACCACGTTTCTTTCGGCAACTGCACCGACGATTCCACACATAAAACGGTTCTCCCTAGCGGACTGCTATTTTATTGAAACTACGCCTCTTTTTGAGCCGTATTTTCCCAAGTCAGGCTTTTTTCACGGGCTTCTTCCAGCCCTTGATCGTCACCTGTTTCGAGCGCTCGAGCGTCAGCTGGTCGGCCGGGGCCGCCTTGGTAATCGTCGAACCGGCGCCGATTGTCGCGCCGTCACCGATTTCGACGGGCGCCACGAGATTGACCCCCGAGCCGATGAATACGTCATTGCCTATGGTCGTCTTGTGCTTGTTGGCGCCGTCGTAATTACACGTGATTGTGCCGGCACCGACGTTGACGCCTGTCCCAATTTTCGTATCGCCGATATAGGTCAGGTGGTTCACTTTGCTGCCGTCGGCAATCACGCTGTTCTTAACCTCGACAAAGTTGCCAATCTTGACGTTGTTGGCCAGCATCGCACCGGGCCGCATCCTCGCGAACGGCCCGATCTCGCAACCCTCGCCGGTGGTTGCACCTTCGATGTGGCAGTTCGAGTGCACGAGCGTGCCGGCACCCAGCTGACTGTCCCGGATGAGATTGTTCGATTCGATCCGCACGCCATCCCCCAGCGTGACAATGCCTTCGAAAACCGCGTTGACGTCGATAAAAACGTCTTTGCCACAGGTGAGCGTGCCGCGGATGTCCACCCTTGCCGGATCGGCGAAGCCGACACCATTTGTCATGTGTTCCTCGACGAGTCGCGCCTGCAGCGCCCGTTCTGCCTCGGCCAGCTGCTTCTTGTCGTTAATTCCCATCACTTCCACCCAGCTATCAGCCTTGATCCCTTTTACGGCAACCCCGTCGCTGGCGGCCATCGCCACGGCATCGGTCAGATAATACTCGCCCTGCGCATTGTCGTTATCAATTCGCTCGAGCCAGTCCTTCAGCCGGCCGGCAGGGCACACCATAACGCCGGTGTTGATCTCACGAATCGCCTGCTCTTCGCTCGACGCGTCCTTCTGCTCCACGATCCCGGTTACCGTATCGCCGTTTCTCAGGATCCGCCCGTAGCCCGTCGGATCATCGAGATCGACCGTCAGCACGGCGACTTCGTCATTCGGCGTCGCGTCGAGCAGCCGGCGCAGCGTCGGGGCCATCAACAACGGCACGTCCCCGAACAAAACCAGCACCCGGTTCTCGGCCGGTGTATTTGGCATCGCCTGCTGCATGGCATGGCCCGTGCCCAGCTGCTCGGCCTGCAGTACCCAGCGCAGCCCGCCGTTCGGGAAGCTGGACAATACGGCCTCGCCTCCGTGCCCGTACACAACGCAGATGTCGTCAGCCGCAAGTTGTTCGGCCGTGTCAATGACGTGACCGAGCAGCGGCCGACCGGCGAGCGGCTGCAGCACCTTCGGTAGGTCCGAACGCATGCGCGTGCCCTGTCCTGCGGCAAGAATGATGACGCTGAGGCCCAAGTCTGGCAGTCCGTGTTTCGATGAGCGGGCATGATACCGCAAGAATCGTGGCTCCGGCGTGCGGCTGTCATGGCAAACAGTGTTAATCTTTTGGCACGCGACGACATAAGAAGAACCAGGGATGTCGACGGAAAGTATTATTTTCACCGGTGTGGCCATCTACATGGTCATCATGCTGGGTGTCGGCGTGTACGCGTCGAAGAAAACCCACACGGTCACGGAATTCATGGTCGCGGGTCGTGGCCTGCCGGTCTGGATCTGCTCCATCACCGTGATCGCAACCTGGTTTGGCGGCGCCATCATGATGGGTGGCGCAGGGGCTGCTTATGACGATGGCATGCTCGGTGTCATCGAGGACCCCTGGGGCGGGGCACTGGCGCTCCTGCTGATTGGATTCTTTTTCGCGCGTCTGTTTAGGCGGCTTGGGATCATCACCGTCGTCGACTTCATGCACCAGCGTTTCGGCGCAGTTGCCGCCCTGGGAATAACAATAACCACGCTCTTTTCCAACATCGTCTGGGTTGGCGCGATGCTCGTGGCGTTCGGGCTTATTTTCGAATCACTGACCTTTATCCCCATGGAAACCGGCATTGTCGCGGGCGCGCTTGTCATCTTTGTTTACACGGCTATCGGCGGCATGTGGGCCGTTGCGCTGACCGACTTCGTCCAAACAGTGATCATCATCGTCGGCCTCATCGTTCTGCTCGTGGTGGTTCTTATCGACGTGGGCGGCTGGAGCGCGATATCGCCGCATTTGGACAAGCAGACGTTTCGCATGATCCCGCTCGAGCACACCGGGGAAGAATGGCTGAATTACCTCCGCGCCTGGACGATCATCGGCATCGTGGATATCTCGGCCCAGACCCTGTTTCAGCGCATCGCTTCGGCAAAAGACGAGCGTGTCGCCCAGAACTCGTTTTATCTCGGCAGCATTGGTTACCTGTCGCTCGGCATGATTGCCGTGTTCCTCGGCATCATCGGTAGCGTGACGATGCCGGATCTCGCTTCGTCTGAGTCGGTTATACCGGAGCTCGCGAAGGCCCATTTACATCCTGTCGCAATTGCCATTTTCGTCGGGGCCGTGCTGGCCGCGATCATGAGCACCGCGGACAGCGCGTTGCTCGCATGCTCGAGCGTGCTTGCGAAGAACGTGCTGCCTGTTATCAAAGAGAACCCGTCAGACAGGCTGGCTCTGCTGGTCGCACGCTGGGCGATTCCTGTCTGCGGCATCATCGCGATCGCCGTTGCCATGAAAATCCAGGTCGTCTTCGACCTGATGGTTAACGCCAACATACTTGGGCTCGCCGCGATCATCGTGCCGTTCGTCCTTGGCGTGTGGTGGAAGAAAGCGAATCGCGCGGGGGCATTGTCGGCCATGGCCGCCGGTATTTCGGTCTGGCTGTTTACGCTGCTCAGCGCACCCGAATTACCCGCAGACTTCATGGGGCTCGGCGCCTGCCTCGTGACGATGCTGGTCGTGACCCCGCTCACCCAGAAATTCGACCCGCCGCGGCCGCTGGTCGATTCGGATGGCAACGAGATCGAGGCAACGAATCGCCTGGGGACCCTGCCGCTATTGCTGGTTCGCGGGCAAAAACCCGGCTCATGAAAAAGGCCAGGTTTATTTACCATTGATAAATAAACCTGGCCCCTTCGCGGTTATCGCGGTTAACGCTTGCCCTTGAGCTTTTGCGCCGCCCGGTAGCGCGCTTCGGCCTCGGCCAGCTCCGCGTGTGCGCGCGCGAGATCGGTCTCATCCGACACCCCCTCGAGCGCTTTCTCAGCCTCGTCTTTCGCCGCCAGCGCCGCCGCTTCATCGAGCTGGTCGCCGCGTAGCGCCGTATCCGCGAGCACGGTCACGAGATGCGGCTGAACTTCGAGCATGCCGCCCGTAATGTAGAAGAAATGGTCGCTACCATCGATCCCTTCAACCCGAACTTCGCCCGGCTTAAGCGCAGTGAGCAGCGGTGCGTGCCGCGGCGCGATACCGATCTCGCCCATTTTCGCCGGCGCGAACACCATCTTGGCCTCCCCCGAATGGATTTCGCCCTCGGCAGAAACGATGTCGACTTGTATTGTGGCCATCAGCGTGTCCCGGTTCCTACTTCATCGTCTCGGCTTTTTCGACAACCTCGTCGATGGAGCCAACCATGTAGAACGCCTGCTCGGGGATGTGGTCGTAGTCGCCGTTGACGATGCCGTTGAAGCCGCGAATCGTTTCGCTCAGCGAGACATACTTGCCCGGCGAGTTGGTGAACACTTCCGCCACGAAGAATGGCTGCGACAGGAACCGCTGCACCTTGCGCGCCCGGTTGACGATCTGCTTGTCTTCCTCGGACAGCTCATCCATGCCGAGGATGGCGATGATGTCCTGCAGCTCCTTGTAGCGCTGCAGCACCGCCTGCACGCCGCGCGCGCAGTCGTAGTGTTCCTGGCCGATGATGTTCGGATCAAGAATTCGCGACGTCGAATCCAGCGGGTCCACCGCAGGGTAAATACCGAGCTCTGCGATCTGTCGCGACAAGACGAGTGTCGCATCAAGATGCGCGAACGTCGTCGCCGGTGACGGATCGGTCAGGTCGTCAGCCGGCACATAGACCGCCTGGAACGAGGTGATCGAGCCGGTCTTGGTCGACGCGATGCGCTCCTGCAGGACGCCCATTTCCTCGGCCAGCGTCGGCTGATAACCCACGGCTGAAGGCATGCGGCCGAGAAGCGCCGATACCTCGGTGCCCGCGAGCGTGTAGCGATAAATGTTGTCGATGAACATCAGTACGTCGCGGCCCTCGTCGCGAAACGCCTCAGCCATCGTCAGGCCCGTCAGCGCCACGCGGAGGCGGTTGCCCGGCGGTTCGTTCATCTGGCCGTAGACGAGCGAGACCTTGTCGATGACGCCCGACTCCGTCATCTCGTGGTAGAAGTCGTTGCCCTCGCGGGTACGCTCGCCGACACCGGCAAACACCGAGTAACCGCCGTGCTCCTTGGCAATGTTATTGATGAGCTCCATCAGGGTTACGGTCTTGCCGACACCGGCGCCACCGAACAGGCCAACCTTGCCGCCCTTGGCGATCGGCATGATCAGGTCGACAACCTTGATGCCCGTTTCCAGGAGCTCCGTCGTAGCGGCCTGGTCTTCATACGACGGCGCCGGGCGGTGAATCGGCAGCAGCGTTTCCGCGCCGATGTCGCCGGCATTGTCGATCGGCTTGCCGAGGACGTCCATGATCCGCCCCAGCGTCTTTTCGCCTACCGGGACCAATATGGGGCTGCCGGTGTTGGACACCGCCATGCCGCGCTTCAGGCCCTCTGATGACCCCATTGCAATGGCCCGCACCACGCCGTCGCCCAGCTGCTGCTGGACCTCGAGCGTAATATCGACGTCATCGATGACGAGGGCGTCATAGATTTTAGGAATCTGGCCAGCGGGGAACACGACGTCCACGACAGCACCAATGATTTGCACAGTAGTTCCGGTACTCATGAGTACTTCCTCAACCTGATACGGCGGCCGCGCCACCGACTATTTCTGAAATTTCTTGCGTGATCGCTGCCTGTCTCGCCTTGTTGTAAACGAGCTGGAGCTTGTCGATGATTTCGCCCGCGTTATCAGTCGCGCTCTTCATCGCCACCATTTTCGCCGCCATCTCGCAGGCAAAATTTTCCACGGCGCCGCGATACACCTGAGATTCGATGTAGCGTGACAGGAAATCTTCGAGCAGCTCGCCGGCTTCAGGCTCGTAGATATAGTCCCAGTGCTCCTGCAGCTCCTCGCCCTCGATGCTGATTTCGCTGACGGGCAGCAGCGTTGTTACTTCGGGCTTCTGGCTCATCGCCGAGATAAATTCATTGTGCATCAGGAACAGGCGATCGATTTTCCCGTCGCTGTAAGCATCGAGCATGATCTTGATGGAACCGATCAGGTCGTTGACCTGCGGCCGGTCGCCGAGGTGCGACGCCGTCCCGACGACATTACCGCCCAGGCGCCGGAAGAACTGCACGGCTTTAGCCCCTACGAGCGCAAGATCCACTTCGACCTTTTCGTCGCGCCATTTCGCAATCTCGCCAATGACGGTCTTGAACAGGTTGACGTTGAGTCCGCCGCACAGTCCGCGGTCGGTCGATATCACGATAATGCCGACCCGCCGAACCTCGCGCTCTATCAGGAACGGGTGCCTTGTATCCGGGTTCGCCTGCGACAGGTGCGATATGACCCGGCGGATACGCTGCGCATAGGGCCGCGACGCCTCCATCTGTTGCTGCGCCTTGCGAATCTTGCTGGCCGCAACCTTCTCCATCGCGCTCGTGATCTTCTGCATGTTCTTCACGCTGCGGATCTTGTTGCGTATTTCTTTTTCGCCTGACAAGTCTCTAGTCCCTGGTCATTAAATCGTTGTTCCTACGCCGCATAAAAATGCGTTGGCGCTGTATCTCGGAAGACAACAGCTAGTAGGCCCCTTTCTCCGCAAAGCCGTCGCAGATTACCTTGAGGCTTGCCGCGACATCGTCGCTGTAGTCGCCGGTTGCATTGATCGATTCGATCACATCAGCGTGGTTCGCATTCGCAAAGTCGTGCAGCGCCGTTTCGTAATCAATGACCTTCGCTACCTCGACATCATCGAGGTAGCCCTCGTTGACGGCATACAGTGACAGCGCCATCGCGGCGACGGACAGCGGCGAATACTGCTTCTGTTTCATTAGCTCGGTCACGCGCTCGCCGCGCTCGAGCTGTGCGCGCGTCGTCGCATCGAGGTCGGAAGCGAATTGCGCAAATGCCGCAAGCTCCCGATACTGGGCCAGCGCCAGGCGCACGCCGCCGCCAAGTTTCTTGATGATCTTCGTCTGCGCCGCACCGCCTACGCGCGACACCGACAAGCCGGCGTTGATGGCCGGGCGAATGCCCGCGTTGAAAAGATCGGTCTCGAGAAAGATCTGGCCGTCCGTGATCGAGATGACGTTCGTCGGCACGAATGCCGATACGTCGCCCGCCTGTGTTTCGATGATGGGTAACGCGGTCAATGAGCCCGTCTTGCCCTTGATCCTGCCGCCCGACACTTCCTCGACATGCGCCGCATTAACGCGAGCCGCGCGTTCGAGCAAGCGTGAATGCAGGTAGAAAACGTCTCCGGGATAGGCCTCACGTCCGGGCGGCCGGCGCAACAACAGCGAGACCTGGCGGTATGCCCATGCCTGCTTGGTCAGGTCGTCAAATATGATCAGCGCGTCTTCGCCATTGTCGAGGAAGTACTCGCCCATCGACGTTCCCGAATAGGGCGCGATGTACTGCATCGCCGGGCTGTCAGCAGCGGCAGCGGCAACCACGATCGTGTGCGCCATCGCGCCTTCTTCTTCGAGCTTTCTTACGACACCGGCGATGGATGACGCTTTCTGACCGATCGCGACATAGATGCACTTGATGCCCGTGCCGCGCTGATTGATGATCGTATCAACCGCGACCGCCGTCTTGCCGGTCTGCCGGTCACCGATGATCAGCTCTCGCTGCCCGCGACCAATTGGCACCATCGAGTCAATCGATTTCAGGCCGGTCTGCACGGGCTGATCGACGGACTGCCTCTGAATGACGCCAGGAGCGACTTTCTCGATGGGCGCCGTTTCGTCGGTATCGATCGGCCCCTTGCCGTCGATCGGCATACCCAGCGCATCCACGACGCGGCCGAGCAGTGCGGTACCGATCGGAACCTCGAGAATGCGCCCCGTCGTCTTGACGGTATCGCCTTCCGAAATATGCTTGTAGTCACCAAGGACCACCGCACCGACGGAGTCCTGCTCGAGGTTCAGCGCCATGCCGAACGTGTTCTGCGGAAATTCGAGCATCTCGCCGTAACGGGCGTCAGCGAGTCCGTGGATACGAACAATACCGTCCGTTACGCCGATAACCGTACCAACATCGCGGGCTTCCGCAGATGCCTCGAAGTTCTCGATACGCTCTTTAATCAGCTGACTGATTTCAGAAGCTTTGAGTGCCATGGTCTGTTTTCCTTTTTACTTGATCATCGCGTTCGCCAGGCCAACAAGCCTAGCCCGCAGTGATCCGTCTATTACGACATCGCCCGCGCGTATGACTGCGCCACCGATAAGGTCTTCGTCGATCTCGGTCTCCAGGTGCACTTCCCGGCCCAGCCGGGCGCGCAGCGCGGCCGAGATCTCTTCCTGTTGCTGCTCGCTAATCGGGCTTGCTGCGGTCACCGTTACGTCTACGACGTTTTCAATTTCGGCTTTGAGCACCTCGAAATGCTCTGCAATTTCCGGCAACACCCGCAAACGGCGATTCTCGAGCAGCAGTTTGAGAAAGTTAACGCCGCGCGTATCCTCGCCGCTCAACCTCGCCGCTTTGCCGTCTGCAAACATGCCGGTCAGAAACTCAAGGCGCCGCGCGTTGCTGAAAGCCGGGTCCCCGAGGTATGCAGCGACCTGGCCGTCGGCCAGAAAGGCGCGTGCCACCTCGAGCGACTCGGACCAGGCCGAGAGCTCTCCGGCCGAATGCGCCAGCTCGAAAAGTGCCTGCGCATAGGGCCTTGCTATGGTGTGGTTGTCAGCCATTGTCGCTAAAGCTCAGCTGCCAGCTTGCCGAGAATATCCCCATGCTGCTTTTCGTCGATTTCCCGCCGCAGGATCTTCTCGGCGCTCGCGATCGCGATGGCTGATACCTGTCCACGCAGTTCCTCGCGCGCACGGTTCGCTTCCTGCTCGATCTCGGCCTTGGCCGCGGCAAGCTGCCGCTCACGCTCCTTGACGCCATCGGCCTTGCCCTCGGCGACGATTTCGTTTGCGCGAGCGTGCGCCTGGTCGAGGATGCCGGTTGCCTGCTTGCGCGCGTCCGCGACGATTTGCTCGGCCTCGGCGCTGGCTTGTTCGAGCTTTTCCTGGCCCTTGTCCGCAGCAGCGAGGCCCTCGGCTATCTTTTCCTGACGCTCTTCGATCGCTCCAAGAAGCGGCGGCCATATGAACTTCATGCAGAACCAGACAAACACGATCATCGCGATCGTCTGGCCGATGAGCGTTAAATTAATATCCACCTGCAGATACTCCTAGCGTGTATCTATCGAGAACCGGCCGCCGTTACCGGCGGCGGTAACGGTTTAGCCGCCGGTCGCTGCCTGCAGCTGGCCGATGAACGGATTGGCAAACGCGAAAAACAGCGCGATACCGACACCGATCATCGCTACGGCGTCGAGCAGGGCCACGACGATGAACATCTTCGTCTGCAGCATCGGTGCGAGCTCCGGCTGCCGCGCAGCACCCTCGAGGAAGCGGCCGCCCAGAAGACCCATGCCGATGCCGACGCCGAGGGCGCCGAGGCCGATCAAAAGTGCGACGGCGATCGCCGTGAAGCCAATAACAGTTTCCATCAGTTTCTCCTAGATAGGATCAAGTCCAACTTGTTGAAATAAAAAAAATAATCAATGCGTTTCCGATGCGAGGCTTAGATAAACTATGGTCAGCATCATGAAAATAAAGGCCTGTAACGTCACGATCAACACGTGAAAAACCGCCCAGCCGAAATGCAGCGGCAGCTGGTATATGCCCAGCAGTGCGATCAGGATAAAAATCAGCTCGCCCGCAAACATGTTGCCGAACAGTCGCAGTGACAACGAAACCGGCTTGGCAAGCAGCGCCACGCTCTCGAGAATGAAGTTGAAGGCAATGATGAACGGCGCTGCTATCAGGCCCGGGCCCTTCAACGGCGGCGCGATCGGGTGCAGGGTCAGCTCGCCGATAAAGCCCAAAACGCCTTTGTTTTTTATCGTGTAAAAGATGATCAGGAAAAATACGGCGATCGACATGCCGAAGGTCACGTTGACGTCGGTTGTCGGCACCACCTTCATATACGGTATGCCCGCAGCCCCGGCAGCAAGGGGAATCCAGTCAACCGGCACAAGGTCCATCAGGTTCATCAGAAAAACCCAGACGAAAATCGTCAGGCCGAGCGGCGCAATCAGGCGGCTTTTGCCATGGAACGTATCCTTAACACTGCCGTCGACAAAGTCGACGATGATTTCAACCAGGGCCTGAAAACGGCCGGGCTTGTCGGCCGAGGTCTTCCGGGCGACGCCATGAAACATCCAGACGAAGACCAATCCGAGTAGCACGGACCAGAACATCGAATCCACGTTGATCGCTATCGGGTTGCCGGCACATTCGTTCCACACCCACGCGCCCGCCTCGTCTTTGCAGACCTGGAGGTTCTGCAAATGGTGAGAAATGTACTCGCTGGAGGTTTGCGGGCCGTGTCCGCCTTCACTCGCCATCTTCGTTACTCGTTTGTCCTGCCTGTTCTTGTCCGTCTTGCAGCGCGAGTCCCGCAAAAGTCACGAGCTGCGCTGCGATGAAGCCCGCAAACAGCGGCGCCGCCGCGAGCGGCCGCACCAGGATGAAGACCATGCTAAACAGCAGCACGGTCAGTGCCAGTTTGCCAAGCTCGCCGATGTATGCCGCCCGCATCAGGGCCTGGGCCCCGGGATCCCGGCGAGGAACCGCGAGCCGCAACGCCAGGAAGGCATTCGGAATCACACAGACGAGGCTACCAAGCAGTGCCGAATAGCCTGCGATTTGTCCGTACGTACTCCAGAACACCGCGGCCAGGACCGCCCCGACGCCGATTTGTCCAGCCAGTACCTTGAGCATGATTCGCTTGCCTCCGGCACTAAAAACGCCACGTCCATCGGGGTAACCGGCGGTGTGTGGCGCTTGATTTATCGGTGATTCCAGGCGGGCCTGTAAATAGCGGGGGCATTATAGTGGCAGCCCTATTGCATGGCAACAGCACAGGCAGCGGACTGCCGCTGCGCCAGCCTTTATTTCAGGTGTTTGAGAATGCCGTCGAGCTCGTCGAGGTTATTGTAATGCACGATAACCCGGCCGGAGCCTTTCTTGGTGTGCTCCACGCGCACACGCGCACCGAGCTTTTCCGACACTTCAATCTCGAGCCGGCGAATATCGCCATCAGCCGAGGCCGGGCTGCTTGCCGGCTTGCTCCTGCCGGCATTCTCGAGCATCCGCTTGACGAGCCGCTCGGTCTCCCGGACCGAGAGGCCTTTCTTCACGACCTGCCGGGCCGCATCGAGCTGCTGGATCTCACTGCTTATCGACAGCAGCGCCCGGGCATGCCCCATCTCGAGCTGCCTCGATTCCAACAGTGGCTTGACCTTGTCCGAAAGCTCCTGCAGCCGCAGCAGGTTGCTGACCGCGGCGCGCGACCGGCCAACGGCCTCGGCCGCTTCGGCGTGCGTCAGATCGAATTCACGAATCAGCCTATCGAGCGCACGCGCCTCTTCGAGCGGGTTCAGGTTCTCGCGCTGGATGTTCTCGATCAGCGCCATTGCCACCGCGGCCTGGTCGGGAACGTCGCGAATGATGGTCGGAATCGCATCGAGGCCGGCCATCTGCGCGGCACGCCAGCGGCGTTCCCCGGCAATGATCTCGTAACGCTGCGCGCCTTCGCCGCTTGCCACCGGCCGGGCAACGATCGGCTGGACAACACCCTGCGCCCGAATCGAGTTTGCGAGGTCCTCGAGCGAATCCTGGCGGATGTCGGCGCGCGGCTGATACCGGCCGCGTTCGAGCAGTTCGACTGGAACCTGTCGAAGCTTATCGGTCTCTGTCGCACCTGTGACCGCCTCCGTATCGGCAACGGGCTTGCTCAGCAGTGCGTCGAGACCGCGGCCTAGTCGTTTCTTTTTCACATTCATCACAGAGCTCATCTACGTGACAGCCTTGCAGCTGCTGATAGCCATTAGTCGCATCGGCAAACCTTACACTACCCGCAGGCGTTGCTCGCGCGCATCTTCGAGCCGGAGAATTTCACCGGCGAGGGCCAGGTAGGCAATCGCGCCGCGCGACGAGCGATCGTGGAGCAGCACCGGCCGGCCGAAACTCGGGGCCTCGGCAAGGCGGATGTTGCGCGGTATTACCGTGCGAAACACCTTGCGATCGAAATGGTCGAGCAGCTGCATCGATACTTCGCTTGACAGATTGACGCGCGGATCGAACATCGTGCGCAAGATGCCGTACACCTCGAGCTGGGGGTTCACCGAGTCGCGGACCTGAGTAACCGTGTCCAGCAGAGCGCTCAGGCCCTCCAGCGCATAATACTCGCACTGCATCGGGATCAACACGCCGTCGGCCGCGGTCAGCGCGTTTACGGTCAACATATTGATCGATGGTGGACAGTCAATCAGTATGAAGTCATACAGCCCGACCACGGGCGCGAGCGCCTTGCGCAGCTTCATCTCACGGCCGATTTCCTGCAAAAGCTTTACTTCGGCGAGCGTCAGCTCCTCGTTACCCGGCAGCACGGCGAAGCCGCCCTCGGGCGCCGAGACAATAGTGTCGGCTGCGGTCGCCTCGCCGAGCAGCACGTCACACGCCGATCGCTCCACCTCGCGCTTGTCGATACCGCAGCCCATCGTGGCGTTGCCCTGCGGGTCCATGTCGACGAGCAATACACGACGCTGCGTCGCCGCCAGCGATGCCGCAAGATTGACACAGGTGGTCGTCTTGCCGACCCCGCCTTTCTGGTTCGCTACTGCAATAATTCGCGTCATGGTTTTTTGCGTCGCATCAACACCGCGTGCCGCGACCCCGGTTCGAGGCCCGGCACATCGAGTACTTCTACACTATAACTCCACGTGTCCGGCAGCGCCTTTAGTTCTTCTTCGGGATAGCGCCCTTTGAACGCGATAAACACGCCCTCTTCGTGCACCAGGTGCCCGGCTATTTCCAAGAGCTTCGGCAGCGCTGCAACAGCTCTCGCGATCACAGTATCAAAGCCCTCACCGGGCGCATAGTCTTCAGCGCGAACAGTCATGCCCCGCACATTTTCAAGTCCGAGCAGCGCGATCACGTGCTCGACGAACTGAATCTTCTTGCCCGTGCCGTCGATCAGTTCAAACTGGCGCTGCGGCTCGACGATCGCGAGCGGCAGCCCCGGAAAACCGGCGCCCGTGCCAACGTCGAGGATCCGCCGGCCCTGCAAGAGCGGCCGAACGACCAGGCTGTCGAGCAGGTGCCCGGAAATCATGCCCGCCGGATCGCGGATGGCCGTCAGGTTGACCTTCTCATTCCAGCGTGCGAGCTCGCCAAGCAGTGCCGCCAGCCTGCGCGCCGTATCGTCCGGGAAACTCTGCCCGAGTTTGTCGAGGGCTTTCTGAATCTCTTCGAGCATCCTGACTCGCAATTTGCTCCGGCATTTGACCAGCGTCAGCTTACGGCGCCGCCAGCGGTCGTCGAAAAGGGTTTCTGAACCCGGCGCCTCGCGGCCCGTTCAGACGACCAGCAGCGCCATGAAGTCGTCGACGGCCGTAGCGACAAGTTTTTCCCGGTCAGCGCATAGTGCGTCGAGCTCGGCCCACTGCGTCGCACCGAGCTTCGGCGCGACGCTGCTGGCGAACTTCTGCTTGAGTATCGGTATACCTTCAGCACGGCGTTCGCGATGGCCGATAGGGAACGGAACCTCGACCCTCGCGGTGCTCGTGCCGTCTGTGAAGAAAACCTGCACGGCGTTGCCGATGTAACGCTTTTCGGGATCGAAATAGTCCTTCGTGAACTGCTCGTTCTCGCGAACTTCCATTTTCTCGCGCAACGCGTCCACGCGTGGATCGCGAGCTACGTCGTCCTCGTAATCTGCCGCGGTGAGGCGGCCGAAAATCAACGGCACGGCAGCCATGTACTGAATACAATGATCACGATCGGCGGGGTTGTCGAGCGGGCCGGTCTTGTCGATGATCCGCGCGCCTGCCTCCTGCGTCTCGATCACTATGCGCTCGATGTCGTCGATCCGGTCCTTCACCTCCGCGTGCAGCGTCATGCTCGCTTCCACGCACGTTTGCGCATGAAACTCGGCCGGGTAGGAAATCTTGAACAACACGTTCTCCATGACATAGCTGCCGTAGCCGCGCTGAAAGGCGAAAGGCCGGCCCTTGAACAGGACGTCATAGTAGCCCCAGGTCTTTGCGGTCAGTGCCGACGGATAACCCATCTCCCCGGTCATCGCGATCAGCGCGAGCCGGACTGCCCGGCTCGT
The DNA here is from genome assembly GCA_009937615.1 of Gammaproteobacteria bacterium. Lineage (GTDB taxonomy): Bacteria > Pseudomonadota > Gammaproteobacteria > Steroidobacterales > Woeseiaceae > UBA1847. Next base: position 32,367 of record JAACFB010000011.1, on the reverse strand, counting down.
CGCATCTCCGGCCGCCCAGCTTTTCCGGGATCCGGTATTCGGCGCGTGACGATAGGTTCGCAGTGCGCCGCCATCGATCCAGGCGTGCGATAGCGCGTTCAGGACCTGGTCACGGTCACCGCCGAGCATCCGCGTTACGACTGCCGTCGAGGCCACCCGTACCAGGAGGACATGATCAAGGCCGACCCTGTTGTAGCTGTTTTCGAGCGCGAGCACGCCCTGTATTTCGTGCGCCTTGATCATCGCCGCAAGCACATCGCCCATCGTCAATGGCGCGGCCCCCGTCGCACGATTCTGCCGGCTCAGGTAGTCGGCAATCGCAAGAATTCCACCCAGGTTGTCTGAGGGGTGGCCCCATTCTGCCGCCAGCCAGGTGTCGTTGAAGTCCAGCCAGCGGTTCATCGCGCCGATATTGAACGCCGCCATGACCGGCTCGAGCTCGTAAGACGTTCCGGGCACGCGCGCGCCGCCGGCGAGCGTTGCCCCGGGCACGACGGGACCGAGCAGCTTGGTACAGGCAGGATAATCAAGTGCCTGGAAGCCACAGGCGAGCGTATCGATCAGGCAGTAGTGCGCCGTTTCGAATGCGAGATCGCTGTCGATCGCGTAATCGCAAACGTAGTCGGCGATATCAACGAGGGCGGCGTCCCAGTCGGGGCGCTTCGCTGAACGAACATCGGTTGTGGACATGGAGTCTCCGCTTTTGTCGTGGTTATTCGCGCGCTCGGCGCCTAGCGGTCATCAATCGCGACCCACTCGCGCAGCGACGGGCCGATATACTCCGCTGCCGGGCGAATAAGCTTGTTGTCGGCGCGTTGTTCCATGATATGCGCGGCCCAGCCGGTGATGCGTGAGCAAACGAATATCGGCGTAAACAAGTAGGTCGGTACACCCATGAAGTGATAAACCGTCGCCGCGTAGAAATCGGCATTCGCGAACAGTCTTTTTTCGTCCCACATGACTTTTTCGATCGCTTCCGAGACCGGAAACAACAACGTATCACCGGCCCTGTCCGCGAGCGCCTTCGACATTCGTTTATTGAGCGCATTGCGCGGGTCCGATGTCGTGTAGACACGGTGTCCGAAGCCCATGATCAGGTCCTTCCGTTCCAGCATCGCGTGAATGCCCGCCGTCGCAGCGTCCGGCGAGTCGAACTTCTGAATGAGCTCCATGGCCGCTTCGTTGGCTCCGCCGTGCAGCGGGCCACGCAAAGCACCGATCGCGCCGACGACCGCGGAGTGCATGTCGGACAACGTCCCCGTAATCACTCTTCCCGCGAAAGTCGACGCATTGAATTCGTGTTCGGCATACAGAATCAGGGTCGTGTCCAGGCTCTTTCTGACTAACTCGGGCGGTGCTTCGCCGTGCAGAAGATGCAGAAAGTGGCCGGCGATACTGTCGTCATCGGTTGTGGTTTCGATGCGCACGCCGTCCGCGTGAAATCGATGCCAGTACAGGAGAATCGACGGAAGGCAGGCAAGCAGACGATCGGCGACGCCGGCCTGGTTCGAGAAGTCCCCCTCGGGTTCGATGTTGCCGAGGAATGACACCCCCGTGCGCAGCACGTCCATCGGATGCGTGCCTGCGGGAACCATCTCCAGCACGGTCTTGAGCGCGTCCGGCAGGGACCGCAGTGATTTGATGTTGGCGATATAGCCGTCGAGCTCGGCGCGGCTGGGTAATTTCCCGTGCAGCAGCAGGTAGGCGACTTCCTCGAAACTCGCGTTATCGGCGAGGTCGTAGATGTCATAACCCCGATACGTCAGCCCGGCCCCTTCCTTGCCGACCGTGCAGAGCGCCGTCTGGCCGGCAACCACGCCCGCCAGGCCACCCGCTTTCTTTTTCTCGGTCATGTCTGTGCTCCTTCACCGATGCCGCCCGGGCGCCGGTGCTTCAGTCCTTACCTGTATCAAGGCCTTTTTCGGCGAACAACTCGTCGAGCTTGGCCTCATATGCGCGGTAACCCAACACTTCGTAGAGCTCATCGCGCGTCTGCATGCTATCGACCGATGCCCGTTGCGTGCCGTCCTTGCGCAGCGTTTCGTAGACCGCGAACGCGGCTTTCGACATCGCGCGGAAGGCGCTCAGCGGATACAGCGCGATCCGGACGCCGGCTTCGGCAAGCTCGGCCGTCGTAAACAGCGGCGTCTTGCCGAATTCCGTCAGGTTGGCGAGCACCGGTACGTCGATCGTGTCTGTGAACTCCCTGTATTCGTCCAGCGTTGTGAGCGCCTCGGCGAAAATCATGTCTGCGCCCGCATCGACATACGCCGCGGCCCGATCGATCGCGGCCTGCTGGCCCTCGACGGCGTGCGCGTCGGTTCTGGCCATGATCACGAACTGATCGTCTTGACGGGCGTCCACAGCCGCCTTCAGCCGGTCACACATTTCGCCCGGATTCACGAGCGCCTTGCCCGGCCGGTGCCCGCAGCGCTTGACCGCAACCTGGTCCTCAAGGTGGCAGCCAGCTGCTCCTGCACGGGCCATCTCGCGGATCGTGCGGCCGATCATGAACGCGCTGCCCCAACCCGTGTCCGCATCGACGAGCAACGGCAGCTCCGTCGCGCCGCTGATGCGGCGGATGTCCTCGCAAACATCGTTCAACGTCGTCATCGCGAGGTCGGGCAGACCGAAAGACGCGTTCGCAACGCCCGCACCGGACAGGTAGATAGCCCTGAACCCGGCCTGCTCGGCGAGCAAGGCCGTATAGGCGTTGATCGCGCCGACAATTTGCAGCGGCCGCTCATCTTCGATGGCGTTCCAAAGTCGTGGGCCTGCGCTCATGTGGCAGTTACTCCTGCTTTACCTTGGTCACAATTCTAATGCACATTAAAATTGTGGGAGCGCGATTTTATACCAGCGGAGGGTCGTTTCCCAAATTGAGCGCCCGCTAAAATTCTTTCAGGACGCCCGCCTGTTCGGCATTTCCACGACGGTTCGGCCACTGACATTGCCGTCGATATACGCCTGGAACAAACCCGGCAGCTCATCGAAGCCGACCGTGCGGTGCCCGATGGTGTCGAGGTGCCGCGGTTTGAGGTCGCTGCCTATGCGCGACCAGACCGCCAGCCGCAAGTCTCGCGGCGTATCGACCGAGTTGATGCCCAGCAGGCAGACCGCCCTGAGGATGAAGGGCAGCACTGTCGTGTTGAGCGCCACGCTCGCGGCCAGGCCGACGCTCGCAATGTTGCCGCCGTAATTCATCGTGCGCGTCAGCCAGGTCAGATAGTCGCCGCCGAGATTGTCGATGGCGCCCGCCCACTCGCCCTTCTCCAGCGGCCGCTTGCCGAAGTCGATGTCGTCGCGCAACAGCACCCGCCTTGCGCCAATCCTGGCGAGGTACTCCTGCTGATCCGCTTTGCCCGTCACCGCAACGACCTCGTAGCCGCGGCCGTCGAGCATGTCGACGGCAACACTGCCGACACCCCCGGTGGCGCCGGTGACGACGACCGGCCCGTTTTCCGGGCGCTGGCCATTTTGCTCCATCCGATGAATGGCAAGCGCAGCGGTATAGCCGGCGGTGCCGAGCTGCATCGCCTGTTTGGGCGTCATCCCCTCCGGAACCGGCACGAGGCAGGCGCTGTCAACGCGCGCGTATTCCGCATAGCCGCCATCAACCGTCTCGCTGAGTCCGCAGCCGTTTACAAGTACTGCGGCTCCGGGTTGAAAGTCAGCGTCTTCGGAGCTGACGACGGTCCCCGCAAGGTCAATGCCCCCGTTCAGCGGATAGCGCCGCAATATCTTGCCGGCGCCCGTCGCGGCCAGTGCGTCCTTGTAGTTGATTGTCGAGTGGCTCACCTTGACGACGACATTGCCCTCAGTCAGGTCGTCGATCGAAAGCTCTTCAAAACCGGCAACGACACTGCCTTCCTCTTGATTGATTCGGTATGCGCGAAACGTATCCATTGCTTTGTTCCCGTTATTGTCGATCCAGCCAGACCTCGAGCCCCTTTGCGTTAAGGGTAACGTCCAATTCCAGCACCGACCAGGCGGCGTTACGATCCTCGCCATAGCCATGCTTCTCGAGGCCCTCCAGGTAGTGCTCGAACAGTGCGGACTGCAGGGCCTCGCGGCGGTCGGGCGCGTCGCGGTGCTCCATCGCGATCGCGACATAGGTATCGATTCCCGAATGCAGGTCTGCGGCCAGCCTCTCCGGTGAGCCGACACGACTGTAGTGCGTCAGAAACACCTGCTCCGGATCATACGCAAGAATCCGGTCGACGGACCTGTGTGCCTCGGCCGGATCGAACTGCACCGGGGTTGTCGTTGGACAAATAAACGGGCCGGCCGGGGTATCCAGTTCCCGGTAGGAGACGCCGAAGCTGTCGCCGGTAAATACGCCTTTCGATGCGGGATCGTACAGGCAGTAATGATGCCTGGCGTGCCCCTCGGTATAAAAAGCCTGCAGCGCCCGGCCGGCGAGTCGAAACCATTCGCCGTCCGCTGCGATATCTATGCGGCTCGCCTCGATGGGAACAATCTCGCCATACAGTTGACGCGCGGCCGCCTTGCCGTAAACCGCTTCCGTCCCCGCCATGATCTTCGTCGGATCGATCATGTGCGGCGCACCGCGCGGATGGACGATGCACCGGGCACTGGGCAGCTGCTGCATCAATAACCCGGCGCCACCGGCATGGTCCAGGTGCACATGGGTCAGAAAAACGTATTCGACGTCGGCGACAGCGATATTTTCCTTTTCCAGGGCCGCCAGCAACAGGGGCACGCTGTCATTGACGCCGGTGTCCACGAATGCGGCCCGCCCCTGTTCGACGATCAGGTGACTCGCGTCCTGCTGCGGACGCGCGTATCGGGTATCGACAGTGATTACACCGTCAGCCGGTCTCATCGTCCCGGCGCGCAGCTAGTCTTTCGTTGTTGTTTCAAGGCCTTCCAGACCCGCGTAGTAACGAGCCAGCACCTCGATGTCGGCATCGCTCAACATGCCGCCAACGGGCATCATGACCCCGTTCTTGCGCTTGCCGTCGCGGTACTGCTCGAGCGCATAAACCAGGTAATCCTCATGCTGTCCGGCCAGTGTCGGCCAGGTCGGGGACAAACTGATGCCGTTCTGGCCATGACAGGCGGCGCAGGTCCTTGCTGCCGCGGGAGCCGAGCCGTCCGAGCCGCCAGCCGTGACGGCTACCGAACCCAGGCCTGCAAGATAGGCGGCAACGTCTTCGATCTGCTGTTCCGTCAGGCTCTTCGCCTGTGCCGACATGATCGGGTGTGAGCGAGCGCCGTTGCGGTAGCCCTGTAGCGCATTGACGAGGTACGTGGCCGCCTGTCCGCCGAGCTTCGGAACGCGGTAGGGCGGATCGGCATTTCGAAAATCCTCGATGCCGTGACATGCGAGGCAGCCGGCGCCGATTGCTTCGCCGCGCGAGGCGTCGACTTCGGCCGCGGCAACTTGCACATAGACGGACGCCGCGAGCATGGCGACGATGGCGGCAACGACGGGTTTTGGCATTGTGATCATGCGGACCGGATCCGGGCTTTCGGCGCCTGCTAGATGCCGGCGGCAAACCGAGGCCGCTATGGTAGAGACAACAGGTTTGATTTTCTAGGCCGGCGAGCCACGAGCTCCCGTTATTCGCGTGCTAGCATCGTACCGTGTCTCGGATGCCGGTCAGAGGAATGTCGTGAAGAAAAGCTTTGTCGCAGTACTCGTCCTGCTCGCGCTGGTCGTGCTGTTATCGCCCGGCATCGTCGGCCGGTTGGCGGAACAGTCGATGGACGAGAGCCTCGACCGGGCCCCCATTGAATCCGCCGACGTGGTCATTACGTCGCAAGGATTCGATCGCGGCTGGTTCTCGTCGGAAGGCCAGCACCGAGTCGACATCAAGGATGGAGACCTGAGCGACTTTCTGAGGTCGTTCATGGGCCCGGCGGGCGCCGGCGACCTGCCCGCAGTCGTGATCGATACGCGTCTCGATCACGGCTTGATTCCCATGACCTCCATATCGCGTGACCACGGATCATTGATGCCCGGATTGGGCCGCGCGGTATCCACGGCCAGGCTCGAATTTGCGAATGGCGAGGCCGTCGAGCTGCCTGGCACGATCTACAGCACGCTCGGCATCACCGGCGAACTGCAGTCCAAGTACGTGTTGGAGCCGGGCTCGCAAGCCGCTGACGGCGGCCGGTTAACCTGGGGCGCGGGCGAGGTCAACGTGACGAGCGATCCATTCGCCAGCGACCTGGTCGTGCTCGGCAAGCTCGGTCCGCTGTCGTTCGAGTCCGCGGAGGAAACGCTGCAGCTCGGCAATATCGCGCTCTCCATCGACCAGGACCCGAGCCCGTTCGGCTTCCCTGTCGGAAACGCCAGCCTGACCGTCGACAGGATAAGTGTCGTGACGGAGGACGAGTCCCTCGCGATAGGGCCCGTATCGTTCATGACTGCCGTTTCGGTCCGGCAGGAGCGCGTGTCTGGCGCGACCCGGCTTCGCATCGACAATGCGCCGCTGGAGCAGCTCGGTGCCGCAGATATCGTTTTTGAAATGCGCCTCGAGGACGCCGACGGCATGGCGCTTGGGCGCGTCAGGCGCAGCCTCGAAACCGCGGGCCCCGATAATCTCCTCGCCAGGGCGCAACTCGAGGCCGATGTTCAGCGCCTGCTTGCCGCGGGTCTCGAGCTGCACGTGGACCGTCTCAACGTCGAGTTGCCATCAGGGCAGATTGCCGTGCAAAGCGCGCTGAAGGTAGCTGCAACAGATTCTGCCGGGGTCAGCTGGGGGTCGCTGCTGTTAGGCCTGGACGCGAATTTCGACGTCGTCCTGCCGGCCGACTTCGTCAGCCTCGTCACCGAGTGGAGTCCTGACGCGACCATGTTGATTGGCCTGGGTTACCTGCGCCGGAACGGCGACAGCTACGAGATGCGGGCCGGGATCAAGAATGGCGTTCTGACGATCAACGGTGCACCGATGCAGATTCCCATGAACGCACTGCAGTAGCGCTGCCGCGACAGGTCCCCGGACCTCCGGCGGACACTCAGGCCGATTGGCGCAACTGGCGCTTCTTGAGATGAATCAGTAACAGCGAGACGGCCGACGGTGTCATGCCCTCCAGTCGCGATGCCTGGCCCAGCGTCACGGGCCGCGTCGATGCCAGTCGCTGCCGCGCCTCGTTCGAGAGCCCGTCTACGCGGGCATAGTCGATGTCGTCGGGCAGCCGCAACGTTTCCTGTTTTGCGTGCTTGTCGATTTCACGCTGCTGCCGTTCGATGTAGCCGGCGTACTTGGCTCGCACCTCGAGCTGCAGCTCTACCTGCTCGCGCTGCTCGTCGTCCGCGCCCATCGCGGCGCCGGACTCGCCAATCATCGACAGCGCCGCAAGGTCGCGATACCTGATTTCCGGGCGCTTTAGCAGTGCCGCCGCCGTGCTCTCGCGCTGCAGGGACGCCCCGAGCCGATGCGTATCCTCGGCCGTCATGGCATCGGGCCGAACAATCAGCTTGTCGAGGCGCTCTTGCTCGGCGGCGACAGCATCGTATTTGGTGTTGAACGCGCGCCAGCGAGCGTCGTCGACGAGGCCCAGCTCGCGACCGATCGGCGTCAGCCGCAGGTCTGCATTATCCTCGCGCAGCAGCAACCGGTACTCCGCACGGCTCGTGAACATCCTGTAGGGCTCGCTGACACCCCGCGTGATCAGGTCATCGACAAGCACGCCCATGTAGGCTTCATCGCGTCTCGGGAACCACTGTTCAGCCCCCTGCGCCCGTCGCGCAGCATTGACTCCAGCGAGCAGCCCCTGGGCACCGGCCTCTTCATAACCGGTCGTGCCGTTGATCTGGCCGGCAAAATACAAGCCGCTCACGGGCTTGGTCTCGAGCGTCGGCTTCAGGTCGCGCGGATCAAAGTAGTCATACTCGATCGCGTAGCCCGGCTGCGTAATACGCGCCTTCTCGAATCCCGCGATCGAGCGCACGAAGCGCTCCTGTACCTCGGCTGGCAAACTCGTCGAGATGCCGTTCGGATACACGACGTCCGTATCGAGCCCTTCGGGCTCGACGAATACCTGGTGCGAGGGTTTATCGGCAAAGCGCACGATCTTGTCTTCGACGGACGGACAATAGCGCGGCCCGATGCCTTCGATAATGCCGGCATACATCGGTGACTCGTCGAGGGATGCACGAATGATGTCGTGCGTTGCCTCGCTCGTCTTAGTGATATGGCACGAGACCTGTCGCGGGTGCTCGTGGCGGCGTCCCATGAATGAAAATACCGGCGTCGGCTGGTCACCCGGCTGTTCGTTCATCGCACCGAAGTCGAGCGTCCTTCCGTCCAGCCTCGGCGGTGTCCCGGTTTTGAGTCGGCCCACGCGAAACGGCAGGTCACGAAGTCTTTCGGCAAGCCGGATCGATGGCGGGTCGCCGACTCGACCGCCGGGGCGCTCCTCCCGGCCAATCAGGATGCGCCCGCCGAGAAACGTGCCGACCGTCAACACGACGGCGCTCGCCCGAAGCGTGACGCCCTCCGCTGTAACGACACCGGCGACACGGCCTCCCTCGATGAGCAGATCTTCGGCCGACTGCTCGACAATGGCGAGGCCCGCCTGATGTTCAAGCAGGAAGCGGATGGCCTGGCGGTAAAGTTGCCGATCGGCCTGTGCGCGTGTCGCCCGAACCGCCGGGCCTTTGCTCGCGTTCAACGTTCGAAACTGGATGCCGGCCCGGTCGATCGCCCTGGCCATGGCCCCGCCCAGGGCATCGATTTCCCGGGTCAGGTGCCCCTTGCCTATTCCGCCGATCGCCGGGTTGCAGCTCATCTGGCCGAGCGTCGAGATTTTTTGCGTCAGCAGTAACGTGCGTGCGCCGGAGCGCGAGGCTGCCAGGGCAGCTTCCGTCCCGGCATGGCCTCCGCCGATAACAAGCACTTCGTAGTGATTAAGCATTGGGCAGTCGATGAGCAACGTCTGTCTGCGAGGCGAGGCATTTTAGTCGCAGACAGGGGCCGCCGCCAGCCATGCGCTCCGGTTTTTCGGGACCTGTGCCCTTTACTTGCCTGCGGCATATAGACAAGATACCGCCGCTTCACGGTCACCAAGAGCCTGCATGCTTCGATCAACTGTTATCGCAACCCTGATGTTTTCGATATCGGTGGCCGCTTCAGGCCAGTCGGCGCTCGAACTCAGCGACTGTCGAATCAACGCTGGCCCCGGGTATCCGAGCATCGACGCGCGCTGCGGCACGATCGCGCGGCCCCTCGATCCCACCGACCCGGAATCTTCGACAATCGACCTGAACGTTGCCGTCGTGCCGGCACTAAGTCTCGAGCCTGAGCCCGACCCGCTGGTGCCCATAGCGGGCGGCCCCGGCCAGTCAACGGTTTCTTTCTACGCCAGCCTTTACACCGCATTCGAGCGCGTGCGCCGTGACCGGGATATTCTGCTGATCGACCAGCGCGGCACCGGCGACTCGGCGTCGCTGACTTGCGCTGTCGACGATGACATCGTGGAGGGCAAGTACTCGGACGAGCAGACGCTTCAGGCTGTCACGGAATGTCTCGAAGAGCTGCCGCACGACCCGCGGTTTTTCACGACCAGCATTGCCGTCACTGACCTTGAAGCAGTGCGTGAAGCGCTTAACTATAGCGCCCTTAATCTTTACGGCATTTCCTACGGGACCCGCGTTGCTCAGCACTATGCCCGCCGCTACCCGGACTCGACCCGGACCGTCATCATCGACGGCGTGGTGCCTCCGCAGTTACCGCTTGGGCCCGATATCGCCATCGAATCACAGCGAGCGATTGACCGCGTATTCGACCGCTGCAGTAACGACGCTGACTGCCGTCGACGTTTCCCGACGGTACGCGACGATTTCGACCGGCTGCAGGCGGCACTCAAAGACAACCCGGTGTTCGTCGAGCTCGCTGATCCGCTCACCGCGCAGCCCGACGTTGTTGAGTTTGGCGGCGATCAGCTTGGCGCGGCCGTTCGTTTGTTGCTGTATGACCCGCGGACGATCGCGCTCCTGCCGCTGCTGATTGATGCGGCGGCAAACGGCAACTACGTTCCCCTGACCGCGCAATTCCAGATGGTCGTGACGTCGCTGACCGAATCGCTAAGCATCGGCATGCATAACGCGGTCATGTGCACGGAGGACGTGCCCTTCATCGACTGGGGCGCTGTCGATTACGAGGCGCTGGATGGCAGTTATCTCGGGCCACTGCAGCTCGAGGCGATCCGGACCATGTGTTCCGTCTGGCCGGTTGGCGTACTCGACCCCGACCTGCGAGAGCCGCTATCGACGGATGTGCCCGTGCTGCTGCTGTCGGGCGAGGCCGACCCGATAACGCCGCCGGCTTACGCCGAGCTGGCCGCCGCCAGTTTGTCCAGGGCGTGGTTGCTCACCGGCCGGAATCAGGGCCACGGACTTGTTTCCGTCGGTTGCGTGCCCCGCATTCTTGCCGGCTTCGTAACGTCGATGGCGCTCGAGGACAACGCGGCAGACTGTCTCGCCGATGCCTTTGCGATGCCCTTCTTCATCGACTTTTCCGGGCCGATGCCGTGATCGTCGTCAACGACATTCACAAGGCGTTCGGCGCCGTGCGTGCCCTGCGCGGCGTCAGTTTCGATGCGCCAGACGGCAAGATCACCGGCCTTCTCGGCCCGAACGGCGCGGGCAAATCAACAACCCTGCGCGTGCTGTACACGGTCCTCAAGCCCGATGCCGGCACTGCCCGCATCGACGGCGTAGATGTGGTTGCCGACAGTCTCGGCGCACGGCAGCGTATTGGTGCCCTGCCGCACGGCGCGGGCCTGTATCCACACCTGACCGCCCGTGAAAACATCGCTTACTACGCCCGTCTCTGCGGTCTCGACAAGAACTGCATCGAGGCCAAGGTCGCCGGCATTATCGAGTTACTGGAAATCCAGGACTTTGCAGATCGCCGCACCAAGGGCTTCTCGCAGGGCCAGCGAACCAAGGTAGCGCTGGCGCGAGCGCTGGTTCACGACCCGCAGAACATCATCCTCGACGAGCCGACCAACGGGCTTGACGTGATGGCGACGCGCTCGTTGCGCCACCTGATATTGAAACTGAGATCCGCCGGTCGCTGTGTTCTGTTTTCAAGTCACGTCATGCAGGAAGTCGCCGCGCTTTGCGACGACATTGTCATCATCGCAGCGGGTAAGGTCGCGATGTCCGCTTCCGCCGAAGGCATTCGTAATCAGACCGGATGCGACGACCTTGAAGACGCGTTCGTGCACGCGATAAAGCTCGTGGAGGCCGAATAGTGAGCACCCTGCTCGTCGTCTTTGCCAAGGAAATTCTCGACAATTTCCGCGACCGCCGTACTCTCGTATCCGCTCTTGTCATGGGCCCGCTGTTTGGACCCATGCTGTTCGCTTTCGTGATCAGTCTCTCGATTGAGCGGTCGCTGTCGGATGCGGATCGACCGCTCGAGCTTGCGGTCATCGGCGCCGAACGGGCGCCCAACCTCGTTCGCTACCTGGGAAGCCGCAACCTCGAGGTGGTGGCGGGTCCGGCGGACCGCGAGGCGGCTATCGCCGCCGTGGACAATGGTTCGCTCGATGTTGTTGTCGTTATTCCCGAAGAATTCCCGGCACAGCTTGCTGATGGCATCCCGGCCCGTGTCGAGGTCATTTCGGATCAGGCGAACACCCAGGCCGAGCGCGACGCGCGGCGTGCGCGAGGAGCGCTGGAGGAATATGCGCTGGAAATCGCCGCAATCAGGCTCGTCGCTCGCGGCGTCAGCCCGCTCGTAATCCGGGCCATCAATGTCGACGACGTCGACGTCTCCACTCCGAGTGGTCGCTCGGCAATTCTCCTCGGCATGATGAGTTACTTTTTTATTTTCGCCCTGTTGATGGGTGGAATGTATCTCGCCATCGATACAACGGCCGGGGAGCGTGAGCGCGGCTCGCTTGAGCCGCTTCTTGCGCTGCCGGTCACGCGCGATCAGCTGATGCTGGGCAAGATCGCGGCGGCCTGTCTTTTCATGGCCCTGTCGCTGATGCTGAGCCTGTGTTCTTTTTATGTCGCCCTGAAGTTCATGCCGTTTGAGCAGCTCGGAATGACCCCGAATTTCAGTCCGCTGGTTGTCGTTTGCGCATTTCTCATACTCATACCATTCGCGCTGCTCGGCGCGTCGATCATGACGCTCGTAGCGTCTTTTACGAAGAGTTACAAAGAGGCCCAGACGTGGCTCAGCATCGTCCTCATCGCCCCGACTCTGCCTATTCTCATCGTCAGCATCCTGACGCTGCGGCCCCAGCTCGCGTTCATGTTCGTGCCGAGCCTCAGCCAACACCTGCTGCTCGTCGATATGGTCAAGAACGAGCCTGTCAACCTGCTGCACGTGGCAATTTCCGTGACCAGCACCCTGGCCATCGGCGCGCTGCTGACCTGGATCTGTGCCCGGCTGTATCGTCGCGAGGGCTTGCTGGGGTAGGATTCCCCCATGGCTTTGTTCGCCGAACTCAGGCGGCGCAATGTTCTCAAGGTTGCGCTGCTATACATAGTCGCCAGCTGGCTGACCCTGTGGTTTGTAAGGCACACGGGGGAGACCATCGGGCTGCCCGTCTGGGCCGAGACCGTCGTGGTGATCTTGCTCGCTATTGGTCTGCCGGTTGCGCTGTTTTTTGCCTGGGCTTATGAGATCACGCCGTCGGGCCTGAGGAAGGCCGTCGACGTCGACCAGACGCAGTCGATCGTTTACAAGACCGGGCAAAAGCTGAACGCTGCGGTCTGCGTATTGCTCGTGCTCGGCGCGCTCGCGCTGCTCGGTGAACGCTTCATGCCGACCTTCGAGTTTCCCGCCGTTCCTGTTTTCGGCCCGCCCGAGGGAGATCCGCCGAGCAGGGTGAAAACGCCCCCTGACATCCGCAGCCTGAACCTCGACAACGGCCTGAAGGTCATCGTCTGGCCGGATCAGGATATTCCCAACGTCGTCATGTACACGTTCGTGCGCGCAGGCGCCCGTAACGAGCGTCCGAGCCTCACGGGCCTGTCGCATTTTTTCGAGCACATGATGTTCCTCGGCACCGACAAGCGCGCGCCGGGTGAGTTCGACACGATCATGGAGGCCGCCGGGGGTGCCAACAATGCTTATACGTCGAGTGATGTCACGGTTTACCAGGACTGGTTTCCCCGCTCGGCGCTAGAAACGATCTTCGAGCTCGAGGGTGACCGTTTCGAAAACATGGCGCCGTACCCGGAGTATGTGGAAACCGAGCGCCAGGTCGTTTTTTCGGAGCGACGTTCGAGTATTGACGCGAACAATTTCTGGCGCCTGCACGAGCAGATGTACGCAACGGCTTTTGTTGCACACCCTTACCAGTTCTCGGTAATCGGCTGGCCATCCGATATCGAGGCATGGACGCAGGAGGACCTCGAGAGCTTCTTCGAGACGTACTACGCGCCGAACAACCGCGTCGTAATCATTACCGGTGACGTCACGACGAGAGAGGCATTCAAGCTTGCCGACAAGCACTTTGCGCCGGCCAAGGCCGCAGAGCCGCCGCCGCCCGTGCGTGCGGTGGAGCCCGAGCAGCAAGGCGAGCGACGGATCGTCGTGGAAGCGGCGGCGCAGACGCCGCTTTTGCATCTCGCGTTTCACTCGGGTCGTGCCGCGGATCCCGAAACGCTGCCGATGAGTCTCCTGCTCAGCATACTGACCGATGGTGACTCGTCCCGGCTGCACCGGCTGCTGGTCGAGGAAGAAGGTATCGCAGTATCGGTCGGCGCCTGGCAGGACGAAGGTTTCGATCCCGGGCTAACCTACTTCTACCTGACCCTGCCGCCCGACGGCGACTATTCCGCTGTCGAGCAACGCGTGCTCGAAGAGCTGCAGCGCGTCGCCGACGATGGCGTAAGCGAATCCGAGCTCGTCAAGGCGCGCAATGTCATGCTCGCCGATTACTGGCGTACTCTTGCGACGATTGACGGCAAGGCTTGGGCGCTGGGCCGTTATGAAGTGTTTCACGGCAGTTACGAAAAGCTGTTCAGCCTGCCGGACAGGGTCGGCTCCGTCACGCTCCAGGACCTGCAGGCTGTCGCCGCGAAAGTATTTCGCGCCAACAACATGACGGTCGGCGTGCTGCGCGCGCCCGCAGCAGAGGAAGAAGAGTGATGTTGCGCCGCCCCGGCTGCCTGCTTGGTCTTTATTTCGCGGTTGCCGGAGCGTGGGCTCAGGGCGTGACGCTGCCCGATGCGACACGTATCGAGCTCGACAACGGTGCCGTGCTGATTTTGAGCGAGAAGCACGATGTGCCGTTGATCGGCGTCGAGGCCGTCATACGTGGTGGCGCCGTTGCTGATCCAGAAGACAGGGGTGGGCTGGCAAACCTGCTTGCGAACGTCATGGAAAAGGGTGCCGGGGACCGCGATGCAGGGCAGTTTGCCGACGCTATCGACTCGGTCGGCGCGGCCTTGTCGGCAAGGGCGAATCTCGAAGTGATCAGAGTGTCGGGAGAGTTCATGTCACGTGACGCCGACCTCATGATCGAGCTGCTTGGCGACATGTTGCGCAGGCCCCGCCTCGATGCCCGCGAATCGGTCAAACTGCGGGACCGGCAGATTAACCAGATCCGTGCGGCAAAGGACGGGGACCCGCGATCGCTGATGAGCATCTACGGGAACGCCTTCCTGTTTGCCGACCACCCGTACGGGACGCCGCAAATCGGCAGCGAAGAATCCCTGGCCCGCATCCGCCACGGCGACCTGACCCGCTACTATCGAGACCATGTCGGGGCGGACCGGCTGATCGTCGCCGTCGTGGGCGATTTCGAAGCCGGGGCCATGGCTGAGAAACTGCGCGCGGCTTTCGAGGACTGGGAGCCTGCAAACGCACCGCTACCCGATGTCGAAGCAGCGGAACCGGTTTCAGGTCGTCGCGTCCTGCTCATCGACAAACCGGGTTCAACACAAAGTTATTTCTGGGTTGGCAATATCGGTATCGCGATCAACTATGCGCAGCGAGCCGAATTCGACATCGCCGACACGCTGTTCGGTGGGCGCATGACGTCGCTGCTCCAGAGCGAGCTCAGGACCAAGGCCGGTCTGACCTACGGCGCCGGAACCCGGGTTCGCAGGCCCTCCCGGCCGGGTTCGATCGCGATCAGCTCGTTCACCAAGACAGACACAACCACGACCGCCATCGATCTTGCGCTCGATCTGCTCGAAAAGATGCGGGCCGAAGGTTTCGACGAAGAAACGATCGCGTCGGGTAAGAATTACATCCTCGGCCTGTTCCCACAGCGGCTCGAAACGGGCGCGCAGCTCGCGGCCCAGTTCGCCGAGCTCGAGGCCTACGGGCTCGACGACTCGCATATCAATGCCTACGGCGACGCCATCGCATCGGCCGACGGTGAAACGATCCAAGGCGTGATTACGAGCGCCTACCCGGCCGCCGACAATCTCGTTTTCGTTATCCTCGGTGACGCCCAGGCGATTCGCGAAGACGTCGCGAAGTACGGGCCGGTAACCGAGATGTCGATGACCGAGCCACGGTTCCGACCTCCCCCGGACGAATCCACCGTAGCGGCGGACTAGGCGGTCTTCGACCGCCAATCCCTCGAGCGTACCCCGTCTCCGGGAAACTTCTTTCCTAGGTAGGCTGCCGCGCAAGGCAGCGCGCAAATTGAGACTGTCTCTTTAGCTTGTCCGAAGCGCTTACCCTGGCAATCCATGCGCGGCCGAAGCGGAACAGGTTCCAATACCGCAGCCTACTTGCCGATACAGAAGTCGGCGAAGATTCTGCCGAGCAGGTCGTCGGAAGAAACGGTGCCCGTAATCTCGCCGAGCGCGTTTTGCGCCAGGCGCAGCTCTTCGGCGAAAAGCTCGCCGGCGCGGCTGTCGGCGAGCGCTTTGCGTCCGGCTTCGAAGTGCTTTAACGCGCGCCTTAAGGCATCAACATGCCGCTTGCGCGCAGTGACCGCGCCTTCGCCGAAGTGTCGATAGCCCGCGAGATCCCGAATCCGGGCATGCAGTGCGTCGACGCCCGCGCCGGTTTTTGCAGACAGGTTGACGACGCCGCAATTGTCGCCAGGTTCGCTCGGCGCGTCGCTGGTCAGGTCGATCTTGTTGCGCACAACAATGACCTGGGCGCCTCTCGGAATTTCCTCGTCGGGTTCCACGTTGCTCGCCTCCGTCGCGTCCTGGATCCAGAGCACGGCATCGGCGCTTCTGATGGCCTCGCGAGCCCTCCTGATGCCCTCCTCCTCGATCCGGTCTGGATTTTCACGAAGCCCGGCGGTGTCCACGAGCTCTACGGCCAGGCCATCGATGTTGATCTGCTCACGAAGAATGTCGCGCGTCGTGCCGGCCAGCTCGGTGACGATCGCCGCGTCTTCTCCGCTCAGGTAGTTCAACAGGCTGGACTTGCCCGCATTGGGTTTACCGACGATTACGACCCGGTAGCCGTCTCTTAGCACTCGGCCGCTGCTTGTTTTTTGCATCAGCGCTGCAAATGCGCTCGCGCATGTCTCGATTCGGGCTGCGAGGTCGGCATCGGCCAGGAAATCGATGTCCTCCTCGGGGAAGTCAATCGCCGCCTCGACGTAGATGCGCAGCCGCGTCAGCTGCTCGACCAGGGCGTCGACCTCCGTCGAAAACGCGCCGGTCAGCGTTCGCAGCGCAGCGCGTGCCGCCTGTTCCGTCCCGCTCGAAATCAGGTCGGCCACCGCCTCTGCCTGGGCGAGATCCAGCCGGTCATTGAGAAACGCCCGCCGCGTAAATTCGCCCGGTTCGGCGAGCCGGGCGCCGAGCGCCACGGCGGCATCCACAAGCAGCCCGACTACGACAGGTCCGCCATGACCCTGTAATTCCAAAACCGGCTCGCCCGTAAATGAGCCCGGCGCTGGGAAGTACAGCGCGATACCGGAATCAATTTGTTCTCCCCGTGCTCCGAAAAAGGCCAGGTGCGTAGCCCGTCGCGGTTCCGGTAGACTGCCAAGCATGGCGCTCGCAATGGCTTCCGCCGCAGGGCCGGAGATGCGTACGACGCTGATGCCGCCAACACCGGGCGGGGTCGCCGCCGCAACAATCGTGTCCATCGTCTCAATCACCTTGCCATCAAATCACAGGTCGTATCGTAATGCCGAACATCAAAGTGAAATTTCCTAACGCGGCCGGGCAGATGCTCGCCGGTATTCTCGATCTGCCCGCGGGCGCGCCTCGTGCCTATGCCTTGTTCGCGCACTGCTTTACCTGCTCGAAAAATCTCAGGGCCGTCAACAGCATCAGCCGCGCAATGACGGATGCCGGTCTTGCGGTGCTGCGCTTTGACTTCACGGGCCTTGGGCAGAGCGAAGGCGAATTTGCCGACAGCAATTTCTCGGGGAACGTGAGCGACCTGCTTGCCGCCGCCAGTTTTCTCGACAGTGATTATGCCCCACCAGCAGTCCTCGTAGGCCATTCGCTAGGTGGTACGGCCGTGCTCCAGGCTGCCGCGCGACTGCCCGCGGCCGTTGCCGTCGCGACGATTGGGGCGCCTGCCCAGCCCGCGCACGTCATGGCACTGCTTACGAGCGCCGAGGACGAACTGCAGCGGGACGGAATCGCCGAGGTAAATATCGGCGGCCGTCCGTTCACGATCAAGAAACAGCTCATCGACGACCTGGAGCGGCAGAATCTCATGGGTACGATAGGCGCGCTGCGCAAGGCCCTGCTCATCCTGCACGCACCGCTCGATGACATTGTCGATATAGAGAATGCCGGGCAGCTTTTTGCCGCGGCCAAGCACCCAAAGAGCTTCATCAGCCTCGACAAGGCCGATCACCTTCTGTCTCGCAGCGAAGATTCGATGTACGTCGGTCATGTGCTCGCCGCGTGGGCCACGCGCTACTTGCCCGCCGCGCCCGTATCGGCAGCCGACACGCCTGAAGGCGTGGTTGTCGCGAGCAACTCGGAGGACAGCTTCCGCACGGACATCCGGGTCGGCAAACACCTCCTGATCGCTGACGAGCCCGCAGACTTTGGCGGCTCCGACCTGGGGCCGTCGCCCTATGGCTTGCTGTCAGCTGCGCTCGCCGCATGCACGACGATGACGCTGCGCCTCTATGCCCGACACAAGAAACTCGACCTGCAGCAGATCACGGCGCGCGTTTCACATCGGAAAATTCATGTCGAGGCCTGCGAAGACTGCGACTCTGACACGGGCAACGTCGACGAGCTGCGCCGACGGATTTCGCTCGTTGGAAACCTCAGCGATGAAGAGCGTGAGCGCCTTCTGCAGATTGCCGACAAGTGCCCGGTGCACAGGTCGCTGCACGGCGAAATCAAAATCCGGAGTGCGCTCGAGTGAGCTGCGGTCGCTAGCTGTCCTTGGGCTTCTTGCCGTGTTTTTGCTGTTTTGCTTCCTGCTCGACGACCTTGTTGATTTTCCACTGTTGAGCGATCGATAGCAGCGTGTTCGTAACCCAGTAGAGCACGAGCCCCGACGGGAAAAACGCGAAGAAAGCCGTAAATATGACCGGCATGATCTGCATGACCTTGACCTGAACCGGGTCGCCGACCTGCGGATTGAGCTTCTGCTGGAAGAACATGGCCGCACCCATGATCAGCGGCAGGATGAAAAACGGATCTCGTGACGAGAGGTCGGTGATCCAGAGCGCAAACGGCGCCTGGCGCATTTCGACGCTCTCGAGTAGCACCCAGTAGAAGGCGAGAAAAAACGGCATTTGAATGAGAATCGGCAGACAGCCGGCAGCCGGGTTTACCTTCTCGCGTTTATATAGCTCCATCATTGCCTGGCTGAGCTGCTGGCGATCGTCTTTGTACCGCTCCTGCAGCGCCTTGATCCGCGGCTGGAGATTGCGCATCTTGGCCATCGACCGGCCGCTCGACTCCGTGAGCTTGTAAAAGACGAGCTTGATCAGGATCGTCACCGAAATAATCGCAACGCCCCAATTGGCGAACAGGCCGTACGCCTTGCCCAGCAGCCAGAACAGCGGCTGCGAGAGGATCGTCAGGAAACCATAGTCGACCGTTAGCTTGAGGCTCGGATCGATGGCCTCGAGTTGCGCCTGCAGTTTCGGGCCAACAAAGATCGTCGTGAAAAAAGTCCCGCTGCGGCCTGGCTCGATCGTGCGTGGCGAACCAATGACGCTCGCGGTCGACGTCTGCCCCCGGACCACGACATTGAAGCGCTGGGTGGTGCCCCGCTCCGGAACGACAACGCTCACGAAGTGGTGCTGTATTGCCCCCAGCCAGCCGTTCTCAGCCGTGAACGAGTACGGACCATCATCGACAAGATCGTCATGACCGAACTTCTCGGACTTCTCACCGTTATAAATGATCGGGCCGTCGGAGGAGTATGAGTCGACGTCGAACATCGACCGCTCCTGCGCAGATGACCGTCGCTTTATCTGAACGTATTCGGCGCCCCGCCACGCGGCTCCCGATTCGTTGCTGACGATTTGCTCGAGTTCTATTGCATAGGCGCCGCGCTTGAACCGGTAGCGCTTTTCAACGGTAACGCCGGCACCATCAGACCAGCGCAGCGGCACGACGAGCTCGTCTGCTGAGCCCATTGAATAGCTGTCCTGCTCGGCCCGGAAGATCGCGAGGTGGTTCGCCTCCGGTGATTCGCCGGCGGAGCGCAGTCCGGACTGCACGAGACCGGCCTGGCTGGGCTCGGTGCTCAAGAGCTCCACGAGCTCGTCAGGCCTGTCCTTGGCGACCGGGTAGTTGCGCAATACCGCGCCCTGCAACGTGCCGCCTTGCGAGCTAATAACAACCTCGAAAACATCGGTCGTGACACGAACGGTCGCGGCCCCCGCCGTGTCCTCTTCCACCGCGTCGACGCGGCTGGCCGTCAGCGGCTCGGGCGCATCTATCGTATCGTCCATGAATTCCGGCAGACGGTCGTCGGGGATCTCGTCGACCACCGGCGCCTCGCTTGCGGCCGGCACGGCAGCGGGCTTCGGCGCATAGTCCTCCATCCACGCCTGGTAAGTCATCCAGGCCATCAGCCCGAAAAAGGCCCATATCAGCAGTCGTTGATTATCCATTCCCTAATTCCTGCTTGCCGCGCTCTTGCTTTGCCCGCTCGCATCGCTGCCAGTGAGACCTTAGGCTATCAAATAGTTGCCGATTGCTCCCGGTTCTTGCGGCTGGTTGATTGAGAACGACGATGTCGAGTCCGCTGAGCGCTCCCTGGTGTTGCCGGAAAGACTCCCTGACGATTCGCTTGATTCTGTTTCTGCCCGTGGCCTGACGACAGTGTTTTTTTGATATCGCCAGGCCCAGTCTCGCTGCATCCATGTCGTTGTCTGCGCTAAGGATCGTGAACCACTTGTCGCGACTTGCCGTGGCCCGCTTGAAAACACGGTTGAATGCCGCAGCATTTAGTAAGCGCTTGTCCTTTCGAAACCGGTACGGCGAACTACCCCCCAGCGATGATTGAGTATCTGCGGCCGTGACGAGCGCCTTTCGGGGCCTGGCCCGAATTAGGGCGAGAGCTTGGCGCGGCCCTTGGCGCGCCTGCGCTTGAGGATGAGGCGGCCTGCCTTCGTGGCCATGCGGGCGCGGAACCCATGGGTGCGTGCGCGCTTGAGTTTGCTTGGCTGATACGTACGTTTCATTGCCCGGTACCTGGTGTGTCTCGGTCGTTGTCGACCGCCTTCTTGGAAGGGCGGCAAGGGTACGCAGGTGGCCGATTTGTGTCAATAGAGCCGCCCTGCCCGCCATCGCCGTCCGTATCAATCTCAAGACCGCCGTCATCTGGCGGCGCTCCTGCAGACGGTATAGACTGGCCGGTCTCGTTTCGCACAACCAACTCTTAACGCTCTTTTTGGGGACTCTTTTGCCAGCCGACTTGACGCTCTGGAATCGTTGCATCCGTGACCTTCAGGCGGAGCTTCCCGAGCAGCAGTTCAACACCTGGATCCGCCCGCTGCAGGCCATCGAGGACGACAAGGTCCTGCGCCTGCTCGCGCCGAATCGTTTCGTTGTCGACTGGCTGCAAAAACACTACATCGAGCGCATCCTGCAGATTGTTGCGGACAGTGATACCCATCCGGAGGTTGTTGTCGAAGTGGGTTCGAGGGGACCGGCGCCGGGAGCAAGGCCGGCGGCGCCGGAGCGCAAGGTCCAGGCCGCGCGGCCTGCAGCTGCAACCCTGGAGTCGCGCCTGAGCCCTGCATTCACGTTTAACGACTTCGTCGAGGGCAAGAGCAATCAGCTGGCCAAAGCCGCGGCCTGTCAGGTCGGCGAAAATCCGGGAACGTCCTACAATCCCTTGTTCATATACGGCGGCGTTGGTCTTGGCAAGACCCACCTGATGCAGGCCATCGGTAACTCAATGTTGCAGCGCGACCCGGCGGCCAGGGTTGCGTATGTGCACTCTGAGCGGTTTGTCGGCGACATGGTTCGCGGTCTCCAGCACAACCGGATCTCCGAATTCAAGCGCTCATACCGATCGCTCGACGCGCTGCTGATCGACGACATCCAGTTTTTTGCGGGCAAGGAGCGATCGCAGGAAGAGTTTTTTCACACGTTTAACGCTCTGCTCGAGGGACAGCGGCAAATCGTGCTGACCTGTGACCGGTACCCGAAAGAGGTTGTGGGACTAGAGGAGCGCCTTAAATCCCGGTTCGGCTGGGGCTTGACCGTTGCCATAGAGCCCCCGGAGCTCGAAACGTCCGTAGCCATCTTAATGAGCAAGGCGCTTATCGAGGGCGTGGAGCTGCCCGAAGAGGTCGCATTTTTTATCGCCAAGCGCATTCGATCAAACGTTCGCGAACTCGAAGGAGCGCTCCGCCGGGTAATTGCCAACTCCCGGTTCACCGAGAGACCGATAAACCTCGATTTCGCTAAAGAAGCGCTGAGGGATCTGCTCGCTTTGCAGGCCCGGCTCGTGTCGATCGAAAATATTCAGAAGACCGTAGCGGAGTACTTTAAGATTCGCGTTGCTGACCTGCTATCGAAACGCCGCAGCCGGTCTGTCGCCCGGCCCAGGCAGTTTGCCATGGCGCTTGCGAAGGAGTTAACGAATCACAGCCTGCCGGAAATAGGCGATGCTTTCGGCGGCAGAGATCATACGACGGTGCTGCACGGCTGCCGCCGGATAGCCGCGCTACGTGAGTCAGACAAGCGAATAGACGATGATTATTTGAACCTGTTGAGAACACTGACAGGATAATGTGGATAACCCGTGCATAAGAGTACCGACGAATGTTATCCACAGGCTGTACACAGCTCGATGGCCTTTGATGCACCGGGTTTGGTTTGATGTTTTTGATTATAAGTTATTGATTTTAATGTTATTATTTATTTTATCCACAGGACCTGCTTTGGCTAATAATAATAATAAATTAATAATCTCCAATATTTATTAACAGGTGGAACCCATGAATTTACGAGCTGCTCGCGATACCCTATTGAAGCCATTACAAGCTGTAATCGGGGTTGTCGAACGACGGCAGACGATGCCAATACTATCGAATGTTCTGCTTGTAGCGCGAAACGGCCAGCTCGCCGTTACAGCGACCGACCTGGAAGTCGAGCTCGTGGCCGAAGCGGAGGTGGCAGTCGAGGCTGGCGGTGAAATAACGGTATCCGGACGAAAGCTCCTGGATATCTGTCGGGCGCTGCCGGACGGCTCAGATGTCGATATCAGCGTGTCGGGCGAAAAGCTCGTCGTTCGGTCCGGGAGAAGCAAGTTCAGCCTGGCGACCCTGCCGGCGGCAGAGTTCCCGACCGTGGAGGACATCAAGGCGGGACAAACGATAACCGTTGACCGGGCGGTGCTGTTGCGACTGATCGAGAAGACGCACTTTTCGATGGCGCAACAGGATGTTCGGTATTACCTGAACGGCATGTTGCTTGAGACCGGCGGGCAGCACCTGCGGGCCGTGGCGACCGATGGTCACAGGCTGGCTCTGTGCGAGGCGGTCATCGACGGCGCCTCCCTCGATGAGCAGCAGGTCATTGTGCCGAGAAAGGGCGTGCTGGAACTGCAGCGACTCATGGATGGGGAGGGGGCCCTCGACCTGGAGCTGGGTGCCAACCACGTCCGCATACAGCTGGATGGGATTCGGTTTACTTCGAAGCTTATCGATGGCCGGTTTCCCGAATATGATCGCGTTATTCCAAAGGAGTCCGCGAACCAGCTGACAGCGGACAAGGCGAGCCTCAGGGGGGCGCTACAGCGAACCGCAATCCTGTCAAACGAAAAATATCGCGGAATCCGCCTGATCATCCGGGATAGCGGGGTTGTTATTCAGGCGCACAACCCGGAGCAAGAAGAGGCCGAGGAGGAACTCGAGGTCAGCTACAGCGGGGAAGACATCGAAATTGGCTTTAACGTCAATTACTTACTCGATGCGCTGGGGGCCATCGATGGCGAGGAGGTCATGTTGTCCGTGCAAGACAGCAACTCGAGCTGCCTGATCCGGCAGCCGGGCAACAACGACGGCAAATTCGTTGTGATGCCCATGCGCCTTTAGGGGCGGTCGTGTGGCGGCCGCGTGACTGTCCAGACGTTCAGGGCGCAGAACTTTCGTTGTCTCAGGGATGTCGAGGTCGGGCTGGCGACCGACTACAACGTAATTTTCGGCGCCAACGCATCCGGTAAAACCAGCATCCTCGAGGCCCTCGGCTACCTCGGCCGGGGAAAGTCTTTCCGCGGGGCGGCGCCGTCCGAGCTGGTCCGCCACGGTGAATCAGAGTTTGTGCTATTCGGGCAGGTCAGGGCTGGCGAGCGCACCTCGCGGGTCGGTGTGCGGAATAGCGCCGAGGGGCTCGAGGTCAAGATAGATGGCGCCACGGGCGGCGGGGCGGCCGCCCTCGCAACGATGCTGCCGCTGCAGGTCATCGACCCGGATGTACACAACCTGGTCGCAGGCGCGCCGGACGAGCGGCGGCGGTACCTCGACTGGATCGCGTTCCACGTGGAACACGGATACCTTGATGCATGGCGACACTTCCGCCGCGCGTTAAAGCAGCGGAATGCGGCGCTGCGCAGCGCATCCGGACCGCGGCTCATCCAGAGCTGGAACGCCGAGTTCGTGACGCTGGCCGAGAAAATCGATGCGGGTCGGCGGCAAGCGCTGACGGCGGCAATCCCGGCGCTGGAGGAGGTGGGGAGCGAGTTGCTCGGAGGGCCGGTCGGGTTCGAATACCAGGCGGGGTGGCCACAGGAAAAGGGCTTGCTCACATTGCTGGAGCGGGGCGTCGATCGCGATCTCCAGCTCGGCAGCACGCAATATGGGCCACATCGAGCCGACCTGAAGCTTGTGTATGACGAGCGCCGCGCGCGCAAGCTCGTATCGCGAGGGCAGCAAAAGCTCCTTGCGTGCGCGATGATACTCGGGGCCACTGAAACCGCGCTAACGGCGCTCGAGCGCCCGCTGCTGCTATTGCTGGACGACCCGGCGGCCGAGCTCGACGGCGACTCGCTGCGGCAGCTGATGGCGAGGGTAGTGAACTTGGGCTGCCAGGTCGTGGCGACGAGCCTGCAGCCTGAGCCCCGGCTATTCCCGGAAACACCCGCCGTGTTCCACGTGGAACACGGCGCCGTGGCACGAATCGAATGAGGCGCCGCCTGGACCTGTGCGGCAAGCAAAATACCTTAAAAAATAAGGCTTTGAGGGTACTTTGAGAGTCCACCTCTGATACAATAGGCCGGTTATATCCCGAGGACACGGAATGACCGACGAATCAGAGTATACTTCCAGTAATATCAAGGTCTTAAAGGGCCTGGACGCCGTTCGCAAACGGCCGGGCATGTACATCGGCGATACCGACGATGGCACCGGCCTTCATCACCTGGTATTCGAGGTCGTTGATAACTCGATCGATGAGGCGCTGGCCGGGCACTGCAGCGCGATTACCGTGACGATTCACGCCGACGAATCGGTGACGATCAGCGATGACGGTCGCGGCATTCCCGTGGACATGCACCCGGAGGAGGGGCGCTCGGCGGCAGAGGTGATCATGACGGTGCTGCATGCCGGCGGCAAGTTCGACGATAATAGTTACAAGGTTTCAGGCGGTCTTCACGGCGTCGGCGTGTCTGTCGTTAACGCGCTGTCCGAGCAGTTGCTGCTCACCATTCATCGTGAGGGACAGACGTACCAGCAGGAGTATGAGCACGGTGAGCCGAAGGCGCCGCTGGCCCCGATCGGATCGACCGAGCGCAAGGGCACGACAATTCGCTTCAAGCCCAGCGCGAAAACCTTCACGAACATAGAGTTTCATTACGACATACTGGCCAAGCGCCTCAGGGAGCTGTCTTTCCTCAATTCGGGCGTCAAGATCCACCTGATTGACGAGCGGGCTGAACGCGAGGACACGTTTGAATATGAGGGCGGCATCCGCGCCTTCGTCCAGCACCTCAACCGCAACAAGGCGCCGATTCACGCCACGGTATTCCACTTCTCGTCCGAAAAGGACGGTGTTGGTGTCGAGGCCGCGTTGCAGTGGAATGACGGCTACCAGGAAAACATGTTCTGCTATACGAACAACATCCCGCAGCGTGACGGAGGAACCCACCTGGCCGGTTTCCGCAGCGCACTGACGCGGACGCTGAATACCTACATCGAGCGTGAGCTCGGCAGCAAGAAAGACAAGTTTGCGCCATCCGGGGATGATGCCCGGGAGGGGCTGACCGCCGTGCTGTCGGTCAAGGTGCCCGATCCGAAGTTCTCATCCCAAACCAAGGATAAATTAGTTTCATCTGAAATTAAAGGCATCGTTGAGCAAATAATGGCCGGCCGGCTCGAAGAGTTCCTGTTGGAGCACCCGCAGGAAGCCAAGGGGATCGTCGCCAAAATCATCGATGCGGCCAGGGCCAGGGAGGCGGCACGCAAAGCGCGGGAGATGACGCGCCGCAAGGGCGCGCTCGATATCGCCGGCCTCCCGGGCAAGCTCGCGGACTGCCAGGAAAAAGACCCGGCGCTTTCAGAGCTGTTTTTGGTCGAGGGTGACTCGGCCGGGGGCTCGGCAAAACAGGGGCGGGACCGCCGGACCCAGGCGATCCTGCCGCTCAAGGGCAAGATCTTGAACGTCGAGAAGGCCCGATTCGACAAGATGCTGGCATCGGTCGAGGTCGGCACCCTGATCACGGCGCTGGGCTGCGGCATCGGCCGGGATGATTTTGATCCCGATAAGCTCCGTTACCACCGCATCATCATCATGACCGACGCAGATGTGGACGGCTCGCATATTCGAACATTGCTGCTGACGTTTTTTTACCGGCAGATGCCGGAACTGATCGAGCGCGGCCACGTGTATATCGCACAACCGCCGCTCTACAAGATCAAGAAAGGCAAACAGGAGGTGTACGTCAAGGACGATATCGAGCTGGACACCTACCTGCTGAACTCCGCACTCAACAGTGCAGCATTGCACGTGACGGCCGATGCACCGGCCTTGTCGGGTGTAGCGCTCGAGACGCTGGCAAAGGAACACATCGCCGTAGAGAACATCATCTCGCGCCTTGCCGGCCGCTACGATGAAGCCGTCTTGCGGGCGATCAGCACGCTGCCCGACGTGACGCAGATGGCCGCCGGCAATCTCGACGAGCTTGAGGCCTGGACAGAGCGTTTTTCAGCGGCGCTGCCCAAAGGCAGTGGCGACCGCGCGCAGAACGGCAACGGCGGCAGCTACTCGGCTCAACTGGATCGCGGCGACGAAGACGGCGAGGGTGTTCGTATCGCGATTACGAAAGTGCAGCACGGCGTAGGTTCAACGCGGTACCTGCCGCGGGAGTTTTTCGAAACCAATGAGTATGGGCACATCATGGCGCTGGCTGGCAAGCTGAACGAGCTGCTGGGCGAGGGCGCTTACGTGCAGCGCGGCGAGCGGTCCGCGAGCGTTAGCGCGTTTTCTGATGCGGTTGCCTGGCTCATGAACGAGGCCCGCAAGGGCCAGTCGATCCAGCGCTACAAGGGCCTTGGAGAAATGAATCCGGACCAGCTTTGGGACACGACAGTAAACCCGGAAACACGGCGGCTGCTGCAGGTTAAAATCGAGGATGCCGTCAAGGCAGACGACATCTTCACGACACTGATGGGCGACCAGGTCGAGCCACGCCGGGAATTCATCGAGAAGAATGCATTGACCGTCGAGAACCTCGACGTCTAGCTGACCCTGTTCGAGGCATGGCGTCGTTGTACACCGCGATGGCACCTCTGGCGCCCAGCCGGGTCAAATAGACAGAGTTCAGAACTCAGGCACAACAGGAGCAAAGCGGTGCGAGCGATAGCATTATGCATGGCGGTGATTGGCCTCGCCGCCTGCGCGGGACAGGAATCGCGCGAGGTCAATGAGGAAGAGCAGGCGGTGCGCGACTTCATCGAGGTCAGGGGCCTTGCCGAACTCAACCAGATCCGCGTCCGCGACTCTGCCGGCTGGGACAAGATTACCGGCAAGTTCATTATCTACAATACGCGCCGAGAAAGTTTCCTGTTCGTGTTTGCTCGCAACTGCCATGAGCTCGATGACAACACCAATGTTGTCGCGGACGTTCGCCATAGCCCGAATATCATCAACGCGCGTTTCGACACGCTTCGCGGCTGCAGGATCGACAGGATCTATGCGCTGACAGAAGCTGAAGTCGCCGAGCTGCTGCAGATCGGCGAGGGGCCGGGCAGCCGAAACTAATTCCGGCGCTGCCGGTCTACCGAGTACCCCGCAAAAAAACCAAGAGGATACCGTGAAGCGACAATCACGCATCGCATTAGCTCTGGCCGTCGTCGGCCTGGCCGCCTGCAGTCAGGAGGGGCCCATCGTGTCGAGTACCGCCGCGACAATTGAGGAGGCGGCGCCGCTGCGCTCAGGAATTGCCCTCGAGCACATGGACATGAACGTCAATCCCGGTGATGACTTTTTCTCCTATGTAAATGGTGCGTGGATCGCCAATACAGAAATTCCACCTGACCAAATAGCCTACGGGACCTTTCGCATCATCCAGGACAAGACCGAGGAGGATGTCAGGGCAATCATTGAGGCGTCGGCGAGCGGCGACTTCGCCATGGGCACCGACGATCAAAAGGTCGGCGATCTCTACCGTTCTTTCATGGACATGAAAACGCGCAATAGAAACGGACTGGAGCCATTGCGGCCCGAGCTGCAGGTTATTTCGGCGGTCGAGGATTACGATGACCTGGCACGGTACTTTGCCCGAGCAGGTCGATACGGCGCCAGCGTCCCGATGGATATCAGACAGCTTGAAGACTGGAACGACCCGACGCGGTATTCGATGGTCGTGACGCAGGGCGGGCTGGGCCTGCCGGACCGCGAGTATTACTTCAATACTGACGACACGACGATTGGGCAGCGTGAGAAGTACGTCAAACACATCGAGAAGATGTTCGAGCTCGCCGGAATGCGGGACGGTGCCGCTGCCGCTGAAACAATTATGGCGCTCGAGACGCGGTTGGCCGAACACAACATGAAAAAGGAGCAGGCGCGCCAGCGCGCCGAAAACTACAAGTCATTCGAGCGCGCGCAGCTGGGCGAGATCATGCCACGGTTCAACTGGAACCTTTACCTGGAAGAATACGGAGTCCCGGGGATTGACAGCTTGATCCTGTATATGCCGGATTACCTGAAAGCGTTGGACGAGATCATTGTCTCGACAGACATTGATACCTGGAAAACCTACCTGAGCTGGGTTGCGCTGAACTCGGCTGCGGCATTGCTGAATGAGGAGCTCGACGCTCAGAATTTCGAGTTTTATGGCAAGACACTGACCGGAAGAGAGGAGCAGCAACCGATGTGGCGTCGCGGCGTCAACATCGTTAACGGCGCGCTCGGCGAAGTCGTGGGCAAGGCCTATGTCGCCAGGCATTTCCCACCAGAGGCCAAGGAGCGAATGCTTGTGCTTGTTGGAAACCTCTTAACCGCTTACGAACAGAGCATTACCGAGCTGGACTGGATGGGAGACGCCACGAAAGCGGAAGCGCTCCAGAAGCTATCGAAATTCGTGCCCAAGGTCGGATACCCGGACAAGTGGAGGGACTACTCGGCACTGGAGATAACTGCTGACGACCTTCTGGGAAACCTTCAACGGGCCGCTCTCGCTGAGCACAAACGAGATATCGACCGCCATGACAGCCCGGTCGATCGCAGCGATTGGTTCATAACACCACAGACCGTGAATGCTGGCTACAGTCCTTCGCGGAACGAGATCGTTTTTCCGGCCGCTATTCTGCAGCCGCCGTTTTTTAATCTCGAGGCCGACGAGGCTGTCAATTATGGCGCGATAGGCGCCGGGATCGGCCATGAGATCGGCCACGGATTTGATGATCAGGGGAGCGCGTTCGACGGTGAAGGGGCACTAAGAAACTGGTGGACCGATCAAGACCGCGACGAGTTTGAAAGACGCACGGACCGGCTCGTGGCGCAGTACGACAGCTACAGACCGTTCGACGACCTTGCCGTCAACGGTGAATTCACCCAGGGCGAAAATATTGGCGACCTCGGTGGACTAAGCATCGGACTGCTGGCTTACAAACTGTCGCTCAACGGCGATGAAGCGCCGGTGATAGACGGCTTTACGGGTATGCAGCGCGTATTTCTCGGTTACGGCCAGCTATGGCGACAAAAGTATCGTGACGAGGCCCTGCGCCGGGTGATCCAAAGTGATCCGCACTCGCCGAGCATTTACCGAACCAACGGCGTGGTCCGCAATGTGCCTGAATTTTACGAGGCGTTCGATGTGCAAGAGGGCGATGCGCTTTACCTGCCGCCCGAGGAGCGCGTAAAGATCTGGTAACAAGCTGTAACAACCGCGAGTCAGGGGCTTCCACCGGAAGCCCTTTTTGACTGATGATACCCGCATGCGCGTAGCAATCATTGGCGGTACCGGTTTTGTCGGCAGTTACCTTGTCGATGCGCTGACAGAGCGGGGCCATGAACCGTCGTTACTCGTGCGGCCGGGTAGCGCCGATAAAGTGAAGCAGGCTGCTCGCTGCCGCGTTACTGAGGGCGACCTCGCATCTGCGGAGCAGATCGCGTCCGCATTGGACGGCTGCGATGCCGTCATCTACAACGTCGGTATTCTCCGTGAGCAGCGAGCAGCGGGCGTTACGTTCGAAAATACCCAGTACGAGGGTGTTGTCCGAACGCTTAAGGCCACCAAGAGCGTGCACGTCAGGCGATTCCTGCTCATGAGTGCGAACGGTGTCAGGCGGCCGGGAACCCGCTACCAGGAGACGAAGTTTCGAGCCGAAGAGGCGGTGCGGGGCAGCGGCCTCGACTACACGATTTTTCGCCCGTCCGTTATCTTTGGTGATCCGCGCGGCACGATGGAGTTCGCAACCCAGCTATACCGGGACATGGTTCGCCCGCCGTTACCGGCCGTCTCTTTTTACACCGGATGGCGGCCCGGAACCGGGCAGGTGCTGATGTCTCCCGTGCACGTCGCTGACGTCGCCGATGCGTTCCTGTTTGCGCTCGAGCACGAGTCGACTGCGGGGATGACATACCGGCTCGGCGGTCCGGAGGTGCTGTCATGGACCGAGATGATCAAGCGCATCGCGTTTGCGACCGGCAAAAACAAGCTGATCCTGCCGATGCCGATCGCGGTCATGATGTTTGCAGCGACGTTGCTCGATTGGCTTCCATTGTTCCCCGTCACAAGGGATCAACTGACGATGCTTGCCGAAGGCAACACGGCCGACCCGGCCACCTTGCAATCGCTCATTGACCGGGCGCCCCGCATGTTTTCTGTGGAAAACCTGGGCTACCTGCGCGCCGGCCGCTGAAGCGCGTCGGCAACCAAACGATGTCACTCATCCCTTCGTTTTCAGCGAATACCAACGCCGTGATTGTCGGTGCGAGCGGCGGAATCGGTGCGGCGTTGACCAGGCACCTCTCAAACGATGAGCGTGTCGCTTCTGTACACGCGCTCGCCCGCACCGAAGTCGACACCGATTCGTCGAAGGTAGTGCGCGGCTATTTAGACATTACGTGCGAGCAGGCCATCGCCGAGGCATCGATGCGCTGCTCGGCGGACGCCGAAGTCGACCTTGTCATTGTGGCGACCGGTATCCTCCACGCGGGCAAGCGAGTACGTCCGGAAAAGCGCATGTCCGAACTCGACGGCGACGTCATGCGCGAATCGTTTACTGTCAACACGATTGGTCCCGCGCTGGTTGCCAAGCACTTTTTGCCCAAGATGGCTCGCGGCCGCAAGACGGTCTTTGCCGCGCTGTCCGCTCGCGTAGGCAGCATCGGCGATAACCGGCTCGGAGGATGGATGTCGTACAGGGCGTCGAAAGCGGCGCTTAACATGTTGCTCAAGACGCTGGCGATCGAACAGTCACGCACGCGGCCCGAGTCCGTCGTGGTGGGCCTTCACCCGGGCACCGTGGACACGAACCTTTCTCGGCCGTTCCAGCGCAACGTGGCCGAGCAAAAGCTGTTTACGCCTGACTTTGCTGGAGAATGTCTGCTGCGGGTCGTCGACAACCTGAATGGGACAGATAGCGGTGGTATCTTTGCATGGGATGGGAAACGGATTGAATACTAGGCGATGGCGGCCGACGGGGCTTGAGCGGGTCAGAACATTCATAAGCTACACGGCGTTGATGTATGCGCTGACGACTGGATTTGCGATGGCTTTAGAGGAACCCGAATTCGAGCTGCTGCAGACGACGGAAGACTATGAGGTGCGACGTTATGCCGACTATATCGTGGCCGAGGTCGACGTCGCAGCCGACACCATGGACGATGCCGGCAACGATGCGTTCCGGGTGCTGGCAGGCTATATCTTCGGCAAAAACGAGCCCGGCGAGAAAATGAGCATGACCGCGCCCGTAGAGTCACGGCCGTCTGAAAGCGGGGTGCGCATGAACATGACCGCGCCGGTCGAATCCCGGCCGGCCGGGGACGGAAACGCCTATACGTATGCGTTTGTCATGGAGCGCCAGTACACCCTCGAGACGCTGCCCAAGCCGCTGGACCCGCGTATCCGCCTGACCGTAAGGCCCTCGCGGGTCATGGCGGTGCGGCGCTACTCGGGCAGCTGGAGCGAGAAAAACTACCGGAAGAACGAGACCGCGCTGATCGATGCGCTGCAGGCAGCGGCAGTGAGAACGATCGGCGCCCCGGAGCTGGCGCGCTATAACAGCCCGTTCACACCATGGTTCTTGCGCCGTAACGAGGTCATGATCGAAATTGACTGGGCCCCGTAAGCGGGCCCTCGGGCCGGCGCTATTGTGAGTCCGGATCCGGGTACAGCGCGCTGATCTCGCGCATCTTGGTCTCGATCCATTCCTGGGCCAGGACATTCGACTCTTTGGGCGAACGGCCGGCCGGGTCGATCGGCGGTCCGATGCAAAAACGGATCGTACCCGGGTGCTTATGGAGCCCGCGCCGCGGCCAGAAGTCCCCGGCATTATGGGCGACCGGCACAATCATGCAGCCGGCCTCTTTCGCAACGGCCGCACCGCTCA
>JAACFB010000093.1 GCA_009937615.1 Gammaproteobacteria bacterium | reverse complement strand
CGAAGTGGTGCCACTGGACGATAGACAGCACGCGCATCAGCAAAAGCTCGTAGCCGATTGCTCCTGCGGAAACTAGCAGCGTTGCGAAGAGCAGGCGGCGCACGGACAGAGCGTCTAGTGTTCGCCGGTTAACGGCACGAAGCGGACGGCGGCGATCTGGCGACTGATGATCTCGCCCCGCTCCGTCTTCTCAAGCAGTAGCAGCAGCTGCGTCATGAAACGGCCGCCCACGGGTATGATCATGCGGCCACCGGGCTTGAGTTGCTCAATCAATGGCGGGGGAACATGACTTGCGGCTGCGGTCACGACAATCGCGTCATACGGCGCGTGCGCTTCCCAGCCGTAGTAGCCGTCGCCGAGTTTCGTCGTAACGTTGTCATAACCGAGGCCGGCGAGTTTTTCGGTTGCCCGCTCGGCCAGTGCTTCGATGATCTCGATCGTGTAGACGTGTTCGACGAGTTCCCCAAGAATCGCCGCCTGATACCCGGACCCAGTTCCAACTTCGAGAATTACATCGTCATCATCGGGAGATGCGAGTTCCGTCATCAGTGCGACGATATACGGTTGCGAAATCGTCTGGCCGTGCCCGATGGGCAACGGGCGATTCTCGTAGGCGAACGGCATTTGCGACGCAGGCACGAGGGAATGGCGTTGCACCGCTTGCATCGCGGCAAGTACCGGCTCACTGAATTCGATGTCGCCCGTCATCCTCGCGTAAAGCTGAACTTCCGCGACCATCGCGGCACGGGCGGCGGCATAGTCCGCGTCATCGGCATGAGCGGCGAATGACGCCAGTAATAACAAGCAGGTCAACTTTTTCATTTACGCGAACATCCATGAGCCATAGCCGACCACCGCGGACCTGCCGCCGGCCGTATCACCCGAATTCCTGAGGTCGAGGGTGGTGACCTTCAGCGCATGCCGTTTCGCGGTCATGAGCAGACCAGTAATCGCCGTAGCACCGCAGGCCATATCATGCCCAATCCGAGAGCCGTCCAGGCTCTGGACCGCGTGCCGCGTGAATTCGTCTATCCTCATTGCGGCCTCGTAGTTCAGGTAGTGGCTGAGGTCCGAACTGACGACGATCAAGGTCTCCGGTCCACCCCACAGCGTGTCGATGACTTCGGATACGAGCTGTGGAGTTGCGTCGCCCACGACAATCGGTACGACGGAGAACCTCTCCAGCACCGCCTGCAGGAACGGCAGATGCACCTCGAGGCTGTGCTCGAACCGATGCGCCGCATCGACGACCTGTACGCCGGGCAGCGTCAGGCTGCTGACAGCCAGGCGATCGATTGGCACATCGCCGAGCGGGGTCCGAAAGACGTCGGCACCGCTCAATGCCAGGCCCTGAACGGGCACGCGGTGGCTGGGACCGACAAGGATGACGCGCCGATACCGGCGCCGGTGCGGGCGCAGCCGCGAGTAGGCGCTGGCCGCTATCGGCCCCGAATACTGGTAGCCTGCATGCGGCACGATCAGGGCCTTGGGTGCAGGCGTATCCATATCCTGCGCCCCGGCCAGCAGTGCCGTCACGGTCGCGTCCAGTTCCGCGGCGTTTCCCGGATAAAACTGACCGGCGACGGCGGGTTCGCGAATCACGGTCATGTCTGGTTAATCTATTCGGCGCTGTCGCTATTGTAGGCCTCCGGGAGCCTGATTCTAATAGGTAGGTATACGAGGTTGTTCGGGACATTGATTGCGCCGGCCTCTGCCCCAATATTCAGACCAGCAATGATGGAAAACGTATCTGGAATCTCCGGCGTTTCCGGGCGCTATTGGCATGAACTCGATGACGGTCGGCTGCAGTGCGACCTTTGCCCTCGATTCTGCAAGCTGCGCCAGGGCCAACGCGGTTTGTGTTTCGTTCGCGGCCGCAATGCCGGCGAGATTGTTCTGACCACGTACGGCCGATCGAGCGGATTTTGCGTAGACCCGATCGAGAAGAAGCCGCTCAATCACTTCCTGCCCGGTACGCCCGTGCTCTCTTTCGGCACGGCCGGCTGCAATCTTGCCTGCAAATTCTGCCAGAACTGGGATATTTCAAAGTCGCGCGAGTTCGACCGGCTGCAAGCCAGTGCGTCGCCAACGGCGATCGCCGATGCCGCCGTCGCACTAAGCTGCCGCAGTGTCGCCTACACGTATAACGATCCCGTCATCTTTCTCGAGTACGCGATCGACGTGGCACAGGCCTGCCGCGACCAAAACATCAAAAACGTTGCCGTGACAGCAGGTTATATCACCGAAAAGGCACGCGAAGAGTTCTTCGGCCCGATGGATGCGGCGAACATCGACCTGAAAGCGTTCTCGGATCGCTTCTACTGGAAAGTCTGCGGGGGCCACCTGCAGCCTGTGCTCGACACGCTCGTGTACCTGAAAAACGAAACCGAGATTTGGTTCGAACTAACCACGCTGTTGATACCCGGAGAAAACGATTCCGAGGGTGAGATCGACGCGATGACGCAGTGGATTATGGAGCATCTTGGCCCCGACGTACCGCTGCACCTCACGGCATTCCACCCCGACTGGAAGATGAAGGATACCCCGGCCACGCCGCTACAGACGTTGACCCGCTCCCGTGACATTGCCATCCGCAACGGGCTGCATTTCGTTTACACGGGCAATGTGCGCGACCTCAAAGGATCGAGCACTTACTGCCCCGGCTGCGGTGAGATTCTTATCGGGCGGGACTGGTACGAGCTGTCGACCTGGAATCTAAGGTCCGCCGACGATGACACCACGTGCCTTGCCTGCGGAAGTCACGTTGCCGGCGTTTTCGAGGAACGGCCCGGCAACTGGGGTTCGCGCCGCCAGCCTGTGCACTTTGCTGCTTGACTCGACCTATTTCAACACGGCAGTCAGTTGACGCGCCGGAATAGCGGTAGAGTACCGAGCCGGTCGGTGAGCTCCAGGGGCTGGCCGTCAGCCATCGTCAGAGGCTTCGGCTTATCCGACTGCTGCGT
>JAACFB010000092.1 GCA_009937615.1 Gammaproteobacteria bacterium | reverse complement strand
CTCGAACAGGGCCGCCCCTGGAGAAGGATACTCACGTTACAGCAGCGCGCAACCGGGCAACTACGGTTTCAACGGGTACAGCAAAACCTCGGGGCAGGCAGCAATAAACCTGGACCGTTTATGCCCGGCAGACAAAAAAAAAGCTGAACCGGCCGTACCGCCTCAGCGCGGCAGGCCGAACCTGAGCCGCAGACTGAGCTGCAGTTGGCGTTCGGTCTTGCGTTGCGCAAGATCGAAGTAGGCCCATGCGGGACGATCCGTAAAGATCTCGAGCCACTCGGCAGCGAGCTGCAGGCGCGACGACGCCTCGAACTGGTAGGCCAGCGTCCAGGCATGACCATGCTCGGAGTTCTCGTCCATCGGGATCCGGTCGTTCTCCGACATCTCGAAGTGATCGTATCGCGCGGTCAAGCGATGCCGCGCAAACGCCCTGGTCAGCAAAACGTAGTTGCTCTCAAACTCGACATCGACGGAATAAACGCCATTGGTATAGCGGCCCCAGACGGTATAACCATCCATCCATTGCGCCAGCAGACCGATATCGCCGGGCAGCGTCGCCTGCAGGCCGACATGATCAAAACTCGTGAGCCAGCCGAACTGACGATTCTCATAGCCCTGCGGGTCTGCACGGTTGTTGTAGTGCATTGCACGCAACATCAAGCGTTTGCCGAAACGCCATTCGCCGTTCAGGTAGTAGCCGGAGCGGTCATCGATTTCGAGCAGCGGCGTGATGAACGGATCCTGGCCGTCGAACCAGTTGCCGGGCTGAATCAACGGCACTGGCGGCAGCGGCACCTTGTCGCCGAACCGGGACTGACGGTCGTGTATCGACCAGCCCTTCCACGAGATCAGGCCGCCCGCAGGATCGTTGCCATAGAACACAGCGGCCTGCAGCGAAAACGTGTGTGCACCGCCCAGCAACTCCGGCCTTCGGGACAACGACGCCTCGGCGCCAACCGAGCGCAGTTCTTCCCCAACCCAGGTGTTGATCGCGGACGGGCTGATCGAGTACGGGCTGGTCCAGCCGGGCCCTGAATTCTCGAGAGAAATGCGCGGATAAAACGCGCCGACCTTGAGACGATAGCGATTGGCGCTTTCGGTAAGCGGTCGCCACTCGAGGAACGCCTCGGTCAGGTCGACGGTCGAACCCATGTCGTCGTTGTACAGCTCGGCGACAACGTGTGCGTTCAAGGTATCGGCAATTCGGGAACGGAGATCGATATAACTGCGGCTCAGCATCAGCCCGTCGTGGTCGCTGTCATAGAGCAGTTTTCCCGCCGAGCCCTCGGCCCAGGACGGGTGCCCGGAAGCATCGACGTAGTTGACATCCAGGCCGAACAGCAGCTCATTCCGCGAGGGCTCCAACTGCGCGAACACCGGCTGCACCAGCAGCGAAACGACCAGCGCTGACCACCCCGCGCGCACGAAGCTGCCGACAAATAATCGATAGTGTTTATATAGGTACATGAAAAGCTTAGTCTTTCCTGATTAAGACTAAGTTTAATAGCTGGCGAATCAGCCTAGCGTGATGTAGAGCACATAAACAGCAGCCGGTAACACGAAGACTGGCCCATTTTCGGGGCGGCAGACGCGAGATGTTTTAGTCCCGAATCCTAGTGTTGCTGTATGAAAGCGATGCAGTCGTCCAGCGTGGCAGCAATGAAGTCCAGCGGTGGCGCAAGCGCGACGACGACCCGGCCATGGCCGACGCCGTCATAGCGTTTCAGGCTCACCGTCACGCCAAACGACCGCAGCCGGGCGGCCAGGCGCTGACTGTTGCCCTCCTCGACGATATCGTCGTCGCCGCCGTGGATGAGCAGCGTCGGCGGCGCGTCAGCGGACGCAAAATTAATTGCCTGGCTCGCTTCCCGAGTCTCTTCGGGAAACAAATCGAGCAGGTAGCCCTCGTTGATCGGCAGGAAGTCATACGGTCCCGATAGACCGATCAGACCGGCGATTTGCGGGGATGGAACACCCGCCGCAGCAAGATAGCGTTGATCAAGCGCTATGAGCGCGGCGATCTGCGCGCCCGCAGAATGTCCCATCAAGTACAGCCGGCTCGGATCCGCACCGAATCGATCGGCATTGGCCATCGCCCAGGCAACGGCTTCGGCACCGTCCTCGACGAACGCCGGAAACGTCACGTGCGGAAACAGGCGGTAATCAGGAATCGCGACTACAAGCCCGGCACGGGTCAGCGAACTCGCGACAAATTCGAACTCCTCTTTGCTGCCATCGTTCCATCCGCCACCGTAAAAGTACACGACGAGCGGCGCACCGGGGACCGCATCGCGTGGCTGGTAAATATCGACGCTCTGCCTCTCCCCGTTGCCGTAACGCAAATTTTCTATGCGATCGTAATGCCCGGACGGGCTCACGGCACTTAGCATCGTCAACGGGCTGCATCCGCAGAGGACGCTGGCGGTAAGTACAATCAGCACCGATCGATAATCAGTCTTCACATCTTGAACCCTGGGTGAATGTTTGCCTTCGTATTTGCTTTCGCCCCGTTGCCATTTGCCAGCCACAGAAGCAGCTGGCACGCAGTCATGCTGCCTCGCACACCGAATTGTCGCTATATTGGCAGGATGCGCAAATTCGATGTGATCATTCTTGGCGGTGGCGCCGCCGGCCTCATGTGTGCATTGACCGCGGGACAGCGCGGCCGGCACGTCATCGTACTGGAAGGCGCAAACAAGATCGGTAAGAAGATCCTGATGTCGGGTGGTGGTCGCTGCAACTTTACGAACCTGCACTGTGAACCGTCACGTTTCATCTCTGCAAATCCAGAATTCTGTATTTCAGCCCTGAGCCGCTACACATCGCAGGACTTTATCGCGCTCGTCGAGAAACACGGCATTGCTTACCACGAGAAAACAGCGGGCCAGCTTTTCTGCGACGGCTCATCAAAGGACATCCTCTGGATGCTCGAGGCCGAATGCTCCGCCGGCGGCGTGCGGATCGTGACGCATTGCAGCATCGCCGAGGTTGCTGACGACGAGGGCTACACGGTCATTACCGACCAGGGCACCTTCAGGGCCCCGTCGTTGGTCATCGCGACGGGCGGCCTGTCGATTCCAAAAATGGGCGC
>JAACFB010000091.1 GCA_009937615.1 Gammaproteobacteria bacterium | reverse complement strand
GCGCCGAGCCTGGACCTGACGGCGGACTCGATGCCGAGAAAAACGCCCAGCGCCGTCATCGGTGACGGGTCGCCGCCCGCGCTGTCGCCGCTTTTGGGGAGGCCCGAAACGAAATTGGTCTCCTCGTGAACATAGCGCATGTCATCGACGCTGCAGCCGACGTCTTCGGCCGTGATGTAGCGCCCGCCGAGCGACTCGACGACGCGGCCGAAAGCGCGGAAGAGCTCTGGGGATTTGGGCGTGCTGGCATCGGCCAGGATCACAGACTTGCCCCCGCCAAATCGCAGGCCGGCCACGGCGTTCTTGTAGGTCATGCCGCGCGACAGGCGCAGCGCGTCGGTCAGGGCGGCAGCGTCACTGACGTACTGCCAGCGCCGGCAGCCACCGGCCGCCGGTCCGAGCGCAGTGGAGTGGATCGCCACGATCGCGTGCAGGCCCGTGTGGGCGTCGTGAACGTAATGGATGGATTCGTGCTGATCGAATTCGGGATGATCGAATACGCTCATGAGGTAGCTCCGCGCGCATCAGTTATCACTACAATATATCCCTCTAAACCGGCATTATTATCGCTATTTGATTTGCTATAGCCGCTAAACAAGCATAAATTATGCCGAATTTTTAATATTTTGATATAAATTATGCAGTCCATTCAACTCGATCATACCGATCGCCGCATCCTGGAGCTGTTGCAGACGGAGCCGGGTGTCAACGCCTCGGAAATCGGTGAACGCATCGGGCTGTCTCAGTCAGCCGTTTGGCGTCGCATCCAGAGTCTACGTGAAGAAGGTGTGATCAAGGAACAGCCGGTCAAGCTGGATCGCCAGAAAGTCGGCCTCAACACGATGGTGTTCGCGCATGTGAAGCTCACCTCGCACGGGCGCAGCAATTTGGCCGAATTCTCGGAAGCGGTCAGCAAGTATCCAGAAGTGCTCGACTGCTACGTGCTGCTTGGCAACGTCGATTTCCTGCTGCGCATCGTGACCGAGGACATCAAGGCCTACGAACAGTTCTTCTTCGAAAAGCTGTCGCAGCTGCCCGGTATCCAGGAGGTCAATTCGAGCATCGTTCTGTCCGACATCAAGCACACAACCGTTTTGCCCATCTGAGGCCGCGTCGCCCGCCGACGGGCCTGAGCCAGCGTGGCCAGGCTCGATGACGCCTGAATCGGGGCGCAACCCTTCCCTTATCTTGTGTCCCCTATCCTCGAGGGTTGTCCCGCGACAGAGCATTGGGGCGGGAGAATCTCCACAAGTACCTGATTATTAGCGTGTTTAACTAAACCTACCCGGTGGGCAGGCGCGTTGAGCGCCGGTTTCCGGAAGGTTTAAGAAAAAAGCTTGCAAATGATACTTCAAGTGTTATAGTCAACTACAACACTAGTTCACTAGTAGGGTGAAACTGGCTATGAACGACACAACTAATTGGGGCAGGACATGAAAACAAAGTTCTTATGGATGGCGAGCGGAGTACTGGTCGTCGCAGCTGCCGGCGCGGTTATGTTCTCGAATGGCGACAAGGAGCTGCTCGAAGTACAGACAGCAACCGTCGGCCGCGAAACGATTATCCAGAAAGTCAACGCCACGGGCCGTATTCAGCCGAAAACACAGGTTCGTATCAGTGCAGACGTGAGCGCCAAGATCGTCAGCCTTCACGTCGAGGAAGGTCAGTGGGTCGAAGAAGGCCAACTGCTCGTCGAGCTCGACCGCGAACGCTACGAAGCGGCGGTCGAAAGCGCAGAGGCGAACGTCCGCTCGGCACAGGCGAATGCGAAGCTCGTGCAGCAGAACATGCTCAAGGCCGAGAAGGACTACGATCGTGCGAGCGACATCGTTGCGCGAAAACTCGAATCGCAATCCGTACTCGATGCAAACAGTGCGGCCTACCAGGTCGAAATAGCTCGCTACGAGTCTGCCCTCGACCAGGTCGAACAGGCGCGAGCTGCGCTCAAGCAGGCGAACGACAGCCTTTCAAAGACGATTATTTATGCGCCGATGGCGGGCACGATCTCTGATCTCAACAAGGAGCAGGGCGAGATCGCCATCGGCTCGCAGTTCCAGGAAGACGTTATCCTGGTCGTTGCCGATCTGAACGAGATGGAAGCGCAGGTTAATGTCGATGAGAACGATATCGTCAACGTCGAGCTGGGTCAGGAAGCCGAGGTCGAAGTGGATGCGCTGTTCGGCGAAAAGCTGACCGGCATCGTTTACGAAATTGCCAACACGGCCAACACCGACGCCCAGGGAACGACCAATCAGAAAACCGAGTTCGAGGTAAAGATCGCCATCAAGGGTGAGACCTCGCGCCTGCGTCCGGGCATGACCGCAAGCGCCGACATCAGCACCCGGACCAAGGACGATGTCGTCGGAGTGCCTATTCAGAGCGTCGCCGTGCGCACGATTGATCAGCTGACACGCGAAGGCGAGGAAGTCGCCGATGCCGAGAAGCGCTTCACTGCCGATGCCGACGGTTTTGTGGAGATCGTCTTTGCTGTCGAGGCAGACGGCAGCGTTGTTGCGAGACAGGTCGAAACCGGGATACAGAGTAACGAGATGATTGAAATCGTGTCGGGCATCGAGGACGGCGAGAAGGTTGTTGTCGGCAGCTACCGCGCGATTTCCTCGGACCTCAAAAACGGCACCCAGGTGGCTATCAACAATGACACGGACGGCCGCACAGACAGCGTCTGAGGGGAGTTTACGCAATGAAAAGCTACGAACAGGTTAACGCGATACTGTCGCTTAAGGATGTCGTCAAAACCTACGAGAT
Organism: Gammaproteobacteria bacterium; assembly: GCA_009937615.1. Classification (GTDB taxonomy): domain Bacteria; phylum Pseudomonadota; class Gammaproteobacteria; order Steroidobacterales; family Woeseiaceae; genus UBA1847. The sequence goes on along the minus strand of JAACFB010000091.1, from coordinate 522 downwards.
GGGCGAGGAAAAGGTCCACGCCCTGAGCGGGGTTTCACTGAATATCCAGCGCAACGAATACGTCGCAATAATGGGACCGTCCGGATCGGGAAAATCGACGCTGATGAATATCATCGGTTGTCTCGACGTGCCGACGAGCGGCAGCTACTCGCTCGATGGCGAGATGGTCGCGGCCAAGTCCGAAGGTGAACTCGCGGAAATTCGTAACCGGCTTATCGGTTTCGTATTCCAGACCTTCAACCTGATTCCGCGGGCCGATATTTTTCACAATGTCGAGCTGCCGCTGGTCTATGGCGGCATGCCGAAGGCGGAGCGTCGCGAACGGGCTGAGATGGCTATCGAGCAGGTTGGGCTTGCGGATCGCATGCAGCACAAGCCGAACGAACTGTCGGGAGGTCAGCGGCAGCGCGTTGCGATCGCACGCGCCCTGGTTTTCAACCCGTCGATCATCCTGGCCGATGAGCCGACCGGCAATCTCGACAGCAGGACCGGCGACGAGATCATGGCCATGTTCGACGAGCT
>JAACFB010000010.1 GCA_009937615.1 Gammaproteobacteria bacterium | reverse complement strand
GTGTCGAGAACATCCGCAATCTCGATATCGCCTTTCGGAAAGTCCTTGCGGATGCCGCCGGGGTGCATCATGCCGATATCGGCGCCGGTCATGTCAACGCATATATCAGCCAGCAGATTGCCGAGATCCGATTCGTCGAAGTAGCGACGATTAAGCCTCGCTTCAGTGCGGCCGACGACTTCCGTGATTTCCGGGAAGGCGGCGCGGTAGGCCGCCATCTTGCCCTCGATGACGGGGTCTGGCGGCAGCTTGTCGGAGTCTACGGGCAGCAGCTTGCCGTCATAGGCCTTGATCGCGCGCGTAGTCGCATCGAGCGTCAGCTGCAGGTAACCAAGGTAGGTGGCCTGGCCGAAGGTCTGCATGATCAGGGTGCCGGTATCGGGATTGACCACGGGCTCCCAGGTCCCGGCATCGGCATGGCCGCCAAACAAAACGTCGATGCCTTCGACCGCGCCCGCGAGCGCGATGTCCTTGTCGATGTCACGCGCAAGCCGCGGGTCAGCCTCGGCATCCGTTTGCATCGGTGCAGTATGGCCCTGGTGGGTCAGTAGAACGATCAGGTCCACGTCTTCACGCAGCTCATCGACCGAGCGCTGTACGGCCTGCGCCGGGTTGGCCACATCCAGCTCGTCGATGTGCTTGGGGGCAACCGCGGTGCTGGCGGCGTCCTGACCAAGGATGCCGATCACGCCGATTCGTATGCCGCCGCGCTCGATAATGGTGTGACTCTGGGCGAACGGGTGAGTCGTACCTTTGTATGTCAGGTTCGAGCCCAGTACCGGAAAAGGTGCGCGATTTTTCTGCCACTCCAGGATCGCCTCGCCGTAGTCGAACTCGTGATTGCCAATGGCCATCGCGTCGTAGCCCATCGTGATCATGAATTCGAACATCAACGCACCGTCGGTCAGCCGCGACAGTGCACCCGTAAAAATGTCGCCGGAATCGAACAGGAAGACGTTGGGTTCGTCGCGGCGGATATTTTTGATGAGCGTCGTGAGCTCGGCGATGCCGCCAATGCGTTCGATATCGTCTCTCCACCACGCCGGTACCGGCTCGTAAGCGCTTTCCATGTCGTTGGTAAAGATCAGGGTCACTACAATGTCATCACTGGCGTCCTGCGCAGGCGCGAAGGCGGGCAGCAGCAACAGGATCAAGCTGACTGTAAAAACTTTGTAAAAAGGCGATTGCATCTTCAGGCTCCGTCCACCAGGTGGCACTGTCGGTTTGATCCCTGGCTCCCGCCAGGGTGTTTCAGGACGGGATCGCTCGCGTCGCTGGGGCTATAATAAACCGTGACCGTTTGGATATACGAGTATGTGGCGCAAGACTCTGTCGGCTTTTCTCTTATGCGCCTTCGCATTCATGTCAGCGTGTTCCGGTAGTGTCGAACCGCCATCAGGCGGTTACGAGGTTCAGTCCACCGATATCATCATAGAGTCCCGTGGCGTGGCGGTACCGGCAACATTCGTAACCCCGGTCAGTGCCGATGACGAGAAATTTCCGCTGGTGGTAATGGCGCACGGCCACGGCGGATCCCGCGAGGAGGCCGGCGGCTTTACCCGGGTTGCGGAATCTCTCGCGCACCACGGCGTTGCCTCGATACGCATGGACTTTCCCGGCTGTGGAGACAGCAGCGAGTCTTTTACCGAAAACAATCTCAGCAATATGCTTCTCGATCTGCAGGCCTCCCGTGAGTTTGTGGGATCCCAGCCTGCGGTCGACAACGACAGGGTTGGCCTGTTCGGCTACAGCATGGGTGGCCGGGTGGTGGCGCTGCTTAGCGAGATCGATCCAAGCTATAAGGTAATGGCGACCTGGGCCCCCGCGGTCGAAGGCGGAGCGGCTCGTGAGCGGAAGGAAATGAGGTCGCTCGGCGGCGCCGGTTACTACGATGCGCTGCGCAAGCAGGCCGAGGAAACTGGTGCAACCGAGTACACGACGCGTTGGGGCACGAAACTCCAGCTTGGCTATCGCTGGTTTACCGATCTTGAAGAGACAAGCCCGCTCGAGTCGTTGGCGAGGTTCGAAGGGCCATTGCTGGTGATATACGGTGACAGGGATGACGTCGTTCTGCCGGAGGTAAGCGAGGCGGCGATAGCAGCGGCAAAGAACAGCAGTGAGGTCATTGGTCATGTCGTCGCCGGCGCCGAGCACGGACTGGGCTTTTATACGGACAGGCCCGAGATTGCCGCCGAGGTCGTCCATACGACCGTGGAATTCTTTCACACGCACCTGTAAGGATGGCGCGTTACGCGTGCAGTATTTCGTAGCAGACCTGCCGCAGCCACTGGTTGGTTGAGTCCTTGTCATAGCGTTTATGCCAGAACAGGAAGTAGTCGGCGGGCCGAACTTTCAGCGGCAACTCGGTGATGGTCAGGGGATGGGCCTTTATCAGCTCTTCGCAAGCGCGCCGCTGCAGCGTCAGCACCAGGTCTGAATTCGTCAGGGCATCGGCAACCTGCATGAAGTAGGGCGTTGCCAGGCTGACGAATCGCCGGTGGCCGTATGAGGCCAGGATCTCATCGATCGGACCGAAAACGTTGCCGAGTGGCGAGACCATCATGTGCGAGGCGGCAAGGTACCGCTTAAGCGTGAGCTTCCTGCCCTGCAGCGGGTGGCCCCTGCGATAAATAACCACGAAATCGTCACTGAACAGACGCCGCTGTTTTAGATGTTCCGGCACGTGCCAGTTCAGCGTGATGGCCAGGTCGACGCTCCCTGACTCGAGCTGCCTGGCCGCGTAGTCACGCTCGAGCACCTTGAAGATAATGCGCGATTGCGGCGACTCGTCGCCGATTCGCGAAATGAGCCTTGGCAACAGGATGTGCTGAATCTCATCGGTCGTCGAGATAACGAAGTCCCGCTGGATTTCCTCGGGGTTGAATTCGATCTCGCCTTTCAATGCCTCGAACGAGCTGATCAGCGTCGAGATCTGCGGTGCAATCGACAGCGCCTTGTTGGTCGCGGCCATGCCGCGACCGCTGCGCACGAATAGCTCGTCGCCGAAATAGCGGCGGAGACTCTTCAGCTGCTTGCTGACGCCGGACTGGGTGATGCCCAACGCCGCCGCCGCCGCGGTGATACTGCCGTTCGAGAGGATGGCATCAAATACCATGAGCTCCTGAAGCCGGAGATCCATTTTAGTCTGTTTAGTCATAGATACTATGCATTTTTTGCCATTGTAGAATAGTTTAGAAGCCTCTACATTGGCATTTCGGGAGGAGACACAATGAAAACTTCAAGTGAAAATGTGCCTGTCGTTGCCACATCGGATGTCGTTGTCGTTGGCGGCGGCTCAGCCGGCGTATGCGCCGCGGTATCTGCGGCGCGCAACGGCTGCTCTGTAACATTGCTGGAGCGGTACCACCACCTGGGCGGCATGGCATCGGGAGGCATGGTGCTGGTCCTCGACGACATGATCAATGGCCAGGAAATTACTGTTTCGGGCATCGTCGATGAGTTCGTGCAGCGAATGGAAAAAGAGGGCATGGCGGTCACGCCACCGCCCGAAGATCGCTACGCAAGCGACGAGATGTACAGAAAATGGGCCCGCTGGGGCGTGCACGATTTTCACCAGGCCAAGAAGCCACAGCCTATCGTCTACGCGACGGCGTTCGACCCCGACTCGTGGAAGCGAACGTCGCTCGACCTGATCCGGGAAAACAATATCAACCTGCGACTGCACAGCTGGTTCAGCGAGACGATTGTCGAGGACGGTGCCGTCAAGGGCGTGATCTGCCAGACCAAGCTCGGCCGCCAGGCGATCCGGGGAGATATCGTCATCGACACCACGGGCGATCTGGATGTCGCCTGCAGCGCGGGCGCCGACTTCATGCAGGGCCAGTACATCGTCACGACCGTATTCAGGCTTGCCAACGTCGACACGGACGAGGCCACGCGATTCGAGTACGAGGAGCCGGAGGCATTCGCGAAGATCAATCGCCAGGCACGGCGGATTATTGGTGGCGCCTGGGAAATGTGGTGGCTGAAGACGCCGATTCCCGGCGTCGTCTGGTGCAACTGTCCGCACATGCCCGGCTATGACGGCATTTCGGTAGAGGACCTCACCCGTGCGGAGTACGAAGGCCGCGAGCGCATGATGGGTCTGTTCCACTATGTTCGCGAGCATATGCCAGGCTTCGAAAACGCGAGCATGCTCGGTGCGGCCGAGCAGGTCGGCGTGCGCACGACGCGCATGCTCAAGGGCGAGTACGTCGTGACCAAGGACGACATCGTCAATCGACGTTACTTTACCGACACGGTCTGCCGCGGCCGTGACTACTACACGCCGTATCGAGCGTTGCTGCCGACCGGTGTCGAGCAGCTGATCGTGGCGGGTCGGCATTACTCCGCAGAACCCGAGGCGCAAAAGCGCTCACGGGAGATCCCGCCCTGCATGGTCCAGGGCGAGGCCGCAGGCGTCGCGGCGTCAATCGCGCTGCAGGAGGGCATCAATATCCGGGATGTCGACTACCGGAAAATTCAAAAGGCGATGCGGGCGCAGGGCGCTGACCCGGGCGACAAGCCGTCGGCGAATGCGACCGGGATTGAAGAACTCGCCGAGAGCGCGTGAGCAAAAGGGAGACAAGACAAGCATGAGCAACACGAACAATTTGCCGCTGGACGGAATCCGAATCATCGACTTCACCCAGGTGATGATGGGCCCGTCCGCCACCCAGATGCTCGCGGATTTCGGCGCCGACGTCATAAAGATTGAAAACCCGAAAGGCGGAGACCTCTCGCGCACGGCGTTCGGCGCGACCGACGAGGTCGGGCTCAACAACCCGGTCTTCTGCAGCCTTAACCGCAACAAGCGTTCACTCGCGCTCGATCTTCGCCAGGACGGCAACAAGGACATCGTTTACGAGCTGATTCGCGATGCCGACGTGGTCGTCAGCAATTTCCGGGCAGGCGTGATGGACCGCATCGGCTTCGGTTACGACAAGCTCCGCGAGCTCAACCCGAGGATCATCTATGCCAGCGGCAGCGGCTATGGTCCGCACGGTCCGTATGCGCACAAGGGCGGGCAGGACGTCCTCGCGCAGGCCATGAGCGGGGTCATGATGCGGCGCGCCGACGCGTCGGTGCCGATGTCGATTTACCCGACAGCGCTGTGCGACTACACGGCCGGGATGCACCTGGTTCAGGCCGTGCTGGCCGCTTTGATCGGTGTCGCGAAGACCGGCGAAGGCCAGCGCGTGGAGGTGTCGCTGTATGACTCCATGATTGCGATGCAGATGCAGGAGGCAACCTGCCATCTGCACAGCGGCAAGGAGATCAACTGGGCGGAGATGCCGTTGACCGGGGTCTTCGCCACAGCGGACGGTGCGCTCGTGCTGGTCGGCGCCTTCAAGGCCAATCCGTTACAGGACATCTGCAACGTGCTGAAGATCGAGGACCTGTCGGTCGACTACCCCGACCTGGAGTCGCAGCGGGCCGGCAAAGCGTATCTGCAGGATCGCTTCCGGAACGAGTTTGCCAACGAATCCACCGGCTACTGGATCGAGCGCCTCGAAGCCGCGGACCTGCTGTGCGCGCCCGTCAAGAACCTGGCCGAGGTGCTCGAGGATCCGCAAACCGAAGCCAATGAAATGATCGTCGAATTCGAGCACCCGCTGAACGGCCAGATGCAGGTGATTGCCTGTCCGATACACTTTTCGTCGATCGATTGCGGCGTTCGCCTCGCGCCGCCGCGGCTGGGCCAGCACAACGCCGAGATTCTCGAAGAACTCGGCATGGTGCCGCCGGCCCAGGCCAGTGGCGCATGACGATCCAGTTTACAGTCGACAACCACGTCGCGCGCGTCACGATCGATCGCGCCGACAGGATGAATGCGGTTGACGCGGCTACGTGGGCCAAGCTGGAGTCGACCTGGCAGAGCATCGAGTCGGACCCCGACGTTCGCGTCGTCGTGCTGACCGGCAGCGGCGACAGGGCGTTCTGCGCAGGTGCGGACATGAAGGCGACCGGTGACGGCAAGTCCGGCCTGGCCTACTGGGCGGATGCCCGATCCGGTGGTTTCGGCGGCCTGACGATGCGCAAATCCCTGCATGTTCCCGTTATCGCAAGGGTCAACGGCCTCGCTGTGGGTGGCGGTTTCGAGCTCGTGCTCGGCTGCGACATTGTGGTTGCTGCCGAGCACGCATCGTTTGGCTTGCCCGAGGCAAAAGTGGGCCGTATGCCGCTTGATGGCGGCATGATCATGTTGCCCAGATTGATTCCCCAGAAGATCGCGATGGGCATGCTGCTGACCGGCAACCGCATCTCGGCTGCGGACGCGGAACGTTACGGCCTGGTCAACGAAGTCGTCGCAGAGCCGGAACTCGACGAGGCGGTTGACCGGTGGGTCGCGCAGATACTCGAATGCGCGCCATTGTCGGTCAAAGCCATCAAGGAATGCGTCAAGGAAACCGGCGACCTGCCCGTCGACATGGCGCAGGCTCGAAAGCTGCCCGCACTGATTGCGGCGCTCGAGTCGGAGGATTCGGAGGAGGGGCCAAGGGCGTTCAGGGAGAAGCGGAAACCGGAGTGGAAGGGCAGGTAGGTTCAGTGAACCGGCGTCCGATACCATGACTTTTGTCATCATGTCGCCGTGCGTTGGTGTCAAGGACGGCCGGTGCGTCGATGTTTGCCCGGTGGACTGCATCCACGAGGGCGAAACGATGTATTACATCGACCCGGAGGAATGCATTGCCTGTGCGCTGTGCGAGACAGTCTGCCCGGTCGATGCAATTCGGCACATCGACGAAGTACCCGAAGAAGAAAAGAGTTACATCAAGATAAACGAAGAATTTTTCTCCCACTCATAACCGGCGCAAAGGGTGCCGAAAAGGGGCTGCAGGCTTGGATAAAAAGATCAGCGGTGTGTTTGCGGCAGTGCCCACTCCCTTCACTGACAGTGACGAACCCGATGTCGGGCTGTTTCTCGAACATTGCGAATGGGTTATCGCGAAAGGCTGCGACGGCCTGAACGTACTCGGCTCGACCGGCGAGGCCAACTCGCAGGGCCGGAAGTCGCGGGCACAGATCATGCGCTTGGTCGCCGACTCGTCGTTTCATGACAGCGCGCTGATGGTTGGCACCGGAACGCCGTCACTGGCCGACACGATCGAGCTGACCGAGCTGGCGGCCGCGCTCGGCTTCGACGCCGCGCTTGTGCTCCCGCCCTATTATTACAAGCCGCTGTCCGATGACGGCCTGTTCAATTACTTCTCGCGCGTCGTCGAATCCGTCAGGAAAACCAGCATCGGGATCTATCTCTATAATTTCCCGCAGATGACGGGCTTAAGTTTTTCGCCCGAGCTGGTTGCAAGGCTCCTGGAGGCCTATCCCACCCGGATCTGCGGCATGAAGGATTCGTCGGGGGACATGGCCTATACAAACCGGATGGCCGCCACGTTCAGCGACAGGTTCGACGTGTTTCCGGGCAGTGAAGCGCCGCTGCCTGACGCAAAAGAGTTCGGCTACGCAGGCTGCATCTCCGCATCGGTGAACGCGACGGTTGAACAGGCGGCGAAAGTCTGGCGGGAGCGGGATGCGGTCACGGAGCAGGAGATCGAGGAGCTGCGTGAACTGCGTGCCGCGATCGCGTCCGTGCCGATTGTCGCCGCGGTGAAGGCCCTGGTCGCGATGAGAACGGGTCGCGCCGAGTGGCGGCGAATGCTGCCGCCGCTGGTCGAATTGAGCGGCGATAACCAGCAAAGGATGGAAGCAGTGGCCGACCGCTTAGGATTCCTGTCCGCGCCGGCTGAACGCGCCCAGAGGTGATCGGTCGAGCGGTACTGTTCCTGCTGGTCGTCTCGCTGTGTGCCTGTGCGACGATCGACACTGAAGTCGTCACGACGGGTTACCCGCAGACAGTTCAATGCCCGCTGCGGCCGGTCGCGCCGGGGACCGACGGTTGTGTCGTGACGACCGGTGTAGGCTCGAATACGATTATCGCCGGCACGGTTCTCGCGGAAGACGCCACTTTCCTCAACGGCGCCGTGTTGATCGGAGCCGACGGCAGGATTGTCGATGTCGGCTGCGAGGCAGGCGCACATGCTGCCGCCGTCGATGCGACGGTGTTCGAGTGCGGGGGCAGCGTCGTGTCACCCGGGCTCATCAATCCGCATGACCACATCTGGTACAACCATCGGCCGCCGGCCGACCTGGGGGTGGAGCGTTATCCACATCGCCATCACTGGCGGCTCGGTCTCGAGGGTTATAGCCAGCCGGATTACGAACGGGCCGCGACAGAAGAGCAGGTCGCCTGGAGCGAGATGCGCCATGCGCTCGCGGGCACCACGGCCATCGCGGGCATGGGCGGCGTGTCGGGCTTCGTGCGAAACCTCGAAGATGGCCGGCTGCAGGGCGGCGACCTGGCACGACCGGCTGCATTTACCACGGTTTTTCCACTCGGTGATGCGGCAGGGACGATGCGGCAGAGTGGCTGCGATTATCCCGATCTCGTCAATCCGTCAGCGTATGCGGAGGCGGGTTCATTTCAGGCGCACGTTGCAGAAGGCGTGGACCAAAGCGCCGCGAATGAAATCAGCTGTGTCACCGGCCGGCAGGAGGGTGGCGTCGATGTTACCGGCAAACCCGCGGCGTTCGTGCATTTTGTCGCCGCGAGCGCCGACGATGCCGTTTTTATGCGTGATAACGGTGTCAGCGTTATCTGGTCGCCGCGGTCCAACATTGCCCTTTACGGGCATACCGCGAACGTTTCTCTGCTGGACAGGCTGGGCGTCAATATCGCGCTCAGCACCGACTGGCTTCCGTCCGGATCGATGAACCTGCTGCGCGAACTGCAGTGCGCCGCGGAGTATTCGGACAACTACCTGGACGGCTACTTCAGCAGCTACGACCTGTGGCAAATGGTCACGATCAACGCGGCCCGGAGTTTCGCGCTGCAGGACGAGCTCGGCTCACTGGCTGCCGGGCGCGCGGCGGATATTGCCGTTTTCCGTAACGACCTGGGCGCGGACCCCTTCCAGGCCGTCGTCCGAGCCAAAGGTCCGGATGTTCTGCTGGTTCTGCGGTCGGGGCGGCCACTCGCCGGCAAAGCGGACCTGCTAAGCGCGCTGGCCGGGACGGGCGCAATCTGCGAAACGCTACCGGCCGAGCTTAGCTGTGGTGACGGCACGGCGGTCTGCATGAGCGATCCGGGGGGCAGCCGGCTATCGTCAATTCTTGCGGCCAACGTCGATGCCTATGCATTGATGTCCTGTGCGGCTGCTCCGGCGGGTGAACCGAGCTGCCGGCCGAGCTGGCCCGAAGCCTTCGACGGCGTGCCTGAAATTGGCGTTGATGACGACGGCGACGGTATGCTGAACGATTCCGACAATTGCCCGACAGTGTTCAACCCGATCCGTCCGATGGATCAAGGTCGACAACCGGACTGGGATCGCGATGGAACTGGCGATGCCTGCGACGACTATCCACTAGAGTAAAGAGCTAATGGCAACAGCCGAAGAAGAACAGCATAACGCCGCCGCTTACCCCAGGCCCGCTTATGCGTGGTACGTCGTAGTCCTGATGATGTTCTTCTACGTGCTGTCATTTATGGACAGGCAGATCATCGCCGTGCTGATCGACCCGATCAAAGCGGACCTGTCGCTGTCGGACGTGCAAATCAGCCTGATCGGCGGCGTGTCGTTTGGGCTGTTTTACTCGCTGGTCGGTATCTTTATCGGCAGATTGGCGGATTCGATGAATCGGCCGCTGTTGATTGCGCTGGGCGTCTTCATCTGGAGTCTGACGACCGCCCTTAGCGGACTGGCGAGCAAGTTTTGGCAGTTGCTGGTTCTGCGCATGGGCGTAGGGCTTGGCGAGGCGGCCCTGTTGCCGTCGACGTTGTCACTGCTTACCAACTACTTCCCGCCGAAGCGGCTGGCTACGCCGACCAGCGTCTTTTTGCTGGGCGCGCCGATCGGTATCGGCTTGTCATTTGCAGCGGGCGGTTACCTGTTCGACGTCGCGCAGGATATCGTCGCTGCTGACGGCTGGAATGACGTCATTGTCATCGGCGGGTCAGCAGCCTGGAAACTGGTGCTGATTTTCCTCGGCGTTGTCGGAATGATCATGACATTCGCCATGGTGACCGTTCGCGAACCGAGAACGACGGGTGCGGTTGCGGCCGCAAAACCGGAAGAGCATGCTCTGAAAGCGAGCGAGGCGGCGAAGTTGTCGGACGTCAAAATCTACGCTCGGCAACACTGGCTGGCCATTGCCGGCCTTTATGTATGCATGGCGCTGGTTTCGCTCGCTGCCTATTCGCAGGCGTTCTGGGACATCGCCTTCCTCTCTCGAAGCTACGATCGCGATCCATCATCCGTCACGTTCATGTACGGCATGGTGCAGATGTTTGCGGGTCTTTCGGGGATGCTGTCCGGCGGCATCCTTGCGGATCGGCTGACCCGGCGCGGCGTGCAGGGTTCGAGCGTGATCATGGTGATGATCGGCTGTGCGATCTCGGTGCCGTTCAGCTTCATGTATCCGTTGATGGGAACGGCATCAAGCGCGCTATGGCTCATGGTTTTCGCCATATTCGGCAGCAACATGGCTTTTGCCTGCGCCGCATCGGCCATGCAGAGAATGTTTCCGGTAGCGATGCTCGGCCTGGCCGCCGGAATTTATTATTTTCTCTCGAATTCGGTCGGGCTGCTGATCGGACCGACGCTGGTTGCTTCGCTGACCGACTATGTTTTCGCGGATTCGGACAAGGTCGGTTACTCGCTGTCCGCCGTCGGCGGCACTGCAAGACTGCTGGCCTTCATTGTCATGCTGGCGGGCTTCAAGGCCTATCGTGACCTGCTCCGAGAGCGGGAGCAAACCTCCGCATAGAATCAGTCGATCGCCGGCGCGCGTTCGTTTGAGGGGCTCAGTTCCCGAAGCGGATTCGGTACCTGCCGAAACCCTCGCTGTCCACGCCGATCTTTTCAATCGGCGAGCCAGGTCCAAGTGCCTTGTCCGCATTCGGTGCAGAGATCATCGTCACATTGACATCGGCGGAGATCGGAGCAAAAGACCAGTTGCCGTCGGCTGATGGATCAACCGTCCTCAATTCGAAAACATAGTCAGCGAGCACGTTGCGGTTGGTATCCGGCGCCTCGATGACGATGTTGCTTCCGTCCATACCCGGAAAATTGCCGCCGCCGCCGGCTCGGTAATTATTGGTGGCTACAATGAAGACCTGCTCCGGATCGATGGGTTTGCCGGCATAGCTCAGGCCAACGATACGATGGCTGTCCGCATTGACCAGGTTGCCGCCCCGGTCATAGCGTGCCGGTTCGGTGACATCGATGGCATAGCTGACGCCGTCGATGACGTCGAAGTTATAGGGCGGAAAACCCGGGTTGATCAACTCCTGTTCGCCGGTAATGTGCGGGTCGATCCGGTTGAAAACAGCGGCCGACATTTCCAGCCACTCGCGCACCTGCGCTCCGGTCATGGTGACGACGCGAAGGGTGTTCGGGTAGATGTAAAGATCGGCAATGTGTTTCAGTGCGATCTCACCTGCTTCGATATCGGTGTAATAACCGCTCCCGCCACGCCCGCCGACTTTGAACGGCGCACTGGCTGAAAGCAAAGGCATTCCCTCGAACTCCGTGCCAAGGATGATCCGCTCGACATAGCGCCTCTGGGCATTGGTGACGATTTGAACGGATGGGTCGTCCCGGACAAGCGCAAAGAAAGTTGTGATCGGTACGGTAATTTCGCCCACGGCCGTACGCATGAATTCAATCGTCGCTTCATGTTCCTCCTGCACGGCCGCAAGGATTTCCTCCATTGGCTCGACGAGCGGAATGATGTCCTGTCCATCGCGTTTGAAGATGGGGCGGACGGCGCCAATACCGTCGACCACGGCCCACTCTCCGGTATCCGATACCACGAGCTGCAAGTCGACGTAGCCGAGGTGACTGCCCCAGAAACCGGGCATCGACGACGGTATACCGTTGATTGTTCCTTTCGTGATGTCCACGCCGGCGATATCGGCGTACCTGTCGCCGGGAAAGACGCGGTGACTGTGGCCAAACAATATTGCATCGATGCCGGGCACCTGCGACAGGTAGTAGGTCGCGTTTTCGTCCATACCGCGGCGGTCGATGGCCGCAAGACCTGAGTGAGGGATTGCGACAACGATATCGGCGCCCTCGGCCTTCATTCGCGGCACCAGCTCGAGAGCTGTTTCAACGATGTCGCGAGCCGTGATCCTGCCTCTCAGGTTTGAAAAGTCCCACTGCATGATCTGCGGCGGGACAAAGCCGATAAAGCCGATATTGATGTCATGCTCGCTGCCGTCCTCGGCCGTCAGTGTCCTCTCGACAATGAGGTACTGATCGAAATAGGGAACGTCGTTGTCCGGATCGTCGTCGCCGTCATCGTGGAAGACATTGGCGCTGATGTAGGGAAAGTTGGCGCCCGCGATGCTTTGCCCGAGGAAGTCCAGGCCGTAATTGAATTCATGATTGCCGACGTTGCCAACCGTGTAGTCAAGCTGATTCATCGCTTTGTAAACCGGATGAACATCGCCGGTCTGCAGCCCGCGCTGCCTCGCAATGAAGTCGCCGAGCGGATTGCCCTGCAGAAGATCGCCGTTGTCGACAAGAATGCTGTTACTGACTTCGGCACGGGCTGACTGAATCAGCGCGGCGGTCCGGGCCAGGCCCGACGTCATTGAGGGGCTATCCTGAAAATAGTCATAGTCGACGATCTGGACATGGATGTCCGTTGTCTCGAGTATCCGAAGCTGCACGTTCGACTCCGCAAGCAGCTGCCCGGGCGCTGATAGCGCTGCCAGCGCAATGGTTGTCGGCCAGGTAAGTCGTGCTTTCACTCGTGTCCCTTGATTTGACCCGGTGCCGGGAGGTTTCTGCAGTGTACCGAAATTGCGAGATCTTTCGGACCGAAGGGTCCCTGTTGTATTCGGACATCGCCTGTTTGAGCAGTGCGCGCTAAGATGATCCCTCATGAATCATCCAATCGGCAACCCGTCGCCGTCGAGCTGGACAGATAAGCAGCTCGAAGAACTTGCCAGGCGCCTGTTCGAGCTGGATCGACAAGGGTCGATTCCGTGGAGCAAGCTGAGCGAGGCAGAACGGGCATCGTGGCGCGCGCAGGCGGAGCAGTGCCTTCTCGCGCTCAACGAACTGGGTTACGGCGTAGAGCCCCCCGCCGACCCCGAGGCCGGGAACGACGAGGCGGCAGAGCGGGCGCGGGCAGCAGTTCGAGAGGCAGAGAAAATGCTCCGCCTGGGAGAGCCGCTGATCGCGTATAACGCCGTGCAGCAGGCTCTTGAAGATGCGCCCGGAGAGTTCCGGCTTCGACAGCTGAAGGGCCTGGCACTGGCGCGCAGCGGCGCATTGCGGCGTGCCAACGAGGAGCTTGCGGCGCTCCGCGCGGACGGATTTGCCGACGGTGAGACTCTCGGGCTTCTCGCCAGGACGCACAAGGACCTGGCGCTTTCGGCCGACGATAAGGGGGGCCGCGAGCGACACCTGGAAGCAGCGTTTGAAATCTACGAGAGCGGTTATCTTGAGTCTAACCGCCGCGGTGCGGTCGACGATGCCTATTACACGGGCATCAATGCGGCAACCATGGCATTCCTGCGCGGGGACACCGGGCGCGCCCGCGAAATCGCCGCCGACGTTGAAACGCTGTGTCAAAAGGTATTGCAGGATAGGGCGGAACAGACCGCCGCCGATTATTGGCCGCAGGCGACGCTGGCGGAGGCGGCATTGATACTTGGCGAGCCTGATGTTGCCCGGCAGCGCTATGCGCACGCGGCGTTACTGGCCGGCAATCGTTACGGTGACCTGAGTTCGACGCGGCACCAGGCTCGCCTCTTGATCGAGCATCAGCACCTGGGCGCCGACTGGCTCGATGATGCGATGCGGATTCCACCCGTCGTCGTTTTTACAGGGCATATGATCGATGCGCCCGGCCGCGCACAGCCGCGCTTTCCGCCTCAGATGGAAGACGCGGTGCGCGCACAAGTCCGCGAAACGCTCGAGCGGCTGAGGCCGGTGGCCGCCTATGGGTCGGCCGCCTGTGGTGCCGACATTATTTGCCTGGAGTGCGTGCAGGAACTGGGCGGAGAGCTGCACATAGTTTTGCCGTTTCCGGCCGACAAGTTCCGCGAAGAGAGCGTGGACTTGCACCCCGACGGTCATTGGGGTGAGCGCTTCGAACGGCTTCTTGAATGCGCTCACGACGTGCTCGTGATCAGTGAGCGGCCGCCCCCGAGCAATGCATCTACGTTCGAATACGCCAACCTGATCATGACCGGCCTGGCCCGCCTGCGTGCGCAGGTGCTCGATACACAGCTGCACGGGTTGGCCGTCTGGGACGGCAGCGGCGGCGGCGATGCGGGGGGCACGGGCTCTGTTGTCGAGATGTGGCGGCGAGACGACGTGCCCGTCGAGCGTATAGAACTGCCGGTCGCTGATGCTTCCGAAGGGCCTGCCGCAAGTCGTCGAGCGGAGCCGGCAATCGACCGGCCCGCAAAGAGCGGAAAGACGTGGGATTTCGAGTACGCAATCAGGGCCATGCTTTTCGCTGACGCAGTCGGCTACTCGAAGCTAAGCGAGGACCAGGTCCCGCTGTTCTTCGAACACTACCTGGGCACTGTTGCCAGCTATAACGAACGAACCGAGCACAAGTGGGTGCACGTCGAGACCGAAGGCGATGGAATGTACATGGTTTTCGACGACCCTGCGGCTGCCGCGCATTATGCACTTGGTTTGAGCGAGTCCATTAACCGTAAAGACTGGCTCAGCCTGGGCCTGCCCGCGGACATGAGCGCTCGAATCGGGCTTCACTGCGGCCCGGTCTTCATCGGCATTGATCCGATCACGGGCACACCGCTATACAGCGGCAGCCACACGAGCCGCACTGCGCGCATCGAGCCGATAACGCCGCCCGGACAGGTCTATGCCAGCGGCGCGTTTGCGGCCATCGCGGCAGCGACGCGTATAGCGGGATTGCGGTTCAGCTACGTGGGCCGGACCGAGCTGGCCAAGAACTACGGGGCGCTCGCGCTTTACCACGTGCAGCGCCCGTGACTCCCATCGGGGCTGAGGGACCTGGCTTGTCACGACCGCGATGCAAAGAGACCGATTTGTCGGGCGGGCAACCGGCATACGTTCGCCTGTGCGCAAAGAAGCAGAGGAATCGTCCGGCCATCAGTCGGCTTCCCTGTCGACATTGCAGCAGTGGGTGTCGGCCCGGGTGCATATGACCCGGCCGACACTGGCCCCGGGGCGATAAACGGTGCAGCCCTTGATTCCTGCGGCGTGGGCGGCCGTATAAAGGTCCGCGACGTCGTCGACGGATGCCGTGTCGGGCATGTTGATCGTCTTCGAGATCGCGTTATCGACGTATGGTTGCAGGCTCGACTGCATAGAGAGATGCGCTTCGGCGGGCAGCGCTGCGGCGGTCTCGAAAAACGGCGGCGGCGTGGCGGCCGCACCGTCCTGCTCGCGCCACATCGCGTAGGCGAAGTCACGAACCGCGTGCTCCTCGAGCGCGCCGTTCTTGTCGCGGATCGCTCGCGTGGCTTCGAGGGCGTAAATCGGCTCTATGCCGCTCGATACATTCCCGGCGAGCAAGCTGATCGTGCCTGCCGGCGCGATCGAGAGCAGGTGGCTGTTCCGGATACCGTTCGTCGCGATCCCGCTCTTGATGTGTTCCGGCAACCGGCCGACAAACGGCGACTCGAGATAGCGAGCGGTATCGAGGCGGGGAAACGCACCTTTCTCCGCCGCGAGTCCGACCGACGTCTCGTAGGCGGCATCGCGAATCGTGCGGACGACCGTCGCTGCAAGTTCCCGACCGCGCGGCGCGCTGTACCGGATGCCCAGCATCGCGAGCGCATCGGCAAGCCCGGTAATGCCAAGGCCAATTCGGCGCGTATCCTGTGCTTGCCGCGCCTGCTGCCGCAAAGGAAACCGCGATAGGTCGATAATGTCGTCGAGGAAGCGAACGGCGAGTCTTGCGGTATTCGCAAGCCTCTCCATGTCCAGGAAGCTATCGGGACCGAAAGGCCGATGAACCAGCGCCGCCAGGTTGATTGAACCGAGATCACAGGCCCCGTAGGGCGGCAACGGGATCTCTCCGCACGGATTGGTCGCACTGATCGTCTCGCAGTAGCGCAGGTTGTTGTTACGGTTGATGGTGTCGATGAATAACACGCCCGGTTCGGCGCTGTCGTGTGCAGCGGTTGCGATTTGCCGCCAGAGCTTGCGTGCGGGTAACGTCCGGACGGTCACAGCGGCATCGCTCGATACCCCGTGATCACGCTGAAGCCGTGACGGAAATGTGAGCGGCCACTCGGCATCGCTGGCCACGGCGTTCATGAAGCGATCCGAGACCAGAACCGACAGGTTGAAGTTGCTCAGGGCGCCCGTGGCCGCCTTCGCGTTGATGAAAGCCTCGATGTCCGGGTGATCGCAGGCGAGCGTCCCCATCATCGCGCCGCGCCGCGAACTGGTCGAGAGCAACGTGCCGCAAAGCGTGTCCCAGAGCAGCATGAAGGACACCGGTCCCGACGCCGATGAACCGGTTCTGATCGCGGCAGTGCCCGACGGCCGCAATGGCGTAAAGTCGATGCCGACACCGCCACCCTGCTGCATCGTCAGCGCTGTTTCGGTAAGCCCCTGCAATATGCCGTCGAGCGTGTCCTCCAGCCGGCCGGCAACAAAGCAGTTGAACAGCGTCACCCGCTTCGCTGAACCGGCGCCGGCGAGTATTCTTCCGCCGGGCAGAAACCGGAAGTCCGTGAACAGGGATTCAAAGCGGTGTGCCCATTCTTCGGGGCGTTCTTCGGCCGAGGCGGCAGCATGTGCAACTCGCCGCCAGGTTTCGCCTATATGGCCCTCTGCTGCTTCGCCATCTTGTCGCAAGCAGTACTTGGAAAGCCACACGGCACGGGACAGGTCGGCCGTGTCCATAGAGTCTCCGTATACGAATTGACCGCGGGCTTGAATTCGCACTTATACCTACGTTCAAAGCCTGGATCCCCGCGCATCGGCGCAGGGCCCCGGCGAGGGCGACAGCGCAGGGACCAGCAGGCCCCGGGAGTCCGCAATAACCGAGGTGTGACAGGCTGCAACTGTCGGCTATGCTTTTCACAGCTATCTTGGTGGAGGACCCCTTCAATGGCCTATGGTTCTGAAAGTATTCGCAATGTGTGCCTGGTCGGGCCGAGCAACGCCGGCAAGACCCAGCTCGCCGAGGCGCTTCTTTTTGCTGGCGGCGTCATCCCGAAGTGTGGCTCCGTTGACCGGGGCGACACGGTCTCCGATTTCACGCCTCGCGAGCGGCAGCTGGGGCATTCGCAGTACGCGTCGATATGCCATCTTGATCACAAGGGCATACACGTCAACCTGATCGACACGCCGGGTTACCGGGACTTTTACGGTCGCGCACTATCGGTGCTGCCGGCTGCCGATACGGCCGCCATCGTCATCGATGCGCAGTCGGGTATCGAACTCGCGACGCGACGCATGATGGATGCCGCGAAGAAACAGCGACTCTGCCGCATGATCATCGTCAACAAGATCGATGCCGAGGAACTGGACCTGAAGGCCCTCCTGGAGAACATTCAGGCCACCTTCGGGCCGGAGTGCCTGCCGATGAACCTGCCATCCGCCGACGGCACCGGCGTGGTCGACTGCTTTTTCCAGCCGAAGGGTGCCGATACGGCATTCAGCTCCTTCGCCTCAGCCCATACCGAGATCGTGGACCAGGTTGTTGAGGTCGACGAGGAACTGATGGAGGTATATCTCGAGCAGGGACAAGAGCTGAAACCCGAGCAGCTGCACGATCCATTCGAGCAGGCGCTGCGCGAAGACCACCTGATACCGGTTTGTTTTGTGTCAGCGAGAACGGGTGCCGGCGTGCCTGAGCTGCTCGAGGTGTTCGAGCGCCTGCTGCCGAGCCCGCCGGAAGGCAACCCACCGCTGTTCCTTAAAGGAGAAGGCGAGGACGCCGAGCAGGTTGTCATCAAGCCGGATCCAGCTGCACACGCGATCGCGCATGTTTTCATGGTGAACATCGATCCGTTCAAGGGCCGGCTTGGTGTATGCCGCATTCACCAGGGCACCATAAAAGTCGGGAACCAGCTTTTTGTCGGCGATGCGCGCAAGCCGATCAAGGTGAATCAGTTGCTGAAGCTGAACGGAGAGTCTTTCAGCAAGATAGACGTGGGCGTGGCTGGCGATATCTGCGCGATACCGCGCGTCGACGAGGTCTATTACGACGCGGTGCTGCATGACTCGCACGATGAGGATCACTTTCACCTCAAGTCGATCGAGCTGCCGCGCCCGATGTATGGCCTGGCCATCAAGCCACCCAGCGATTCAGATGCGCAGAAGATATCCGATGTGCTGCACATCATCGAGGCCGAGGACCCATCGCTCAACCTGGAACACAATGCAGCGCTCAATGAAATAGTGCTGCGCGGGCTGGGCGACCTTCATCTTCGCACCGTGCTCGAACTGATCTCCGATCGCTATCACCTCGACGTGGAAACGGCTCTGCCGTCGATCGCCTATCGCGAGACGATCACGAAGCCGGCGGAAGGCCACTCCAGGCACAAGAAACAGACGGGCGGCGCCGGTCAGTTCGGTGAGGTTTATCTTCGGGTAGAGCCATTGCCGACAGGCGCCGGATTCGAGTTCGGGAGCAAGGTCGTCGGCGGCGCCATACCGTCACAATACATTCCGGCGGTCGAAACCGGCGTTCGGCAGGTCATGCAGTCCGGCGCCGTTTACGGCTACCCGATGCAGGACGTCAGGGTGACCGTGTACGACGGCAAACATCACCCGGTCGACTCCAAGGAAATCGCGTTCGTGCAGGCCGGCAAGAAAGCGTTTCTCGAAGCAATCGCCAACGCAAAGCCAATCCTCATGGAGCCAATCGTCGACGTTACCGTGACCGTACCGAACGGTTGTGCGGGCGGTGTCACGGGTGATTTGTCGTCGATGCGCGGGATGGTCAGCGGCACCGAGGCGCTCGGACAAAACCGAATCGTGGTCTCGGGCCAGGTTCCGCTGAAAGAGATGCAGGCTTACCATTCCCGGTTGAAATCGCTGACAGGTGGAGATGGCAGTTTTACGATGGACTTCAGCCACTACGCGGAAGTGCCTCCCGAGGCGCTGGATCCGGGCATCGCCAACTTGCGAAAGGAGATGGGCGCGCTGCACTGAAGGCCGGCCATCCGCAGCATGCTGTCCGGCTTTGCAGAAGTTGCGGCAGTATTCGGTCGTCGGGCAATGCGCCATCCGACAGGTCTATAGGTACAGCTACTGATTTAATTAGCCGCGATGATCTGGTGCGATGAATCTTCCTGTCAGCGGAGAGGACCTCGGTGATGAGGTGTTTTTCGGTGGGCCTGGCATTCGCCGCGGCGCTGAGCCAATTGCTCTTGTCGGCCGCACCCTCGAACGCGGCCGATATCGACCGTGGCCGCGAGATTTATGCGGCGAACTGTGCCGTCTGCCATGGCGCTTCGGGAAAACCCGACGCCGGCAGCGCTGTCGTCGAGGGCCTGGGCGTGATGCCGGCCGACTTTTCGGATCCCCTGTTCAACAGCCGCGAGCCGGCGGCGGACTGGGAAATGGTCATCAAGTATGGCGGTCACGCAATGGGGCTCGCCGAGCAGATGCCGGCTCAAGGCGACGTGCTAAGCGATGAAAACGTTCTGGAAGTTACCGGCTATATAAAGTCGCTCGCCGACACCCGGGATTATCCGCCCGGGGAGATGAACCTGATGTTGCCGATTCGAACGAAGAAAGCCTTTCCCGAGGACGAGGTGGTTTATGTTGGCCGGCTGACGGATCAGGATGGCGATAATGCCTACAAACAGGTGCTCGAGATCGAGAAGCGCATTGGCCAGCGCGGCCAGGCGATCCTGGAACTCGTGCACGAATCGGAAGGCAGCGTGAGCGAGCTGGCTGAAATCGAGGTCGGATACAAGCACGCCTTGTCGTTCAGCCAGAAGCACATCCTGTCGGGCGCAGCGGTCATCGCCATTCCGGTCGAGGCTGAAGGCGATGGAGAGTTGCAGACTTACCTGGCATACGGGGCCCGCCTCTCACCGTCGTGGATCGTGCAGAGCAGCCTGCGGCTCAAGTTCCCGTTCGAGCGGTTCAGCGACGGTGAACTGGAACTCGCCGGCATCGCGCATTACGTTCATTCGCCCTGGCCTCGGCGCGTCTTCCCGGCGTTCGAGGTCGTGGCAACGACGCCATTCAAGTCGGCGAATGGCGACCTCGAATGGACGGCGTTACCACAGATTCGAATTGGTCTCACACGCGGCGGTCACGTCGCGCTCAACCTGGGCATGGAGTTCCCGTTATCTGACCAGTCGTGGGATCAAAGGTACTATGTGACGCTGCTCTGGGACTTCGCCGACGGCAGTTTTTTCCAGGGCTGGTGATTCGACAGCCGCAGTTTCGTAACGGCGTCCTGTCGTTACGTCTTGCTCTGCACTGCTGCAATTCCACGCAACACCGTGGGGTCAGCCACGGGTCCCCGGTCGGGCGAGTTCGCACGATATGAACAAGCCGTGGCTCGCCAGCCGCGGAACCAACGCGCCAGATGATGAAGCTTGACCGGACCTACGCCGTGTATTCGTTACAAGCCTCGATACAGCTCTCGCAGGCATTGGCGCAGTCCAGGCACTGGGAATGCTCCTTATGCTTCATGCACTGCTCTCTGCACTCGGCGCAAATCTTGGCGGTCACTCCTGCATAAGCCTTCAGATGCTTGCTGTCGTGGGTCGCCATGCCCGCGAGCGCATCGCAAGCGATCACGAGCTCTCGCACCGATTCCGCGCAGGCTGCCATGGACGTGTCACCCATCGCCAGGACGTCAAAGCACACTCGAAGGCAGGCCTCGCCCGTTCTGCTGCAGGCCAGCGCTTCGGCGACGAGGTCTTCATTGACGTTCGATATTTGCACATGCTTATGAAATTTATGCTCCTGCCCAAACGCAGGCGTCGCCAGCAAGGTGGCCCCGGCTGCGGCGCTGCCGGCTATTTTAATGCTTCGCGTCTATCCATCATAATCCTCCGCTAGTTACTCGACAGGCTGCAAAAATGCAAAGGTGTCGAAGGAAATTTAATGGGCGTCAAGCCGCTCTGAACATACCTAATCGATGCAGTGAATTTGAATCACTCCGGTCCGCGGATGGGTGCAAGGGCTGTTACAGGACGGGCGGCGCATACAGAGTTATTTGACAGATACCTGGCGAGTTCTTATCGTCGATGGCATCCAGATGTTGCCATCGTGCTGGCAAGCTGTTTGCCGGCCGAACCAAAATAAATTCGAATAGGAGGCAGTCGATGGATCGCGAAATATCCGACCTGTATGACGAGTACCTGCATACCACGATGGGCCGCAGGATTTTCCTGCAGCGGCTCACCGTTCTTGCAGGCGGCACTACGGCCGCCGCAGCGGCGCTCACGATGCTTGAAGGCAATACGGCTCAGGCCGCGCAAGTGCCGGAGGACGATCCAACTATCGATGCGGAAGTGATCACGTATCCGGGTGCCACCGGCGAGATCAAAGCCTACAAGGTTCGCCCGGCGGGAGCGGGTCAGCTCCCCGCGGTCATCGTGATCCATGCCAACCGCGGCCTGTGGCCTCATTTCAAAGACGTTGCTCGCAAGCTGGCGCTTGGGGGCTATCTTGCGCTTGCGCCGGACATGCTCTCACCCGCCGGAGGTACGCCGGAGCAGGGCGAGTCTCGCGGGCCTGAAGGTGACGCGGCGCTGGAAGCCTTGAGCAAGATCCCGTCGGCTGACGTTGAGAGCAACCTGGTTGCTGCCGTTAACTTTCTCAAGTCGCATCCGGAGTCGACGGGCAAGGTTGGCGCTATCGGCTTTTGCTGGGGAGGAGGCCATGCTCTCAGTCTCGCGGTCAATACGCCTGACCTGGACGCGGCCGTTGCTTACTACGGCTCGCAACCGCAGGACGGGTTCGCCAAGATAGAAGCGCCGATGCTGCTGCACTATGCGGCTGACGATCCCAGGCTCGTAAAAGGGATTCCACCTTTCGTAGAGCAGATGGAGGCACACGACAAAGCTTACGAACTGTATATCTATCCCGGTACCCGGCATGCGTTCAACCAGGATAATCGCCCGGATCGATACAACGCGGAGGCAGCGAACCTCGCCTGGAGTCGCACGCTCGATTTCTTTGCGGGGCATCTGGCCTAGCCAGGCGGAGCTTTTTGCAGTAACGACGCGTAGCGAACGGGATTGGCTGCCACGGGCCGGCTCATGGCGTTGCGCGCCGCACAGGATAAATTTAAGCGACTGATTACTAACAATAAAAATGTACTTCTTTGACTGGAACCGCCGATCTGGATTACCTTCGGCAACCCCGAATGGCCAGCGAGAAGGCAGGCTGGCAAACTATAGCGAGAGCGTTCTCGACGAGGCGAACAAGATGAGAGTCGAAACCGGGCACAAAATCGATGAGCATGCTTTTGATCGTCGGCTGATCCGCAGGATCATGCAGCATGTCGGCAATCCCAATATCTCGATCCGGCTCTGGAATGGAGACGAGTTTCAGGTAACGAGCGCGCGCCCTGTCGCCTGCATGGAATTTCGCGAACGCCGCGTGCTGCTCGAGCTGCTTCGATCGCCGTCTGTCGGCTTCGGCGAGTGTTATACAAAAGGCCTTATCGAAATTCACGGGGACATCCTGGCGTTCGCGAATGAAATCACGGCGGCGGTGACCGATAAGCGCGATACCGGCTACTACGGCCCGAAGATGCGATCGCTGCTGTATGCGATGCGGCGAAATTCGCTGTCACGATCCAGGCAAAACGTTCAGCATCATTACGACCTCGGCAACGACTTTTACAAGCTCTGGCTGGATGAACGGTTGGTTTACACCTGCGCGTACTACGACACTCCGGCGGCCACCCTGGCGGAGGCCCAGGTTGCCAAGCTCGATCATGTATGCCGTAAACTGCAGCTGCGGCCCGGGCAAAAAGTCATAGAGGCAGGCTGCGGCTGGGGCGCGCTTGCGCTGCACATGGCCGAGCACTATGGCGTTAATGTGCTCGCGTACAACAATTCCCGCGAGCAGGTTGCGTTCGCGAGAGAGCGAGCAGCAGCACTGGGCCTGGACGACCGGGTGACTTTCGTCGAGGACGACTACCGGAACATCGATGCGCGCTGCGACGCTTTCGTATCGGTGGGCATGCTCGAGCACGTCGGGCTGGCCAGTTTCAGGTCGTTGGGGTCGTTGATCAAGCGCAGCCTGAAGCCCGATGGTTTCGGCCTGATCCATTCGATCGGCAGGAGTTTTCCGAATACGACGGATCCCTGGATCGTCAAGCACATATTCCCGGGCGGTCATGTGCCGAGTCTCAGCGAGATGATGTCGGTTTTCGAACCCCAAAAGTTTTCGGTTATCGATGTCGAAAACCTGCGGCCGCACTATGCGCGGACCTGTGCCGCGTGGCTGGAAAACTTCGAAGCCGTCGCCGGCAAAGTGGAGGAAATGTACGACAGGGAATTCGTACGCATGTGGCGTTTGTACCTGGCGGGCTCATCGGCTGGTTTCCAGTCCGGCACGCTGCAGCTTTACCAGGTCGTGTTCACGCCGCGCGGCAATAACAGCGTGCCGTGGACTCGCGAATACCAGTATCCGGAACGCACGGGAATCAGCTGACATGGAGGTGGCCGATGCCATAGTCGTCGGCGGTGGGCCTGCAGGCTCGACGTGCGCGTGGAAACTCAGGGCTGAGGGACTCGACGTCCTGGTGCTGGACCGGGCCGTTTTTCCGCGAACCAAGCTCTGCGCCGGCTGGGTGACGCCCGAGGCATTGGCCGATCTCGAGCTGGACCCGGACGACTACCCGTTCAGCTTCATGACTTTTGACGAACTCCACCTGCACTGGAAACTCGTTACCGCGAAGCCGGCATCCCGGCAGCATTCGATTCGACGCTACGAGTTCGACGACTTCCTGCTCGGACGTTCCGGCGCCCGGGTGTTGCAGCACAAAGTACGCGCGATTCACCGCGATCATGGTGACTACGTTGTCGATGATGAATTCCGCTGCAAGTACCTGGTCGGCGCCGGCGGGACGGCATGCCCGGTCTACAGAACATTTTTTCAACAGCACAATCCGCGCAGTGACCGGTTGCAGACGGCGACCTACGAACACGAGTTCGCATACAACTGGGAGGACCCGGCGTGCCACCTGTGGTTCTTCGATGACGGCCTGCCGGGCTACGCGTGGTATGTGCCCAAGGCGAACGGCTATGTCAACGTCGGGCTCGGCGGCATGGCTACGCAATTGAAGGCAAGACAAGGACACCTGCGGGACTACTGGAGCAAGTTCGTGGGCAGGCTGCGGGACCGCGGTCTTGTCAGTTACGACGAGTATTCCCCGACCGGGTACAGCTATTACCTGCGCGATGGCAGCAACGTGGTCAGGATCGACAACGCCTGCATCGTCGGCGATGCTGTCGGCCTCGCGACGCGCGATATGTGCGAGGGCATAGGGCCGGCCGTCAGGAGTGGATTGCTTGCGGCTGACGCCATCGTTACAGGCTCTGACTATTCACTGGCCAGTGTCAGTAAAATCAGCGGCAGTGGTATTGCGAGCAAGCTGCTCGAACGCAAGTTTGCCGGCTAGCGGCGCGAGCAATCAGCGCTCACGGTTCGTATCAGTTGCTGGCCGTTACATCTACTTCATCGGCTTGAACGCGATCGATGCTCACCGTCATGCCTGTCTCCAGCCTTTCCGCCCCGCGGATAACGACGGTGTCGCCCGGACTCAGCTGGCCCATAACTTCAATATGGCTGCTGTCACCGAGACCCGTGATGACGTTGACCTGCTCGACGCTCATGTCGGCACTGACCCGGAACACCGATGCGCCCTCCCGACGCAGTACAAGCGCGTCGCGAGGGACGGCCAGGACCTCCCTGACGTTGGCCGTCGGCATGGACAGCCGAACGCTCTCACCAACCGTCCACTTATCGGGATCTACGTCGAGTCGAACTTCGAACATGTGCGACTGCGGATTTCCAAAGGGCACTATCGTGCGCACCGATGCCTGATCCTGGCGAAAGTCATTGTGCAGTTTCAACATGTCCGCTTCTTGTATGAAATGGACCGTGTTGAGCGGCGCCCTGGCAACGACTTCCAGTGAGTTCGGGTCGACCAGACGAATGACTTCATCAGCGACATTCAGGCGCTCGCCGATACTGCGCAGCCGCTCCGTGACAATGCCGTCGAACGGCGCCCGGACCTGCGTTACGTGCACCGCGACCTTGGCCTGACCGAGCTGCGCCCGCGCGATCGCCTCATCGGCCTCGGCAACCGCCAGGTCGGAGATCGTCTGGTCGAGCTGGCTCTTTGCGGACAGGTTATTCTCGGCAAGCCTGTCGAGGCGGGCCTTCTCCGATCGCAAGAACTGTACGCGCGCCTGTTCGCGTTCGACGCGGCTCTGTGCCTCCATCTCGTACAGGCCGAAAGTAAATGCGTCGAGCCGCGCGAGCGTATCGCCCTTTTTGACCACGGTGCCAACCTCGGCGATCCATTCGAGTTTTGCCGATAGCTCGGACGCAAGCCGTGCATCGAATCGACTGACGACGGTTCCGGGCACGTCGACCGAGGGGGCCAGCTGACGCGAAACGACATCCGCCACAACCACTTTGGGGGGCGGCATGTCCCAGTCCTGCGCGAACGCAGTAGCGGCAGGCGCCAGTCCCAAAAGCGCAAGCAGAGAAAGACGGCCGGCAGTCGAGATCATGAATTCCCTCTCAATGGGATACCCGGAGCCATAGCCTCCGTTGGCAGAGTTGCGGACTCCCCCAATCGTAACAGGCTCGGCAGCAAGATCAGCGTAAACACTGTACTCACGGTCATGCCGCCGACGATGACCGCCGCAAGACCCTGGTAAACCTCGGTCCCGGGTCCTGGGATCAGCAATAGCGGCAGCATGCCGAACAGGCTCGTCAGAGTGCTCATCAGTATCGGGCGCAGACGCCGGCGAATGGCCTGTTCGACAGCACTGCGGCGATCGAAGCCACCTCTTTCCGCGGCTCGCGTCTGGTGCACGAGCAGTATTGCGTTGTTTACGACCAGTCCAAGCAACGTAATGAAGCCGATCATCGTCAACAAGTCCATCGGCAGGCTCAGCAGACGCAACAGTACTACGCCGCCAACGGTCGCGAGCGGCAGGGCCGCGAGGACGAGCAGGCTGTCGATAAACGAACGAAACAGGCCGCTCATCAACAGGTAGAGAACGATAATCGCCAGGCCGAAGGTGCGCGACATGTTCGCAAGCGCAATATTGAGATCGTCGGCACTGCCGTAGTAGCCGATCTCTCCGTCGGCAGGCAGCATGCGCAGGAGCGCCGGTTCAACGCGGGCCCGCAAAACTTCAATTGTTTCCTCCAGCGACATGTCACCGGGGGGTGTTATTGCCAGCGTGATCGCGCGCCGGCGGTCTACGCGCCGCACCTGGCTCGGACCGGCTGTCCGTTCCATGCGCACGAGCTGGTCGACCGACTGTATCCCTCCCATGGGCGTTGCGAGCGGCGTCGAGGCGAGCTGCTCCGGACTGGTCCACTCCGGGGCACGTAGCACGATGTCCATACGCCGATCCCCGTCGAAGTAATCGCCGACAAACACGCCGTCACCGAGCGCCCGCATCACAGTCGACATCTGCCGACGTGTCCATCCTGCCTCGGTAATGCGCCGTTCATCGGGGATGAAACGCAGCTCGGGTTCGGCGAAGTCGACACCGGGCATCGGCCGCGCCTGCGCGCCGGGCAAGTGCTGACCGACAAGATTCATGCCTTCGCGCGCGGCGACCAGCATCGCGTCCATGTCGCGGCTCTGTATGTTGAGTTCGACATTGCTGCCGCCACTGAGCCGATCGAAAATGCCCCAGTGATCGGCGAACGCCATCGTGTCGGGAAAGCCAGCCAGGATGTCCGAGTTCATCTTGTCAATAAATGCGTCGGTGTCGTTCGCGTTGACCATGCCGGCACCGGCGAAAGCAAAAGAGCCAAACATCCCCATGAAGTAATTTTTGATCGGAAGCTCCGAATCGTCGGCAAGGTAGGGTTCAAGTCGCTCTACGACCGGCATCGCGAATTCCTCGCGGGCCGTCGTGACGCTCTGGCCGGGCGGCTGATCGATGAAGGCGAATACCCAACCCTGTTCGCCCTTGGGCAGGTAGTTTGCCGGAGGTAAAAGCAGCCACGTGAATAAAGTCGCGCCAGTGAATATGCCGGCGATCAACACGTGCCGTGTCCGTTTGCCGTCCGTGATGCGCATGATCAGCTCTGTTGCCCGCAGCCACCAATTCGCGTGCGGATCTGCAAGGCTGACCTCCTTTAGCCACTTGGCCGCGGCAGTCGGGATGATGGTCAGCGCAACCAGCAGGGACGCGATGACGGCTACCGAGATCACGAGAGCGAGATCGGCAAACAGTTGTCCCGAAACATCCTTAAGAAAAACAATCGGCACGAAGATGATTACTGTAGTAGTCGTGGACGCAAGCAGGGCGGGCCAGACTTGTTGGCTGCCTTTGGTCGCGGCTCCCTCGGAGTCACTGCCGGCCTCCCGCAGGCGAACGATGTTTTCGAGCGCAACGATGGCGGCGTCGAGGACCATGCCGGTGGCGAATGCGAGCCCTGCGAGCGAAATCATGTTGAGCGTTCTGCCCGTCATCTGCATGACGACAAAGGCCGTAAACAGTGACATCGGGATCGCCAGCGCAACCATGAACGTCGCGCGGAACCGGCGCATGAACCACCAAAGGATGCCGATTGCCAGGCTGATGCCCAGCAGCAGGTTGGTGCGCAGCATCGCTATCGAGTCTTCTATATAGATTGACTCGTCATAGGCCTGTCTGACTTCGAGCCCGGCGCGGGCGAGGGGCCCTGCTCTCAGTTCCTCGATCGCGATCTTGAGGTTTTCCATCACCTCGAGGACATTCACCCCCTGTTCCACCTGGGTGTCGAATGCGATCGAGTCCTCACCGTTTTGCATCATGAAGCCATCAGCATCGCGCATCGTGACTTCGACGGTGGCAATATCGCGCAGCCGCACCGGGTTACCGCCGCGCCAGTCCAGAACCATGTCGCCGAACTCGTCCAGATCGTATTTGCCGGCGTAACGTAACGTGTATTGCCGCCGGCCCACTTCGCTGAAGCCACCCGACGTATCGTTGTTATTGCCGGTCAGGCCAGCCAGTGTCGGGATATCGATGCCGAGCGCCGCCGCTTCGTATGGATCGAACGTGATCCGAACTTCGTTCTGGCGACCGCCGTAGGCATTGGACTTGGAAACCCCGGGCACGCGCTCGATACGCTCCTTTACGACTTCGCGTACAAAGTCTTCATAGCTGGCCATCGGTCTGTCATTGCCGGGAACGCGGGTGAGCGAAAACCAGGCGATCTGGGCGCCGAAGCTGCTCTGGCCGGCATAGATTTGTGGCTCAGTGACGTCGGTCGGGTAACGCGGCACCTGGTTGAGCCGGTTGATAACCTCTATCAATGCGCGCTGCAGCTCGGTATCTACCGAGAACATCAGGTCGGTGTTGGCGTAACCCATGCTCGCCTCTGACACTATTTTCTCGAGCCCCGGGATCCCGCGCAGCACGTCTTCCTGAGGCTCGAGGATTTCGGACTCGACTTCCTCGGGCGCGGCCGCGCGCCAGCCGGTGTTGATCTGGATGAAGGGCCGCTGCACGTCGGGGATCATCTGGATCGGCAGGCCCGATAATGCGACGGCACCCATGAGCAACACGAGCAGCATCGCGGCGATGACCGCGACCGGGTTCGATATGGCAAGCCTGGTCAGATTCAATGGTTTTTCCCCGAGGACGCGTGTTGCTTTTTTTTGTCAGACTGTTTGCAACGCCGAGGGTTCTCATTATCCATGCCATGAGGCTGAATTACGAAGTGCATCCCCCGGCGGCAGCCCGAAGTTACGGCCACCGCCACGGTCCGCGGCGCTGCTACAAGCTTCTCTGCACCCCAAGGATCAGCTGCGAGTCGGTTTCGAGCTGCGGGCCATCGAGATCCTGCTGTATGGGTACGATGTATTCGATCGCGAAGCGCCAGCCACTCATAGCGCCGGTCGCCGCGAAGTTGAGCCCGACACCGATATCCGTGCGCTCGACTTTCTGGCGGTCCGGATCGGCCGTCTGTACGGGAGCCATGATCAATGGATCGATCCCGGAGATGTTGTCGCGGGTGTAGCGCTCAAGCCGGATGGATCCGCTGACCAGGTCGGTGAACAGGGCGCTGAACCATCCCGTCAACCGGTGCTCATCGCCTAGCCGATACCTGTCGTCATTGTTGCTTGTCCGGAATGTGCCTCGCCATTGCGCACCCCAGGAGAATCGATCTGCGAAACCTGAGTAGCTCAGGCCAAGCAGCGGATCGTAAGTGCCAGAGCCCAGCTGCATGGGGTAGGGCAGCCGCACCGTCGGCCGCATGTTCATGGGTGTCAGGATCTCGTCTTCTTCGTCGGTCGAGCCTGTCGGCAGCGACACGCCCACAATGGCGTGGACCTTGGCTGCTTCGGAGCTTACGAGAGAGATCATTGCGCTGGCAGACGTGTCGCCCCAGCCGCTCGACTTTGTCTCAAAATTACCAAGCACGGTGGTGCCCGTGCCGCCCATGTAGGTCACATGCTTCATGGATTTTTGCAGGTAGTTCGACATGAACATGAGCGTCACCTTGTCAGACGGCGCATACATGAGGCCAAACATATGCATGTCCATGCGCATGTCGAGCGGTACAACACGAAGCGTCGGTGGCATGCCCGGCATCCCCGCAAAACGGTTTGGTTCGGTCGTAACGATCGTGTCTGGATCGATGCTGTCAGAGCCCTGCAGGTTTCCCTGCATGTCCATCGTCATGAATCGGTAAGAGAGCATCCACTCTCCGGTTTTGTGCATGTGCTCGGCCATGACGCCAATCGGCGCGTGTGAGTCGGCGCGCACGCCGCCATCGGCATGAGCGCTGAGGCAAACGCTCGTCAGGATGGCAGCAATTGCCGCCAGGATAGTTTTGTTCATTCTTTCGCTCCGCTTTACTTACGGTCGTCGAAACAGCCAACCCGCAGGGTTGGTGTTGCTGATTCCAATCGGGCTTCGGTTACGTCTGGACGTGTGGCGGGGCGCGAGAGCGAAAACGATACGCGGTCAGCCGGACGGTCGGCGAGGTTGCCGTTGGCAAATAAGATTCAGTGCTTCGAGGCGTCTCAGGTACCGAATTGTTCGCCAGGGGTGGGGCGATGGCGGTCAGCGCCGAACCGATGGGGCAGGCGCGATCGACGTCAATGGGCTCGTCGTCATGATTATGGTGGTGAATGCCGGCGATAGCCGCTGCGCTGCTGCTCGGGCACATCACCATGAATTCGCCGGCGAAGACGTTGCCGGGCATATAGCCCGCCGGAATAAGCGCCCGAATGCCCATCGACGCGAAAAGAACTATGGACAGGATCCGTTGTCGGCGTCTGCTCGGCATGTTTTGATTCTGTGCGTTGCGAATGAAATTCGCAAGAACCCGGGGATCACGCGGCAACCGCGACCGCTCTAAAAATCGTCCATCAGCTTCCGTAGCCGTGCCTGCAGTGCTTCCGGGGCCTGGCTTCTCGCCGTTTCCCTGAGGCGCGCGGTCAGCAGGCCTTCGATCTCGGCCCTCGAATAGCAGCTGCGGCAGTGCTGCATATGATGCTCAAAGCTGGTTACGGACGCAGGATCGTCCAGTTCACCATCCAGGTACGCGTATAGCGCATCGATTGCCTGCAGGCAGCCGATATCCACACTATCCGATTTGTCGTCGGTCTTATTCATCCGCCGGATTCCTGCATGTCGTTGCAAACGGCCAGTTCTGCATCATGCGCCTGCTGCCACAAGGCCTTCTGCAAGAGTGTACGCCCGCGCTTCATTCGCGAGCGGATCGTGCCACAGGGCACGCCAAGTGCCTCGGCCGCTTCGTCGTAGGTCAGGCCTTCAACGTTGGTCAGCAATATCGGCATTTTGAAAGCCTCCGGCAGATCGTCGATAGCGGACATGATCGCCTCACCGAGGATGTCATTGAAAAACTCCCGTTCCGGTTCCGCCCACCAGTTCAGGAACTCGTCTGACTGCTGAGTCAGCAGGGCTGCGAGTCCATCATCTTCGTGATCGGCAGGCTGCTCCTGATAAGCCGATTCAGCCGGCCGTACCGACTTCCTGCGATAGTCGCTGATAAAGCAGTTACGCAGGATGCGAAATATCCAGGGTCGGAAACGGCTTCTGTCGTCGAGTGTCGCGAATGCTGCCCATGCCTTGGCGACGGCGTCCGCGACGAGATCCTCGGCATCGGCAGGCGTCCGTGCCATGCGCAATGCCACCCCGTACAGTGCATCCATATTATCCTCGATGCTTTTGCTGAAGAAGTGCCTGATGTCATCCGTGTCAGCCATATGAGTCGGGGTTGACCATACCATCCAGTTTCAGAACGTGAGCGTCGACGCTCCCTGCTGCACAACGTCCAGCATTGCGACCGAGCCTGCAAGCGTTACGCCATCGATCAGGTCATTCGCGTCGTAACCCCGGACCCCCGCACACGGCGGGCAGACAAGGATCTTACCGCCATTGTCGACGACGGTCTGGATCATGTCCTTGATCGGCGGGTCGAGGGGGTTCAGTCGAGCCTGGTCTGCCGCGCCTTTGCGCACCCAGTCGACGCCGGAGCTGACCAGGAACATCGTTACCTCCATATCGCTGCCGACCGCGCCGTTCGCCACGCTCCAGGCGACCGACGAGCGCTCGTCGTTGAAACCGTTTGTGACAATTACCACGAGCTTCTTTTTCTCTGACATTGTTTCATCCTCCAAATACGAATATTGCGAGCGGCGCAACGGCCGGGTCTCGCCGGTGTCCCTGCCATAGTCCGCAGATACCGGCGTGCTTGGAGGTAATGACGCAGGAAGGCCTGTTTCAGGTCCCGAATTTCAAAAAAATGCCTGGTTGCCCCGAAATGCCGGTGCATTCAGCTGCCGGGCGCTCGCTGCCGACCACTTTGCCCAGCGCGAGGCTACGCCTGGGCGAGACCGCACTCAACGAACAGGACGCGCACGCCGCGGCCCGTGACTTCACCGCATATGGGATGTTCATGGAGGATCGACGGCAGGATCAGCACGCTCTCGCCGGCGCTGATCAAGCCGCGGGCGCGCACCTGATCCGATTCCGGCAGAACCTCGAAGGCGATGGCACGCTCGGCTTCCGAGGCCAGCTTGTCGATCTGGTTCTTCAGTTGCCGGGCTGCGTCCGAGAGCAGTTGCTCTGCCCGTCGCAGCGTAAAGTCGACGGCGGTGCCGGCGGTTTTCGATATCTCCCGCGTGAAGGGCAGGCTTGCGGCTCGGTGCCAGCGCTCGTCGTGCAGGTACAGGGCAACGAATTCAGCTGGCGAGTCGCCCGCGGTCCGCAGGGCGGCCTGCCAAAGATCCGGTATCGAGCTCGTCTCGGTCACGGCGATAAAGACGTGCAGCGTCTCCTTACTCCTGCTCATCGCTTTCCGCCTTCTTGCCGAATCGTTTGCGCAGCGTTGCATACCGGATGAGCTGCTCTTCGACCTTTGCATTGACCGAACCGTGAGCGAACCGGCCATCGGGACCCCGTTCGCCGGCCGGTACCCCTGTCAGCAGGGCGACCGCCTCGTCGATCGTCGTTGCGGCAAATACGTGGAACCGGCCGTCGCGAACCGCGTCGGTCACGTCTTCGCGGAGCATCAGGTGTTTGATGTTGTCGCGGGGTATTACCACGCCATGACTTCCGTCCAGTCCCCGGTTGCTGCAGACGTCGAAGAAGCCCTCTATCTTTTCGTTGATTCCGCCGACGACCTGAACTCGGCCCAGCTGGTTGATAGAGCCCGTAACCGCAATGTTCTGCTTTATCGGTATGCGTGACAGGGACGAGATCAGGGCGCACAACTCACCAACCGATGCGCTGTCTCCCTCAACGCCGCCGTAAGACTGCTCAAAGACGACGCTGCCGTGCAGAGACAATGGCGTTTCGGGCGAGTACCGCGAGGTCAGCGCTGCCGACAGAATCAGCATGCCTTTCGAGTGAATTGCACCACCGAGCTTTACCTCTCGCTCTATATCGACCAGCTCACCGGTGCCCATCCGGGTCGTCGCGGTGATCCGCACCGGGTGTCCGTACCTGTATTCGCCGAGGTCGATGACCGATAGTCCGTTGACCTGGCCGACACATGTACCTTCAGTGTCGATTAGTAGAATGTCGCGCCTGATCGCATCCAGAATACGGGCTCGGCTCCGATCGAGCCGTCTGTCCCGCTGGTCAATCGCCTCCTTGATATCGACGGGTTCGACGAGCTCTGAACCGCGCTTGCGCGCCCAATAATCCGACTGGATGAGCAGGTCGTCGAGGGAGCGCATGTGCAACGACAGTTTTTCTCCATCCTGCGCCCGTCGCGCCCGCTGCTCGATTACCTTGCGCATGGCATCATGACTGAGCGGCAGCAGGTCGTTGGTCCGCGCGCTATCGGCGACCAGCGATGCATACTCGCGCACAGTCTCATCGTTGCGTTCGATGTCGTTCTCAAAGTCTGCGGCAACCTTGAACAGGTTCTCGAACTCGTGGTCGTAACGGTTAAGCAGGTAGAAGAGCCAGCGTTCTCCGATCAGTATGACTTTCAGATCCAGGGGAATCGGCTCCGGTTTCAGCGTCGTCGTTGTAACCAGGCCGTATGTGTCGGCCGGCGATTCGATCCGCGCAGATTTTGCGAGCAAGGCTTGTTTGAGCGACTCCCAGGTGAACGGACGCGTCAGGACGCGCTGAATGTCCAGTATCAGGTAGCCACCGTTCGCCTGCAGCAGGGACCCGGATCGAACCATGCGGAAGTCGGTCAACAGCGCGCCCATTTCCGCCCGATGTTCGATCTTGCCGATCACATTTGGATGACTGGGGTTCGGCTCATAGATGATCGGCGCTGCGTCGCTGGCGCTGTTATCAACGACCAAGTTGACCTCGTACTGGGCAAACGACTCCGTTGAGTCGCGGGCAAGAAACGGTAGCGCTGTTGATTCCGGTCTCCGAAAGTCCTGCGCGTTCTCGATGATGTTTTGTTCCGCGATATCGAGGTAGGCCGTTACCTTCGGCATGTCTTCGTACTTTTGCCGCAGTTCGCTAATCAAGGCGCTGACGGCCTGAGCCGTAACTTCCTGGTTAAGAGCTCTGACCCGTTCGCGATGTTGCTTGCGCAATTTGGGCATCTGCTCGATCCGGGCCTGCAGTTCCTCGCTAAGCCGCTTTATTGCCGCCTGGATTTTCTTGCGCCTTTCCTCGGGAAGGCGATCGAATTCCTTGTCGCCGAGAACCTTGCCCTTTTCCACGGGGGCGAGTACGTACCCGGTGGACGTTTGCAGAACGCCTATGCCTTCGCTAGCGGCGTGTTCTTCGAGCGATTGCCATTGTTCCTGTAGTTCTTTTTGAGTTGTTTCCTCGATCGCGCGAAGCTGGTTTCGGTAGTCATCGCCCTCGAACGCCGAGGGTATGGCGAGCCGCATGTCCTCGATAAGCGCATGCATGTCATCGCGAAACTCGCCGCCCCGCCCCGCTGTAAACGAAAGGGCCTGGGGACGTTCGGGATCGGTAAAGTTGTTGACGTAACACCAGTCATCGGGCGCGCCTTTGGCCCTGGCGCGTTCCGCGATCAACTCGTTGACCAACCCGTGCCGGTGACTGCCCTGTGTCCCCAGCACATACACGTTGTAACCTGGCCGGTCGATATCGATGCCGAAACGAATCGCGTCGACCGCCCGCTGCTGGCCCATGTGGGAAGCGCCGGGCGGCAATTCGTCGCTGCGCTCGAACGGTTGCTCGAAGGCCTCGCAAGCCCGGCGCAGCTCTGCAACCGGAACGCTGAGTGCTTTGGCGAGTTCCTTGGTCATTAGCGATCAGCTCCGGCGGATGTCCTCTTTCTTATCAGCCTTAAAAAAGTTTAGGCCGACGGCGTTAAACGCGGTATCAGGGTATCTACCCATCCCTTGTTCCGAGTCAATCAAAGCGCGTGTAGCGCATGGCTGCCTGTATGCGTTCCCGCGCCATTTGCTCGGCGGCGAGCCTCGGCCGATCGTTTCCCCGCTCGGCACGCTCCAGCGTCTCAGCCGTGTTGCGCCGGATCTTTTCCTCGATGACCGAGAAGGCCTGGCTCTCCGTGCCGCCCGCATACTCCACCGCCGCGCAAATCACGCCGCCGGCGTTGGCGATAAAGTCGGGCAGACAGAGCACGCCGCGTTCGTGCAATAAGGTCTCCGCATCTTCAGTGACGCCGATATTTGCTCCCGGAACGATTAATGTCGCTTTGACCGAACCCTGATTGTCAGTGCGGATGACATCAGGCCGGGCCGCAGGAATGAGGATGTCACAGTCGACGCCAACGATCGCTTCGCGAGGGAGCCGTTCGCCGCTATCGAGATCGCCGACATGACCGCCGGCTTGTTTCAGAGCCGTTAATTCGGCAACGTCAATTCCTGCCGGGGAGTGAATCGTGCCGGTCGAGTCGGCAGCTGCGACGAGCACGGATCCCTTTTCGGCGAAGAATCGCGCGGCGTGCCTGCCGACGGCGCCGAAGCCCTGGATCGCAACCCGGGCTCCATCGAGGGCCAGGCCACAGCGTTTCGCGGCGACCTCCGCCGCGATCAGCAGGCCGAATCCCGTGGCGCCGATCTCGTCGAGCGGTATTCCGCCGACCTCCGACGGTAACCCGGCGCTGCGGCCGATCTCGTCCCTGATCCAGGCCATGGCTGCTTCATCGGTGCCCATATCCGGACCCGGTATGTAGTCGGTCAGACCGGCAATCGCCTGCGCAAAGGCCCTGATCCAGGCCTCTTTTCGCTCCGGTTCCATGGCCGGATCGCCAACGATGACCGACTTGGCCCCGCCATGCGGCAGGCCCGCAGCCGCATTCTTGAACGTCATCGCCCTCGCCAGGCGAAAGCATTCCTCGAGCGTGACGTCGGGGGCCATGCGGGTGCCGCCAATGGCGGGCCCAGTGGCGACATTGTCGACGACGACGATCCCCTTCATGCCCAGCGTCGGCTGATACACGTGCAGAATCGTCTTGGGCCCGAGCTCATCGCAGAACCGAAATGCAGGCTCATTCATCTGTCTGCTCCTTTGTTGCAGGTGGGCGCCGTCACCGAGGTGTCGTTCTCGAGTCCGAGTTCCCTGGCCATCCGCTCGCGGATGATGAACTTTTGTACCTTGCCGGTGACCGTCATCGGAAATTCTTCAACGAAGCGGATGTAGCGCGGAATCTTGAAGTGCGCGAGTTTGTCCCTGCAGTACTCGCGGAGTTCGGCTTCAGTCAAACTGCCGGCTTCGTACAGGCGAACCCACGCACAGATCTCCTCGCCGAATTTTTCGTCCGGAATGCCGACGACTTCGGCCTGCTCGATCTTCGGGTGCGAATACAGGAACTCTTCGATTTCCCGGGGATAGATGTTCTCGCCACCGCGAATCAGCATGTCCTTGGTTCTGCCGACGATGCTCAGGTAGTCGCTGGTATCCATGATCGCGATGTCGCCGGACCTGATCCAGTGCGCGGCGTCGATGTCCGCCGCAGTGCGCTCCGGATCATTCCAGTACTCGCGCATCACGCAGTAGCCGCGGGTGCACAGTTCGCCAGCGACGCCTCGAGGGACGATTGCGCCATCGCCGTCGACGATCTTGATTTCCGTATGTGGCAGCGGCCGGCCGACCGACGTCACGCGGAGATTCTCAGGGTCTTGGGGGAGTGTCTGGGTGGAAAGCGGGCCGGTTTCCGTCATGCCGTAGCCGATCGTAATCTCCTGCAGGTGCATGTCCTTGATCACGCGCCTCATCAACTCAACAGGACACGGCGCGCCGGCCATGATCCCGGTGCGCAGCGAGCTCAGATCATGCCGGTCGAAGTGCGGGTCATCGAGCATACTGATGAACATCGTCGGGACACCATGTACGGCGGTGCATCGTTCAGCGGCGATCGCACCGAGCGAGGCTGAGGCGTCGAAACCCGCGGAAGGGAATACGATCGCGCTGCCGTGGCTAGCGCACAGCAATGTGCCGAGTACCATGCCGAAGCAGTGATACATGGGAACCGGCACGCACAGACGATCGCTCTCGGTAAGTTGCATCAGGGCGGCCGAGATAAACGCGTTATTGACGATGTTGTGATGCGTCAGCGTCGCCGCCTTCGGGGTGCCCGTCGTGCCGCTCGTGAACTGGATATTAATTGGCGAATCGAAATCAAGGGTTGCGGCGAGCTGTCTCGCTGAAGCCAGGTCGCTGCCGGGGCGCTCGATAAGTTCGTCAAACCTGAGCATCCCGGGTGCGTTGCCGTTTCCGAGGAGAATGGCCCAGCGTAGCGACGGTAGTCGCGCCGCGCGCAGTGCGCCGGGCTCCGCGGCAGGAATCTCGGGCGCGAGCTCCTGCAGCATTGCAATATAGTCACTGGTCTTGAAGGACGACTCTGTGATCAGCGCGCGGCAGCCGACCTTGTTCAGCGCGAACTCCAGTTCACGAGCTCTGTATGCTGGATTGATGTTGACGAGAATCAGGCCGGCATACGCGGTCGCGAATTGCACGACGGGCCACTCGGATCGATTTGTCGCAAGCATGCCGATTCGATCGCCGGGACGCAGGCCGAGGCCGAGGAGGGCTGCGGACAAAGCGACTGCCTTATCCTGCAGCTCGCTCCAGGTCCAACGAATACCCTGGTCCATCACGACCAGCGCTTCGTTGCGCGGCCATCGCCCTGCGGCTCTGTCCAGAACCTGTCCCACGGTCATGCCGAGCAGCGGAAACTGACCGCCACCATGCGCGTAGCTTTTCGGTGGCCCGGACACCGTTAGTCCTCCAATTGCCCGAGGCACGAGCCTTGGCCCGCGATGCCGATGCTGTTCACCGGGCAATCCGCGGACGCCCTAAAAAACACAGGCAAGCACCCGGCCCGATGCTCGGTCTCGGACTCACTAGCATCGTTGATCAGGGGCAGCGGTGCCGCCATCCGTATTGTCAACCCTGCAATACGGCTTTTACCTAGCGGCAATCAGGAGCGCGGCTCAGGTTTGTGCGATCCGGTCGCCGAAGGCGTCGACCTGCTCCCAATCCGTGAAATCGACGATCGATTCAGGATCGGTCGGCCCGTTCGTCATCCACATGATGAAGCGGATCATGGTTTTATCCCAAAAACCATATTTCGGGTATTCGATCTTGCCGCCGAAGATCTCGATGAGCGGCGGTTGCCAAGTGATCTGCCGCAGAAATTTCTTTACGTAAGGATTCGTGTCGGGGGCCCTTTTCTCGGGCTTCCGGGCGACGGCGTTGACTGAGAAAAACGCGCTCGGCATCGCTTCCAGTGCGCTGACGTTGTCATTAATAAAGCGGGCCACTTCAGGCCTGTGTTTGCCGTAGCGAATGCTGGCACCGATAACAACCCGATCGCAGTCATTGAGTTCCGGCACGCTGCGGGCGCTCAATTCGGTCAGCACCGCTTCATGCCCGGCCTGCTCGGCGATCTGGCGCAGGCGTTCGCAGATCTCGAGCGTGTGCCCATCGACTGTCGAATAGATAAACAGAATTCGCGCCATCGAAATCTCGGATCAGAACGAGTAGCCAAGCGACGTGGTGACCGTGTAGTCCTCATTCGCACCGCCGGAGGGCGGGTCGCTCAGATAGGAGTAGTCCATCGACAGGGAGAAAAACAGGTCGGCAATGAATTCACGTTTGAAACTGAGCGTCGATTCCGCTCGATACTGGCTAAGGTCGTCTATCAGCGGATAAATCTTGGATGTAAACGTAATTGATGACTCGGGAACCAGGTTGCGGCGCAGGTAGCGGAACTCGATTCGGCCTTCCGCCTCGGTCGTGCTCTCGTCTTCACCGATGAAGGACGACCTTGCTCCCTGCAGGCCGGCCGTGATCGAAAACTGATTCTTGTTGGTCTGCACGATGTAACGGCCCAGCGCGCCACCAATCGAAGACCTGCCGCTGATACCCTGTTCATCGCTTCTTTCCCAGCGCGAAAACCAGTCGGTAAACCAGCGGTTCGGGCGGAAGCGCTGATAATTGCCCTCTATATTCTGCCGGGCCTTGGACTCGGTTCTACCCAAAATATCGGCCGACGGCTGGTCGGTGACCGAGGAGCTCAGCTTCAGGCCGACCAGGTATTGGCGGGCCCGGTAACTGATGTCGGCGGAAACGTCGGAAGTCGTGAGCTGACTGGACTTCTCCGTTTTGAAGCCGAAGCTGAATGAACCGTCGAGCCGTTGCCAGAACTTCTCGGCCGTCTCGATCGGTGTGATGCGAACTATTTGCTGCGCCGGAAATATGATCTCACCGCTCGGTGTTTGGATTCGCACCTCGAAGCGATTGTCGGGCGCCAGCAGGCTGCCGAAGTAACGGGTTCCGTCAACCAACTCGAGTTGCAAATCCTGGTTGCTGGTCAGCGTGACCACATCTTCCCAGTCGATATTGACGGTGCCCATGGAGTCGGTGCTGTAGCGGAGCGAACCGAATTCGAGGGCCTTGACTTCGCCCGTCACGGCGTTGCCATTGATCAGCACGACAATGTCTGTCTTTGCCGCGTGGGCCGGAAACGCCAGGCAACCGAGCAAAATC
This sequence comes from Gammaproteobacteria bacterium, assembly GCA_009937615.1. Classification (GTDB taxonomy): domain Bacteria; phylum Pseudomonadota; class Gammaproteobacteria; order Steroidobacterales; family Woeseiaceae; genus UBA1847. Next base: position 37,102 of record JAACFB010000010.1, on the reverse strand, counting down.
ACGTACGCCGGGAACAATAGTGTTATTCGCTTATGCATCGAAACTCTCTGAAAAAAATAGGTTGTTGGACTCGCGCCGGATCCAATAGTAGAAGATACTATGAAAACGCATCCATAATTTCACGAACAAGCTGAGGTTAGCGTCGCGCATGTACCAGAATCTGTCGCCGCAACAGCTGCTGACTCGATTAGTGGTTTACTTCGGGGTTTTGATCGGCAGCATCATTATTCTCGCACTTGTGGAGCCAGGCGCCTTGCGCTGGTTGCCGTTAGGCGGTACCGATGCGATCGAGATGGTGCAATCGGATGGCCATGACGAGCCGGCCTCCTTCGAGTCTTTCCTGAATAATTCGGACGCCGGCGAGGCGAACTTGGTGACCGCCGAACAGCGTGGCCTGGTTGCGCTGTTTCTTGGAGTCAGCCTGATGCTGACCATGCTCATCATGGTGCCGATTACCTGGACCTACAAGGCGACCCGGCACGACACGGGATACCGCAAGACTTTCGTGCGCGCGCTCATCGTTTTGCCGGTCTGTGCCACGACGATCGTACTGCTGATCCAGAACAGCCTGTCGCTTGCCTTCGGTCTTGCGGCGCTCGTTGCGGCGGTTCGGTTTCGCGTCGCCCTGCAGGACCCGATCGACGGAATCTACATTTTTGCGGCGATTTGCGTGGGTCTCGCCGCCGGCATAGGCTACCTGGGGGTGGCAACCGTCATGGCGATTTTTTTCTGTTTCGCCAACGCCGTTATGTGGCAATTCGACTACGGGCGCAACCCGCTCGACGACGCCAAAGACGCAAAAGATCGCGCGAAACTCAAGCAATCCTGATCAGGCCGCTTTCTGGTACTCACCCGGACTCTTTCCGGTCCAGCGTTTGAACGCACGGGCAAAATTACTCTGGTCGGCAAAACCGACCATGAACGCGATCTGCGCCTGCGAATACTCTCCGTCCAGCAGGTACTGCTCGGCCAGGGCCTGCCGCGTCGTTTCGAGGATATCCCGGTAGCTGGTGCCCTCTGCGCTGAGCTGCCGCTGCAGCGTGCTGCGGCTTCTGTATAAGCGGTTCGCGACCGTATCCTGATCCGTTCGTCCCGACGGCAGCATTTGTACAAGCATTTGCCGTACCGCCGTTGCGACGGAACTACTGTCCAGCGACTCGATATAATTCTCGGCGATGCGGTCCGTCGCCCTGGCAACTTCGGGAATGGAGCCGGCTAATGGCGCATCGAAGTCTTCCGCGGCGAACAGCAACGTCTCCTTGTCGCTGCCATATTCGACAGGACACTCGAAGAGCGTGTCGTAACGATCCGACTGCGATTCGATCGGGACCGTCAGTTCAACCCGGAGCGGGCGAACCGGCGCCTCGGTGATGATGTCGCATAGGCTGATCAGTGCGACAAAGCCGGCATCCTTCGCGGCCTTTTGCGGCAGAACCGCACCTTGGGGAAACGACTCGACGAGTGCGTATCCCGCAGCCCGACTCTGCAACTCGAGGTGGCTCGACCGCGTTGTCAGCACATGGCCGTAACGGCATAAACGGCTCATGGCACCGTGCAGCGTCGCGCTGGCCAGCCACGCGTGTCCCAGCACAAAAAAATCGCCCGGCATGGCACGCGCGCCGACCGCAAACCCGAACCATGGATCGCCCGTTGCTGCCGTGGCATGAAGCCAAAGCTCGTTCATCTTTGTGAAAGGCACGCGCGCGCCGGGCTTCAAAAACTTGCCGTCGTCGATCCCGAGTTCCGCGAATATTGGTTTTGGATCCAGGCCGTAGTCCACCGAGAGGGTCTCGCCGATTCGGCGGGCAACGCTGGCCAGTGTCGTTGGTTCATAAAGCATTCCGAATCAAAATTAACCCGATCACCCCTGCCGGTACAAGCAGGCGTTACCTGAGGCAGATTGCATAAACAGTGAGGGTTTCGAACCAGACCGCCGGGACTGCTTTTCCTACAGTGTTTCCTCCAATACGGAGGAGACGATCATGAGGAGCCTGAACACAAGGGAAACAAATCGTTTTTCGCTGCTCGACGCGATGCGGGCAAAAATCGCCGCGTATCTTTACACGGCGTACCGTAATACCGAGGGATTACTCGGTAACCTCGATCGCTGGACACAGCGCCGGATTACTGAGGAAAATATGGCGAAGCTGGCACTCGTGCTTGACACCGAGGATCCGGTCGAGACCTGCTACAGGGACCTGATTCGGGAAATCGACACCGAGGCGGAAACGGGAATCTACCTGGCGGGTACCGGCTCGCTGTTAGGTCACCTGCACCAGGTAACCGGCGAGCCTGCGGTTTCCGGAGAACTGGACAAGGAACTGGCGACGATAGCGCCTGTCCTGTTTCCGGATGAAACTGCCCGGTCAACCGAGGATCTCGACCTGGTTCGGATAACCATCCAGGCTCGTCACGATCGCGCGCACGTCGATGCCACCGTGTCGGAGATCATCATGACCTACCTGGTCAATGATGCCGATACCGTAAGGGACATGAGTGATGCAATGCGCGCGCTCCAGTATTCGTTCCACGAGGACGTCGTGCGCCGCCGCTGCGGCCTCCCGCCCATGGCCGATGACAAGGACTCGCGCGAGCTGCTGATCATGGTGACGGAGCTGGCCAGGCGCGCTGGAAGCTATGCGGATCGCGTCGCCGAAATCAGCAGGCAGGCAGATCCGGAACAGAACTGAATCCCCCCCCTGGCTGGCCATTATTGTCAGCCACTCAGCGGGCCCTTGCGGGCCCGCTTTTTTTTGGCGAGAGCGCTGTGCATTCGGAGTCCGGCGGTCGCCGATTGCAACGACCGGGGAACGATGAGCCCGTCCCGAACTGTGCGTTGTCGACCGGTTCTGCTGTTTTACTGGAGAACGAGCGGCGTCCTGAGCGTTGTCTCGAGCAATGTGCCCCGTGGCACATTTATGCTTGCGCCCGCGGTCAGAATCGAAACGCCAGCACCAACTTTCGCGCCGGTTCTTGCGCCCTTGCTGCCGTCGATCAGGCCGCCTATGGCAGCAGCCCGCGCGGTGCGTGCCACGGTGCGGCCGCCTTCGCCACTCGTCTGCGAATTCAGTGCCGTGGTCGCTATCGGAAACAACTGGTCGTCGATCATGATGTCGGTGAACTCCATGGACAGCTGCGATGAGCCCGCCACGTTACCGGACCGGCTGGCTGCCGAAATGACGCCGTGCACGAAGGTTCCGCGCGGCGCAACCGTGACGCCGTCAACGACGATCGCACCCTCGAGCTGGCCGCGGAAGCGGTGGCCGGCACCGTGCTGACGGGTGTCGACGGTTTCGACGGTGCGAATGACGAGCCGCGTGCCGGCCGGTACCGTAATGTATGCAGGCTGGGGCGCGGCCGCAGCAGCGGTCTCGACGCCGCTGCTGAAATAAACTCCGATGACCTGGTTTTCCGGAAAGGCCTCGATGCCGTCACCGGGGTCGAACATGATGATGCCGTTGCTGCTGCCGACAAAATCACCTTCGAGTATCGTGCCGTCGGCAAGTTCGATCGTATCCGCCATGAGCGGCAGGCCGGCCAGCGTAGCGAGTGAGGCTGTCAATAATATTAAAATCCGTCGCATTGTTACCGCTCCAAATCCACAGGGTCCAGAAAGTGATGGCCGGCAAGTATACCGAATTCGTTCGCCCCGGCATTATTGGTGGGAACGCCGGCGGCGAAATTGCGCCGTACCTTGCGTGTGGATGGGCTTCAGGTAGTATGCGGTCAACAGGGGCTGCGCGCCCGCAGTCAATATGCAAATCACTGATCAAGGAGTTATGGCGATGGCTATAAAAACAGCCTTCCTGGTAGCGGTGGCGGCGGTCACGTTGTCCTTAACGGGCTGCGCATCCGGATTCAAGGCAACATACGATTATGATCCGGCGCACGACTTCACCGGCCACCAGTCCTGGGCCTGGATTTCCAAGAATCCGATGACGGTCGGCGCAACCAATCGCATCCCGAATCCTCTGCTCGAGCCCCGCATCATGGAGGCGATCGAGGATAATCTTGCCGTGAAAGGCTTCAATAAGGTTGACGACCCCGAATCGGCCGACTTCGTCGTGGCGTTTACGGTTGGCTCGCGCGAGGAAATCAAGGTCGACACCTACCCCTCGATGTACGGCGGCTACGGTTATCCGCGAGGCTGGGGCGGTGCGTATTACGGCATGGGCTATGGCACCGAGACCACGGTTCGCCAGTACCAGAAGGGCATGCTCGCAGTCGATATTTTTGACGTCGCCGAGCGCAGGCCGATGTGGCACGGTGTTGCGACCAAGTCGATAACGGAATCGGATCGTAAGAAGATGGACGAGACGGTTGACGCGGCCGTAACCGCTGTCCTCGAGGGTTTCCCGCCCATGTAGGCAGGTGCTTGAGCGCCAGGCAATTCAGGGGCAACACGTGATGAAGTTCCCAGGGCGTTTTCAGCCGCAGCGGCTCTTGGCGGCGTGGTTGCTTGTTACCGCGAGTCCCGCGGTCGGGCAGGAAGTCACCGAAATTCCGTTTTTCGGCGCGCCGGCGGGCACCGCAGCACTCGGCGGCGGCCTGCGCTTCGGCCAGAGTCCGTATTTAGCGACTGATAACGAAGATCAGCGCCAGTTCGACCTGATCCCGCTATACCTCTATGAGGGGAAGTACCTGTTCGCCAGGGGGACCTCGGGTGGTGTGCATGTCATCCGTAACGACGCGTTCGAGGTCAACCTCTATACGCGTTACCGGTTCCAGAAACTCGATCCTGACAGCAACGAATTCTATGCGGGTCTCGAAGAGCGAAAACAGTCGCTCGATGCCGGCGTTGAAGTCGCTCTGAGGCAGAGCTGGGGAGAGATCAAGCTCGACTGGGTGGCTGATACGCTCAATCGTCATAATGGCCAGGAACTGCGGTTCGCGTACCGCTATCGTTTCGAGATGGGCCCATGGTCGTTCTCGCCGTTTGTCAGCTGGACCTGGCAGGACGCTAACCTGACTGACTATTACTTCGGCGTCAGCGATTCGGAAGCAACGCTCGAACGCCCTGCGTACCGGCCGGGCGAGTCCCAATGGGTCGGTTTCGGGCTGAATTCTTCCTGGCAGCTTACCGATCGCATCGTGTTTTTCGGCAACGTTGCTTTCGGCGGCGCGGATGCCGCGGTCGTCGACAGTCCACTCGTCGAGGAGGACAGTTTCTCCAGCGTGTTCGTCGGCGGCACCTATCTGTTCGGCAATGCGCGCAAGCCCGACTACATCATGGACGAGGAACGTTTCGGCGAATGGTCGTGGCGGGTGAATTACGGCTACCAGGCCGACGGCAATATCGTGAGCGAAATCGACCAGGGCGACTTCAGCAAAAGCTCGGTTGCCGACACCAATATTGCGGGTCTCACGTTCAGTAAACTGCTGTCCCAGGGAGATCGCGTTGACTTCCTCGGGCGCGTGGCATTGTTTCGGCACTATGAAGAGGACGAGGGCAACGGAAACTTCACGAGCTACGCCGCTTACATCATGGCGATGGGCAAAGGCTATTCGCCGTGGAGCAAGCAGGAAATGTTCCGCTGGGGCTTCGGCTTCGGCATGTCATACGCCGAAACCGTGCCGATCGCCGAGCAGCGCAAGCAGGCTGCCAAGGGCGACAACACGGCACACTTCCTGAACTATCTCGAAATGACCGTCGATTTTCCGCTGCGGAGGGTCACGAAGACGCGGTGGCTTCAGCGTTGCTATGCGGGATTGTCCATCGTGCATCGCTCAGGGATTTTTGGCACCTCTGACCTCCTGGGTGACGTGTCGGGCGGCTCCGACTGGATTACGGCGCACCTGGAGTGCATACAGTGATGCAGCGATCTGTTGTCGGCCTGGCCGCCCTGTTACTGACGGGTCTGCCCGTGTCTGCCGATTGGGAGGCTGATACGGGTGACAAGGTCCAGGTAAAGGCAGAGCAAGCGATCGCCGATTTCCGCGAGCGGCTGCCGCGGACCGAACAGTATTTCGAGCAGGCGTATGGCTTCGCAATATTTCCGTCGGTGACGCGAGTAGGCTTCGGTTTCGGCGGCGCCTATGGCAAGGGTGTCGTGGTTGAAACCGACCGCACGGTCGGCACCACCAAATACTGGCAGTTCACCTCGGGCATTCAGGCCGGCGCGCGAAACTTCAGCATGATCATTTTTTTCAAGGACAAGGCGGCGCTGGAGTACTACCAGTCCGGCGACATCCAGTTCATGGGCCAGGCCGGACTGGCGTTCGCAAGGGCAGGCGTCGCCGGCACGCCGGCGTATAACGAGGGTGTCGCCGTGGTCACGATGACCCGGCTGGGCCTCATGGGGGAGTTCACAGTCTCCGGCGCCAAGTTCACCTACCGGCCGCTTGTTGCGGACTAGTTCGATCAGGCAATTGGGCTGCGGCGTGCTGCTGCTGCTCGTGTCGTCGGGAGTGCCTGCGGGCGAGATCGCAGGATTGCCGCCGCAGCTGCCGCCTTTTCTTGAGCCCGGCCTCGAGGTTGCTTTCAGCAACGACTTCCTGGGCCGCGGCGGGTCCGTTGACGACTTCCGCACCCAGCAGATCATGGTCTCGGCCCGGCTCACCGGCCGCTGGCGCGCGCTGCTGGATCACAGCATCCTGACGTTAACCGACGACGCCAGGCCGGGCCGCACCGACCAGATGTCGTTGGCGCTAGGCTATGATCTGGTTGCCACGTCGAGCGACGTAGCGACCGATCGGGTGACGGTCGGAGGCGGCCTGCGCCGCACGGGTGAGTTCGCTGGCGAACGCATGCAAAACGGTTTTCACCGGTTGATCGGCAGCGAAATCGAGCGCCTGCCATACAGCGGTGACGATACTACCGACGCCACCGCGTGGTTTGATGCATTGCGCTATCGAGTATGGCGCGAGCCCGGTGGGGGTGGTCTGTTCGACGGCTGGCGGCGAGGTTACTGGCTGCGTGCAAACTCGCTGCTGACGACGGGCGGGCAATGGGACAGCTCCGTCGGCGCGTTCGCCACGATCAGCAGGCCGGCCATCGACTTCTGGCTGGGTGTTCGCAATGACTGGCGAAGCGGGTACGACGATCCCGTCATGCGTGAAACAGCGGACGCCGAAAGTGATGTTGGCATTGTTCTCGGTGCCCGCTTCGGGCCGTTGGTGCTTGAAACCGTGCAACAGCTCGGTAACGATGCGTCCTACGGACAACTGCGGCTGGTCTCGCCCGGCGTTACCCCGACGGAGCCGGGTGGAAAACGGCTGCGCTTCGGGCTCGAAGCCGGCTTCCTGTTGCCGGACGTGCAGATACGGCTCGCGGGTCACCTGCCCATACGTTTCCTGGCTGCTGCCGGCTCCGGCTGGCGGGAAGCGATCGTCGTTGCAGCGACCTTCGGTGAGCCACAGTACCGGGACGATACCAATGTGTTCACTCGCAGCCGCCAACTCGACGCCGGTCTCGATTTCGCGCATTCGCTGCCGGCACGTGGACACTGGCTAAGTGCCTACGGCGTCATCGGGATCGGCTGGAGAGAAGAGACGCTGATCGGCAGTGGAGATCTGCAGGGCGCAGAGTCGGCGAGCGCCGGCCGGGTCGTTCTCGTTGCGGGCGGAGGATTGCGCTTCGATGCTTCGGGTCTGGCCGGCCGTGGACGATTTCGAATCCAGCTGGGCCTGACAGGCAGGCTGCCGCTCGATGACGCCGTCCTCGCAATCGATCAGCGCGCCATTCGCGTGCAGCGTCCTGCCCTGGATGCGATGCTCGGGATGACGTTCGATTTCGACTAGTTAGCGTTTCCAGGCATTCGAGCGTGAAGGCAACTCGCGTCCCGGCGTGCGGAGCCGTCAGAAATTGACGCTCAAGAACACCTTCGGCCCGTGGTACCGGATTCTCAGCGTGCCGCGCAGGTCTTCGTCTTTTGCTTTCAGGCGCATGCCGTAGAAGTTGTAGCCGATCCCGGCGTTGAACACGTCGCCGAATTTGCGATCGAGGCCAAGGCTCAGATAACTGATGAGGCCGTTATAGCGATCGAAATCGAGCGCGAACAGCTGGATATCCGCACCGAGCCGCCAGCTGGTGCCAAGTGCGACCGAGCCAAATACACCCATCGTGGGCAGCGGGGCCTCGATCCTGACTCGCTCGGCCTGCTGCGTCTCGTCGGCCTTCAGCGCTACCTCGAACCGGGAGTAGCTCAATCCGGCCGTGACGCCGAGTTCTTTCTGATTGTCGCGCATCAACGAGTAGGAATAGCCGAGGCGTAGTAGCCGTGAGTCGGAGTGGGTCTCGACCGCTGTGCCGGCCAGAAACGCCTGGTCGCCGAACTCGATATCGCGCTCGAGTTCTGTTGGCGAGCGCCGCTGAAGTTCGAAGTAACCGAGCTCGAGACGATGGTAATACGCTACACGAAACAGGGCGTCGAACTGGATGACGGTTTCGCTGTCGGCAACACCGAGAAAGTCCTCCAGGTCCAGCTCATCGCCGGGTTGCCCGTTGGCCGCGTCGCGCAGAACCTTGGTTTCGATGTTGCTGCTGAAAGCCCCGAAGCGGATTTCCGACGCCAGGAATTTGTATCCGCTGTCGTAATCCCTGGGCTGGAAAAGGTCGGCGTTATAGGCCAGGCCTATGCTGCCGGACCACGGCCTGTCCTGGTCGACGATCGGGCTGTCGGTCACAGCGGAATCAAGAAATTCGAGTCCGACCGAAGTCTTCAGCAGCCAGCGCGGCGTCAGCTCATAGCCGAGCGTAAAGCCCACCCATGTATTCATCACGGCGCCCGGGCGATATTCGGGCCGTGAAGCCGAAGACTCCTGCGGCGCGACACCGAAATAGTAGTCACTGTAGTCTGCGTCGAGGTAGGAAAATTTGACGGCGGGCACGAAGAAACCGCGCCTGAACTGTCGCGGCAGCGAGAACTCCAGCTCCGTAGTAGTCCCATCATGGCGATCGGGTATCTCCCAGTACGAGCGGAACTGCAGGTGCACAGGCCAGCGCCGCCAGCCGATCAGGGGTCCCGCTTCGACGGCCCAGCGGCGCTCTTCGAGGCCGAGTAGCTCGTCATTGCTTGCAGCGCCCAGCCCCAGCGTCTGCAGGCGGGCGATGGCACCGAACTCCCAGTCACTTTCGGTGATATGGCGAAAGCCCCAGTTCTCGCCGCGGATCAGGAACCAGTCTTCGGTGAAAGCTGAATGGCTGAAGCTCGTCAAATACGGATACGCAACGAGAGAATTCCCGGATCCTGCAAACGGGTTTTGTGACGTGGCAAAGGCCAGGCCCAGCGAGTAGTCGTTGAGGTCGTAATTACGAATATAGTCGAGTATTGCCCCCGCGTTCGATGACACGGGGGCGAGGAAGACAAGACAGCAGAGGGCTAAAGCCGGCGCACGGGCGCCGGGGCGTGAGCGATTCCTCACATTAGTAGATTCGGCCACCGACCCCGACACTGGTTCCATAGCCGCCGCCGTAATAGCCGGGGTAGCCACTGTAAGAGCTGTAGCCGACACTCCCGTAGACGCGCACGTCATCGCAGGCGGTCAACGCGAGGCAGGCAGCGAGTATTGCGCCGAATTTTGCAAGCTTGAAGATCATTTTCATCGATCAGGGCTCCTGATTAATTGTCGAGTGGCCAGGTTTGCAGCGCAATCCCGGCACCGGAGGGCCCCGCAATGAACGCAACTTCACCACCGAGCGGCCGCGGCCGCGCTTCCACGATGACGCGACCCCCAAGGTCTGCTACGCGCGCCGTAATCGCCGCGGGGTCCGCAACGCGCAGGTAGCTGACCCATACCGGGTCGAGGCCTTCCAGCGGGTTCGGCATCACGCCGACCCTCGGTTTGTCGCCAGCCTTTAGCAAACGATAATTTGCACCGGCTTCCTGGTCCTCGTCCACGTCCAGAGCTGCGGCCTGCAGGCCCGCGACGCTCTCATACAGCCTGGTCGCGTTATCGACATCGGTCGTCCAGAGCTCGTCCCAAAGAAATCCGCCGAGGTCGGGTTCGAGATCGACGGGATCGCCGTCCCTCGTCTGCAGCAGACCGATCAACGCCCCCTCAGCGTCTCTTACTACCGCCGCCGTTCCGCGGCGCTGCAGATTTCTCGGTGGTGCGATCACCGTGCCGCCGGCACCTGAAACCGTTTCAACCGCTGCGTCGATGTCATCAACCGACATCAGCACCACCCACTGAGAGATATCCCGCCGGCCGTTGAGCGCAACAGTGTCGATCATGCCGCCGATCAGAGAACCGTTATGGCGAATCAGGGTGTATGCCGTGTTGCTTTCCAGGCCCGAGGCACCGCCGACGCTTTCGAACTCCCAGCCGAACAGTTCGGCATAGAAGGCCTGCGAGGCGGCCGGATCGTCGGTCAACAGATCGCGCCAGACGATTTTGCCGGGCGATCTCTCGCCGGTCGGCGATTCGGTGACTGCGGGCAGGTCGACGTTGACTGTTGCACACGCGGTGACGAGCAGGACACAAAACTGTAATGATCCGATGCGTAAAATATTGCTGAACATTGGGATTCTCTATCGTCGCCAGACCGCGATGGTACACGAACTACCTCGCCTGGGCGGTCGATTCGCGGTTGATGACCCCGAATTCGTTCCACACAGATACGCTAATATGCGCTAGGATACGCCGCTGAACCGGCGACCAACAGTCGGACCTTTTTTTGTGGAGAATAATCAATGATTCGCCAAATCTCGCAGACCTTGCTGCTATCGTCCTTGCTGCTGGCCGGAGGCGCATATGCCCAGGACAAGCCGAATGTCCTGGTAATTTGGGGCGACGACGTCGGCTGGATGAATACCAGTGCCTACAACCGCGGCATGATGGGTTACCGGACGCCAAATATCGACAGGATCGCCAACGAAGGCGCTGTCTTTACGGACTGGTATGGCCAGCAAAGCTGTACCGCCGGTCGCGCAGCCTTTGTTACCGGCCAGAGTCCTTTTCGTACGGGGCTATTGAAGGTCGGCCTGCCGGGTGCGAAAGAAGGGCTTTCGGAAAAAGATCCGACCATCGCCGGACTGCTTAAGAACCACGGTTACATGACGGCGCAGTATGGCAAGAACCACCTCGGCGACCTTGACGAGCATCTGCCGACCAACCACGGCTTTGACGAGTTTTTCGGCAACCTGTACCACCTCAATGCAGAAGAAGAGCCCGAGCACGAAGACTATCCGCAGGGCGCTGAATTCCGCGAGAAGTTTGGCCCTCGTGGCGTGATCAGGTCCAGCGCCGATGGTGAGATCCAGGACACTGGTCCCTTGACGCGCAAGCGCATGGAGACGGTCGACGAGGAAGTCACGGCTGGTGCCATTGATTTCATGGAACGTGCGGCGGCGGCCGACAAGCCATTCTTTCTTTGGTGGAATTCGACGCGCATGCACGTCAATACGCACCTCAAACCGGAGTCCAAGGGTGTCACGGGGCTGGGTATCTATGCTGACGGCATGACGGAGCACGACATGCACGTAGGTCAGATTCTCGACAAGCTCGAGGAGCTCGGTCTTGCCGACAATACGATCATCATGTACTCGTCAGACAATGGCGCCGAGGTATTCACCTGGCCGGACGGCGGCATGACGCCCTTCCGGAACGAGAAAAACTCGAACTGGGAAGGCGGCTACCGGGTACCGACGCTGATCAAGTGGCCTGGTGTGATCGAGCCCGGTTCCGTCTTCAATGACGTGTTCTCCCACGAAGATATGCTGCCTACGATCATGGCTGCAGTCGGCGAACCTGACATTAAGGAAAAACTGCTGGACGGCCATCGTGCCATTGGCAGGCGTTACAAGGTCCACCTCGACGGCTACAACCTGATGCCATATTTCAAGGGTGAAGTTGACGAAGGCCCTCGCAAGGAGTTTTTCTACTGGACCGATGACGGCCAGCTTGCAAACCTGCGTTATGACCGCTGGAAGATGGTCTTCATGGAGCAGCGTGGGCACGGCTTCAATGTCTGGCAGGAGCCTTTTGTTACGCTTCGCGTGCCGAAACTCTTTGACCTGCGTGGCGACCCGTTCGAGCGTGCCGACCACGAGTCGGCCAACTATGACATGTGGCGCTTTGATCGCGTTTACCTGATCTTGCCGGCCGTCGACTACGTGGCGCAACATCTGGCGACCTATCGACAGTACCCGCCCCGGCAGAAGCCCGGCAGCTTCAACCTGGAACAGGTTCTGGACAAATTGCAGAGCAACCCTGCCACGAATTGAGAGTTCACAGGCTGACAAACAGGGTCGCCGTACCAGGTTTTCTGGTACTGGCGGCCCTTCTGGTTACCGCCCGGCTGGAGGCGGCCGAAGCGCCGAGGCTGATTCTCCAGCTTACGGTCGATCAGCTGCGCGGCGATCTGCCGACCCGGTACTACGAACGCCTGGGTGACGGTGGTTTTCGTTACCTGCTCGAGAACGGCGTCGTTTATCGCAACGCGCACCATGCGCATGCAAATACCGAGACGATCGTCGGTCATGCGACTCTCGCAACAGGCGCGCACCCGTCAATTCACGGCATGGTCGGCAACCTGTGGTTCGATCGCGAGACGGGCTTCACGACCTATAACGTCGAAGACCCTGCTTATCGGCTGTTGACTGCTGGTGCTGATGTCGACGCGGACGCGGAGATCGATCCGACCCAGCGTGCGGCGCGCAGTGAGGGCCGGTCCCCTGCGGCGATCGAAGTAACCACGTTCGCCGACGAGCTGCGCAGCAACACAGGGGGCAAAGCTAAAGCTATCGGTATATCGGTCAAGGATCGTGGCGCGATTTCGATGGCCGGACACTCGGGTACGGCCTACTGGTTCTCGAAATCGAGCGGGGAGTTCGTCACCAGTACCTACTACCTTGACCGTTATCCCGATTGGGTAATGACGTTCAACGAAAAAAAACCCGCGCAGGCGTACGCCGGCACGACATGGCAGCTGGCGCATGATCAGGGCCGTTACCTGTTTGGTGACTCGGACGATCGCGAATGGGAGACGGACGTCGCCGGTTTCGGCCGGGTATTTCCGCACGCCTATGGCGACGGCAGCAGCCCTTACTTTACAACCTGGTTGACGCTGAGCCCGGCCGGCGATCGGCTCGTGCTCGACTTTGCGAAGCAGGCGCTCGTCGAAGAGCAGCTCGGACAGGACGAGACGACCGATTATCTCAGTGTCAGTTTCTCATCGACCGACTACGTCGGCCATGTGTTCGGGCCGTCGAGCCTCGAAGCCGAGGATAATATTCTGCAGCTCGACAGAACGCTCGCAGAGTTGCTCGCATTCGTCGATGAGCAGGTCGGGCTTGAAAATACGCTGATCGTACTCTCTGCTGATCACGGCGGTCCCGATACCCCCGGCTATCTCAACTCGCTGGGTATTCCCGGTGGTTACGTTGAACCCGAGAACTGGGACCGCGAGGCGGCGATCGGCCGCATCAAGCAACAGTTCAAAATCAAGGGCGAACTGATAGAAACCTATGAGCACCCTTACCTGTATTTCAGCGCAGAGGTTAAGAACGACAAGCGCATCGACCAGGAGTTGCTTGAAGCGGCTGTCGTCGACGAGCTTTCGAAATTCCCGGGTGTTGCACTGGCAGTTTCCAGTTCGGCGCTGCGCCGCGGCAACCTGCCGGATACGGACCTTTACCGTGCCGTCGTCAGGAACTTTCATCCGAAGCGCTCCGGCGACATTTTTATCGTTTTCGAGCCCAACTGGTTCATCAACGATTTTGACGGCCTCGTGGTAGCGTCGACACACGGTTCGCCGTGGAGCTATGACACCCATGTACCCATCATTTTCGCGGGTGCGGGTATCACACCCCAAATCGCGGATCGCGAAGTACATACCGTCGACATTGCGCCGACGCTTTCGTTATTCATTGGCGTGAAACCGCCGTCTGGCGCTGTCGGAGCGCCGCTCAAGGAAGTCTTAAAGAAGTAAAGTAATCACACCATGGCTTATGAACAGATACAGGCGCTCAAGGAGCGCATGCACCAGTCCATCATCGGCCAGGAAGCCGTCGTCGAGCGCCTGATCATCGGGCTGCTCGCTAACGGCAACCTGCTCGTCGAGGGCCTGCCCGGCCTTGCCAAGACGCGCGCTATCAAGGCACTTGCCAGGAATCTGGAGGCAGACTTCAGTCGCATCCAGTTCACGCCGGATCTCTTGCCGTCGGACGTTACGGGTACCGAGGTGTTTTACCAGAAGGACGGGCAGGGCGAGTTCCGCTTTGAGCCCGGACCGATCTTCGCCAACATCGTGCTGGGCGACGAGATCAATCGTGCGCCCGCTAAAGTACAGGCCGCTATGCTAGAGGCGATGGAAGAACGGCAGGTTACCGTGGCTGGCACAACGCACAAGATGCCGCCGCTGTTCATGGTGATGGCAACCCAGAATCCGGTCGAGCAGGAGGGTACTTACCCGTTGCCCGAGGCGCAGATGGACCGGTTCCTGATGCACGTCAACATCGAATACCCGCCGGTCGAGGACGAAGTATTGATCATCGATCTCGTGCGCGGCGAGGAGGGTGCGACTCACGATAGCGAAAATGGCGATGCGAAAGACGCTGCCGAGCGCATCTCGCAGCAGGCCGTGTTCAGTGCGCGCAAGGAAATCGCTGCTATACACGTTTCCGAGGCGATGAAGCGCTACATGGCAGACCTCGTTTACGCGACACGCACGCCGGAGAAATATTCGGCAGACCTCGACCGCTGGATCGACGTCGGAGGCAGCCCGAGAGCGTCCCTTGCGCTCGACAAGTGCGGTCGGACGCATGCCTGGCTCAGGCAGCGTGATTTCGTCGATCCCGAGGACATCCGCGCAGTCGTGCACGACTGCATGCGGCATCGCCTGATGCTGTCTTACGAGGCGCAAGGCGAGGGCGTCACGGCAGACCAGGTGATCGACACACTCGTGGAACAGGTCGCGTTACCATAATTAACGGATAAGCCCATGTCCTCCGATCCCCGGGTCCATGTCTCGCTCGCCCATTTACGCAGTCTGCAGGGTGCCGCGCGGGGACTGAGCTTTTTGCCGAAACAACCGGCGGGCAGCGTGCTGAATGGCCGGCATGCTTCTCGCCTGCGCGGCCGCGGCCTGAACTTCGAAGAGATGCGAGATTACCTGCCGGGCGACGACATTCGCTCAATCGACTGGAAGGCAACCGCGCGGACCGGCAGTCCGCACGTGCGCGTGTTCACCGAGGAACGCGATCGACCTGCGCTGCTCGTGGTGGATCAGCGGATGTCGATGTTTTTCGGCTCGATGCTCAACCTCAAATCTGTCACGGCCGCCGAGGCGGCGTCCATTGCGGCGTTTCGCATTCTCGATGCCGGAGATCGTGTGGGGGGCATCGTCTTTAATGATGACGAGCAGGTCGAACTTGTCCCGCGGCGCAGCCAGCGCACGATGTTTGCGCTGCTCGAGTCGATAAGCCGGATGAACATGGCGCTCGATGCCGACAAGTATGTCACGCCCGGCGTCGGCAGATTGAACGCCGTGCTGGAGAGTGTTGCCCGCATCGCGCATCACGATCACCTTATCGTTGTCTTCAGCGACTTCGATGGCATCGATGAGTCAACGCATCGGCGCCTGAACGGCATAGCGGCGCATAACGATGTCGTGCTCATGCTGGTGCACGATCCGATGGCCGAGCATATCGACCACAGCGAGCGTGCGGTCATAGGCGACGGCCACATGCAGGCCGAGGTCGATTTGTCCTCTGCGGCCACACGCAGCACGTTGAGTGATTTTACCCGGCAACGTCTCCAGAAGATTTACGCCTGGCAACAGGAGATCAAGCTGTCGGTATTGCCCTTGAGCACCGGTCAGGAAACGCTGCCGCAGATCCGAAGGTTGATGGGGAGTTTGGCGCCCCGGCGGAGAACGCGGTGAGCCCCTACGAGGGCCTGAATCTGCCGCAGCTCATGGAGCTTATGCACGGGCTCGAGTTTCCCGAGCCGGTTCCCTGGGTGGCCGAGACACCCGGATGGTGGGTGCTCTCGGGCTGGCTGCTTGCGGTCCTCGGGCTGTGCGTGCGCCAACTTGTTTTGCGACGGCGCCGCAACCGTTACCGGCGCGAAGCCATGGTCGAACTCAGCGCCATACAGCGGCAGGCGGAGACTGACCCGGCTGCGGCAGCTGCGGCAATTGCGGCACTGCTGAAACGCACGGCGCTCGTTGCGTATCCGCGGGAACAGGTCGCATCGCTTTTTGGCAGCGAGTGGGCCCGATTTCTGACCGAGTCGGCAAACGACGATCCGGTCGTGGCCGATGCGGCCGGACAAATCTCGGCTGCGGCGTACCGAGCTGATGCTGACGGCCGCTCACTGCTTGCACCGGCGCGGCGCTGGATTCGGGTGCATCGTGCTTGAGCTCGCCTACCCCTGGGCGCTTTTAGCGCTGCCGTTACCGCTGCTTGCCTGGTGGATCTTGCCGCCGCGACGCGAACGGGTCAGCGCAGTTCGTGTGCCGTTTTTCGAACAGCTGGTATCCGCCGCCGGCTCCGAAGCCCGCGAGGGAGCGATAGTCATCAGACGGCGCCTGCTGCAGACCACCCTTGCGGCTGTCGTATGGGTGTTGCTGGTTATCGGCCTGGCAAAACCGGAATGTGTCGGTGAGCCAATCGTTCGTAGCGAGGCGGCTCGTGATGTCATGCTCGCGCTCGATCTGTCAGGGTCCATGGACTACCGCGACTTCCCCGATGAAGAGGGTAACAACGTGTCGCGCTTCGCGGCCGTGCAGCGTGTTGTGGACCGCTTCGTTACCGACCGGGACAGCGACCGGATCGGACTGATCGTTTTCGGCACGAAGGCCTATCTGCAGCTCCCGTTTACGCGCGACCTCGATACGGCAAGCGCGCTCGTTTCCCTGATGGAAGTGGGGATGGCCGGGCCGCAGACGGCACTCGGGGATTCGATAGGACTTGCAATTCGCTCGTTTGAATCCAGCGAGGTTGAGGACCGCATTCTTATTCTGCTGACCGATGGTAACGATACGGCCAGCAAGATGACGCCGATCAATGCAGCAGAAATCGCCAAACTCAACGGGGTTTCGATCTACACGATCGGCATCGGTGACACCGAGGCAACCGGCGAGGACCGTGTGGATTTCGAGGTGCTTGGCACCATCGCCGAGCGCACGGGGGGGCAGTTTTTCAACGCACAGGATGAAGCTGCGCTTGCGCAGGTTTATCGACGCATCGACGAGACGGCTGCGGTCGACGTGCGGACCCAGTCCTGGCGGCCACGCACTTCACTTATCCACTGGCCGGCCGGCGCCGCGTTGCTGTTATTACTGTCCGGCTACGGCGTACTGCTGGCCGGAAGCCGACCCCGGCGCGCGCGCATATGATCGAGTTGCTGCACTTTCTGCGGCCACTTTGGTTGCTCGCGTTGCCGGCGATTGCCCTCACCTGGTGGCTGGTGCGCCGGCGCGAGGCGAGCGCAATGGATGCGGGTGCTTTCATCGCGCCGCACCTTCGTGATGCCCTGACGATAAACCGCGAGGCACGCAGGGGCGTCCGGGCCGTGGACGGTGTTGCACTGGCGATGTTGGCCGCTGCCGTTGGCGCTGCCGGGCCCACCTGGAGCAAGCAGGCGAGTCCGTGGTTTGCGGAGACGGCTCCGCTCGTGATCGCGATAGAGGTCAGTGACTCGATGCGGAGTAACGACCTGTTGCCGACCCGGCTCGACCGGGCGCGGTTCAAGATTCTCGACCTGGTTGCCGCGCGCACCGGTGCAAGGACGGCATTGATTGCCTACGCAGGGTCGGCGCATGTCGTGATGCCGCCAAGCACTGATGCCGAGGTGCTGAAACCATTTCTCGAGAGTCTCGACCCCGCCATTATGCCGTTGCAGGGGTCGAGCGCCGGCGCTGTCCTGCCGCTTGCCGGCAGCCTGCTCGGTGAGCAGGCATCAGCCGGTACGTTGCTGTTCGTCAACGATGGATTTGATGCCAGTGACGTGCCCGCGCTGGCGGCCTTCGCAGCCGAGCCGAATGCGCCCTCGATGTCGGCGCTGATTGTCGGTTCGGACGAAGGCGGGGTTGCACTGATGCCCGACGGCGCGGCTGTCATGGCGACGACCGGTGGCCGACTGGACACCCGCATCGACACCGCAACGTTGCAGCGTGTATCGCAGGAAGCCGGCATGCCGATAGTGCGCGCCGCTACGGGCGATGCCGATATCCGCCAGCTCATGCGCTCGATCGAGTCGAACCTGCGCCAGGCCGACGATCCCGATGCACGCTGGGTTGATCAGGGCTGGTGGCTACTGTGGCCGGCACTGCTTTCGACGTTGCTGTGGTTTCGCCGGGGCTGGACGATGCAATGGTGAATTCGCGCCCGGATCGAATTTTCCGCCTCGGCTTCGGCGCACAGCTCGTCGCCCTGACTGCCGTGTTCGCGGCTGTGCTGGCATGGCAGGCATCGCGCCTCGGTGACTTTGCCGGCCTGTGGCTGACGCCTGACCAGCAGGCCCGCCGAGCCTACGAGTCGCTCCAGTTCCAGGCCGCTTTCGAGAAATTCGAAGATCCGGCCTGGAAAGGGATTGCCGCCTACCGCGCCGGCCTGTATTCGGAGTCAGCGGCGGCTTTTGGCCGTATTCCAACGGCTGTCGGCTTCTACAATCGTGGCAATGCATTCATGAAAGGCCGGGAATACGGCAAAGCGATAACCGCCTATAAGCAAGCGGTTACGGATGCGCCTGACTGGAAAGACGCACGCGCTAATCTCGATCTTGCGACCCACACGCTCGCATACATCGAGCGCGCCAGGGAACAGTCCGATACGGGAGACGAGTCCGAGCTCAGCGCCGATGACTATGTCTTCGACAATACCCAGGATCGCGGCGTGGAGATCGAAATCACGAAAGAAAGCACGATCGAGCTGGAATCGGCCGAGAAGTGGATGCGCGCCGTCGACACCGAGACCCGAGACTTCCTGCAAACGCGGTTTCTGCTCGAGGTAAGCCGCGAGGGACAAAGGTAGTGCGATCCGCAGTTCTCATGATCATCGCATTGGCGTCGAGCGCCGCGGCCGTGGGCCAACAGCAGCCGATTGTCCGGGTCGAGTTGACCCCCGATACGGTCGCCGTTGGCGATTCCGCGGAAATGCGCGTAACCGTGCTTGTGCCGACCTGGTTCGCGCGGCCGCCCGTTTACCCCAACTTCGAGCTTGCCAACGCCATTACCCGTCTGCCGCCCGACAGCTCGTACCCCACGAGCGAGCGCGTTGGCAACGACACCTGGTCCGGTATCGTGCGCAATTACCGGGTCTATCCGCTGTTGGGGGCCACGTACCGTCTGGGCGGGCAAACCATCCGGGTGGCGTATGCGAATCCCGGCGCAGAGCCGGTGACGCTGGATGTCGAGATTCCCGAAATCGTGTTCCGTGGCTCGGTGCCGCCCGGTGCGGAGGGCCTCGATCCTTATATTGCCGGCAGCGACTTGAGTCTGGCGCTGGATGTCGAGGGCGAGCCGAAAGGGCTCGAGGCCGGAGATGCGGTGGTCTTGCGCTACACGGCCGAACTTGACGGCCTGCCGGCGATATTTTTGCCGCCGTTGGCGCCGGAGCTGAATCTTGCCGGCGTGTCGATTTACGCGGACCAGCCCGATGTCGAGGATGGCACACCCGCGCGCCGCAGCGAGACACTCACGCTCGTGTTCGAGGCGGGCGGCACATTCGAAATACCGGGTATCACGCTCGACTTCTGGAATACCGATACGCAGGCGCTGGATACGGCCACCGCCGCCGGCGTGTCACTCGTGGTTGACGGCCCGCTACCGGCGGCCGCGACGACCGATGCCACAGGGGAGCGCGACTGGGGGAGAGTTGCGGTCGCGGTCGTCGCGCTGTTTGTGGTTGTGCATGTTTTACGCCGACTGATGCCGTCGCTGCGCCGTCGCTTGCGTGAGATGGAGGATCGCCGGCAACAGTCGGAGGGCCATGCGTTCAGGCTGCTGCAGTCGGCGCTGCGCTCCGGCGACTCCGCAAAAGCGTATCGAATGCTGCTGGACTGGGTGGAGCGACTTGAGCCGTGTATGGACGCGCGGCAGTTTTCGGCCGGCTTTGGCGACGCTACCCTGCACGATTCGATTGATGCCCTGAGTTCCTCGCTGCATGCAAATGCCGAATTTGCGGTCGATTTGCGACGGCTCGGTCAGGGTCTGATCTCAGCGCGAAGACGTTACCTGCGGCAGGTGTCCCTGGCAGCGCAGGGCGCGCTGCCGCCTTTGAATCCGTGACCTATCAGTAGTCGCCGCTGACGACGACATCGAGCCGCGCGCGCACGGTCGACGCCCAGCTATCGCAGATTTTCTCGACGTCCTCCCAGCGTGTAATCGGGGCGTCGCCCTGGGCGATAGCTACCCCCTGGATCGCGCGGCTGTCGAACACGCGGGCAAGTACTTCTTCCGATTCCGCGTCCCGGAGTTCGATAACGAGGGTTGCTTCGCCCAGCGCCTGCAGCGCAAGGCCGCCCCTGCCGGCTCGCCCCAGCGTTCTCGGCGGCACCGTTGCGAGAATGTCCTGGACGCGAACGTGCAGGTCGAGCACGCCGGGGCCCGGACTGTCGGTAACCTCGAGATTCTCGAGTTTGACGAACTCGGCCTGGAACCGGGCTTCCAGAAGATCCTGGAACCGGGATTTCTGTTCCTCGGTCAGCGGGAATTGTTGCTGGCTCCGGTCCGGCGTCCGGAACGCGAGCTCGGGCTTGTGAACAAGCAGGCCACTATAGCTGCCAAAATCGACACCGGGGCGCACCAGGGCGCCATCGAAGTACCTTGACGAAACTTCCTGCAGCCCCTCGAAGTTTGTACGTGTGACGGGTGCCCGCTCTTCAGGTTGCGGAGCGCAGGCGGCGAGTAACGTCGCAATCGCAGAAATAAATACTGTGTGTCTGGCACGCATGTCCCGGAGTTTACACAAAGTTGCTGTGTCAAAGCTTCATGCGCGCACAACATAGCTCGGGGTTTGCGCCGCGACCGCTCATGCAACATGCTGCCGTTGCCAACGTTGCGGGTGATGATTAAGCTGCGCTGCATGCCGTCGATTCGTCTCCATCTCGCGCTTTTGCCATTGCTCGCATCAGCGGCTGCTTTTGCCCAATCCGGCAGCGAGGCTGGCGATGCAGACACTGATTTTGACCTGCCGGGGGCCGACGCTTCGATGCCTGGAAGCGATCTCGCACTTGACGATGCCAACTTTGTCGGTAATCCACTGAAAAGACTTGCCAAAAAATGGCCCGAGGACCTGGTCGTCGCGCCGATACCCGGTTATTCACCGCAGCTGGGTTGGAACCTGACATTGGGCGGCGGCTACTTCCTCGACGATAGAGACGAGGATGACGACACTCCACCGTCGATACTGGGTGGCTTTATCATGGGTGCCGAGAATGGCAGCTATGCTTATGCCGGCGGTGCCAATCTGCACCTGCTCGAGGACAAATTGCGTATCAAGGGCGGCGCCGGCTACGCAGATATCCGGTACCGGTTTTACGCCCGCGGCGATAATCCCGGCGATCTGGGTTTCGGTTTGGATTTACTGCAAAACGGCCCGCTGTATTTCGCGAGCGGCAGCTGGAATGTCTGGCGAAGGCTTTACGTCGGCATCGGCTACCTCGGCGGCAGCGTGAAAACCCGGCCGCGCCTGACCCAGGACGAAGCCGCGTCCGGGTTCTCTGTTTTAGACCTGGATATCGGTGCCTACACAATCCCGATTGAGATCGACAGCCGCGATCACGAGCAGTTTCCACGCAAGGGGTGGCTGATCGAAGCGCGGGGAAGCCTGTACCGGGAATCCGTTGGCAGCGACTTCGATGCACAGATTTTTAAGTTAAGCGCCAACCATTATCGGCCAATAGGCGATACCGACGTTTTCGCCACGCGCGCGGTTTTCAGAACCTCGAGTGGCAATGCGCCGTTCTTTCTGCTGAGTACGTTTGGCGGCAGCAAGGACCTGCGCGGATATCCGTCGGGTCGCTACAGGGACCGCATGATGTATGCGCTGCAGGGCGAGTACCGATGGCATGTCAACGACCGCTGGATCGTGACGGGATTTGCCGGTTTTGGCGAGGTTGCCGAGAATGTGTCCGACTTCGGGAGTGACTTCCTGCCGGCCGCTGGTGCCGGGCTGCGTTACGTGTTGTCGCAGAAACACCGCATCGGCCTCTCGGCCGATATTGGTGTTGGCAAGGACGGCGCCGAATTTTACTTTGGGGTCGGCGAGGCTTTCTGAGCCGCGGTAGGTTTATCGTCGCCGGGCGCCGCCGCCTTGCCGCTGAAAGCTCTGTGTCCGGCTCGCGCCGCGTTGCCGGGCATTGAAATCGCGTTCGAGCTGAGGGCGGACGGCCTGTTGTCCTGACCAACTGCCGCTCGCGCCCGTTGACGGGCGGGTCATCGACGGCTGCTGGGCCGGTCGAGAGGCGGACGGTTGCTGAGCCGGTCGTGTTGGGGAGGGTCGCGTCGTCGGTGCGGCGCGATCCAGGTTCTGTGGTTTCGTCCACTGGCCGTTGTCACGCTGACGCCAGCTGCCGTCGGCGTCACGCTGGTAGACGTTGCCCGAGCGGTCGGTCAGGACATTGTTCTGAATACCGGTCGCAGGCCGCGCCTGCCGGGTGCCCGGCGTTGCCGGGCGCTCGATGTTCCGGGCCCGGTTCTCGGGCCGGTTGTAGATATTCGGCCGCGTTTCCGGGCGGTTTCGGCCACCACCGATGTTGATGCTGTTATCGACATTGATATTGATGTTGGTCTTGCGATAGCCACCGTGGACGTAGGGGCGAGGATACGGCCGGTAGCCGCCAACGCCCCACCAGGCACCGTGACTCGAGAACGTGAAACGGAACGGCCCGTTGGTCCACGAAACACCAAATCCCCAGCC
Organism: Gammaproteobacteria bacterium; assembly: GCA_009937615.1. GTDB lineage: Bacteria > Pseudomonadota > Gammaproteobacteria > Steroidobacterales > Woeseiaceae > UBA1847. The sequence goes on along the minus strand of JAACFB010000010.1, from coordinate 14,294 downwards.
ATACCAGGGGTTGTAACTCACGTGAAAGCCCCAGGTCGGGTAGCGCGGGTAGTAATAAGGCCCGTACCAGGGGTTGTAATACCAGCCCGTGCCGTAGACAACCGAGCCGCTGTAATAATAGCTGCCGTAATAGCCGGGCGTGTAGCCGACGTAGACGACCTGCGGAGTCACATCGTAAACCTTGACGTAGGTGACGTTGTGATGCGGATTCGAGGTCGGAATCTTGTAGATAGCGTCCGGAATATCGGTTGCGACGCCCCACGGGCCCGTGGCGCTGTTCGCGACGTACCAGACGCCGTCGTCACACGCATAGTAAAGGTTGCCGTACCGAAAAACCGCGGCCGTGGTGTTCTGTGCGTATTCGACACGAATATCCTCGATCGGGGCGAAGTCCGGCTGGCCGTCGTATTCGACGCTGAAGGACGCGTCATCGCGTTTGATCGCGGCGGTTTGTGGAATCGTGTTATCCAGCACCGCCTCGCGCGCCTGCGGCGTACCGGCCACCTGGCTCAGTATGGCACCGTTGACCGAATCCTCCGGGATGTCGCCGAATGGCTCCGGCAACTCGTCGTTTGGCACGTGCACCCATTCGAGGTCACCCTGTATGCCCTCGCCGCGGTACCAGCGTCCCGACAGCAATACATAGTATCGCTGCGTCGAAAGTTCGAGAAACACGTTGCTGTCGGAATTTGCCATGTAAAGCAGATTCATCCCTTCGACCGGTGCCCAGGACGGTTCACCGTCCGCGACAATCAGTTCGGTCGGCTCGGTCGCGACGATGATGCGAACATCGTCCACGGCAGTGCCGTCGTCCTCGGCAGGTTCGACAAATTGAGCGACATCGTCCGGAACCTGCCGTGCGCGGGACCAGGGACCGGCGACTGCCGTAGCCTCGTACCAGGCATTGCTGCCGATATAGAGGTACAGATCCTTGCCGCCCCTGACGATCAGAAACGGCGAATTGACAACGCGCTCGTAGAGCGAACCTTCGATCGCCTGGAACCTCGGGTCTCCATCGACCGAAACCAGCAACGCCGGAGTCGTGGACAGCATGATATTCGGCGGCTCATGCCTGAGACTGGCCTGCCCGGCAGCCGAGGACTCGGCCTCCAGGTCCGTGAGCAACTGGTCGACCGAGATCGTGAAGCTCGATCCGCTGACTTCGGCTTCGATGAAGTCTGCGAGCTGCTGCATCTGATCGTCACTCGCGTCGGCAAAACGGACATCAGCAATCGTCACGTCGCGAATAATCGCGGTTCGCGCATCGCGATCCGTATCAAGCCGGGCCTCGAACCAGATAGCGCCGAACACCGGCACGTTATTGGTTGCAGCAGACTTGACGGAAACTGCGGCGCGTCCTTCGAGGCTGTTGCCCGAAAATTCTTCTACCTGAGGCTGATAAATGAGAACTACCGATCCGTTATCGGCTTCGAGTTCCTGCGGCCAGCTGAGGTCCTGGGCCTGCGCATACAGGGGAATCGTCCCGACCAGGGTCAACCAGATTGTTCGAAATTTCATTGACGATTCCTATCCTGACGGTTGCTCGGTGCGGGCCGAAATTCTATCTGTGCTCGGCACCGAATGCACTCGTTTGAAACCATTGCTTGCCGCAACGCCCGGAAAATGCCAATAATTATTGCTCACCGTCCGGACTATAGAGAGGAAAGTGATCATGGTTCGCCTTGACGTCAATGGCCGGCAGCACGAATTGGACATCGCTGACGGCTCAACCCCGTTACTCTGGGTGTTGCGCGATCAACTTGGCCTTGTCGGCACCAAGTTCGGCTGCGGCGGCGGCTACTGCGGGGCCTGCACCGTGCATATCGACGGCCGGCCGGTCCGCTCCTGTTTGATGCCGGTCAGCGCAGCGGAGGGGGTGGCCGTGACGACAATCGAAAACCTGGCTGCTCCCGATAAGACCCTGCACCCGTTGCAGAGGGCCTGGATTGAACACGATGTACCTCAGTGCGGCTACTGCCAGGCGGGACAGCTCATGAGCGCGGCCGCCCTGCTTGCGCGAAACGCGTCGCCAAGCGACGCCGACATCGACAGCGCGATGCGCGGAAATCTCTGCCGCTGTGGCACCTACCAGCGGATTCGTGCCGCGATTCACAGCGCCGCGAAAGCGATCAATGCAACCGGAGGTGAGTCATGAAAGCCGGAGAGCGACTCGCCAGGGATCCGAACATCCGTGCGGCATTCCGTGAGGCCGATGAAAGACTGAATAGTGCGTGGGAACGGGTGAGCCGGCGAACGTTCTTGAAGCTGACCGGGCTGGCAGGCGGCGGACTGACGCTTGCGGCCTGCAGCGTTAAGGGCACGGATCCCGTATCGACGGAGCCCGGCAAGGATTACGAGTTCAACGAGTTCGTCAATGTTGGCTCTGACGGCACGATACTGATTTATTCAAAAACTCCGGAAATAGGGCAGGGCATCAAGACTTCCTTCCCGATGATTGTTGCCGAAGAACTGGATGCCGACTGGAACGATGTCGTGGTTGAGCAGGCGCGGATCGACACGGCCGTTTACGGTCGTCAACGCGCCGGTGGGTCGCGGTCGATAGCAACTGCCTGGAACCAGCTGCGCGAGGCCGGCGCCGCGGCCCGATTGATGCTCAGGCGTGCGGCGGCCGAAACCTGGCAGGTGCCGGTCGATGAGTGTCTGACTGCGAACAGCGTGGTGACCCACGAAGCAACCGGGCGGCGCCTCACCTATGGCGAACTTGCCGATAAGGCGGCAGCATTGCCGGTGCCGGACAAGGCGGAACTGCGGCTGAAAGCCCGCGATGAATACACGCTGATCGGCGAGCGCATCACGGGCGTCGATAACGAGAAAGTCGTTACGGGTCAGCCGTTGTTCGGTACCGATCAGTCCCTGCCCGGCATGCTGTATGCGTCATATTCCAAGTGTCCGGCGACGGGCGGCCGCGTTGCCGCCGCCAATCTCGACGACATTCGTGCGTTACCGGGAATCCGAGATGCCTTCGTCCTCGAGGGCAACGACCTGGTCAGCGAGCTCATGCCGGGCGTCGCGATAATCGGCGATTCGACCTGGGAGACTCAGCAGGCAAGGGCGCATCTGAGTATCGACTGGGACGAAACCGACGCGTCGAAAGATAGCCTGAGCAGCATCACCGCCGAGGCCGCGCGTTTGTCAAAGGAGCCGGGTGCCGAGGTCCTGTACGAATTTGGTGACGTGGAGCAGGCGTTTACTGGTGCGGCCCGGATTCATGAGGCTTTCTACAGCTATCCGTTTGTATCACATGCGCCGCTCGAGCCGCAGAATTGCACGGCCTGGTATCGCGATGGCGCGATCGAGATATGGGCGCCGACGCAGAGTCCGGACCAGGCGATCGGCAGTGTCGCCAATGTCCTCGGGATCCCACGGGAAAAGGTCACGCTGCATGTGACGAGAGTCGGCGGCGGTTTTGGACGCAGGCTGATGAACGATTACGTTTGCGAAGTCGCGGCTATCGCCCGCCAGGTTGGCGCACCCGTCAAGCTGCAGTGGACGCGTGAGGACGATATGGCACACGACTTCTACCGGCCCGCCGGGTATCACGCGCTGCGGGCCGCACTCGATACTTCTGGCAGCCTGTCCGCCTGGCAAGATCATTTCATCACGTTTACGCATGATGGCAAGGCGCCCGTGCGCGGCGGTGACATGCGCCCGGGCGAGTTTCCGGAGGGCATCATTGACGACTATAAGGTCACGCAGACGTTGCTGCCGCTGGGTACCCCGTGCGGGCCCTGGCGATCACCGCGCTCGAACGCGATCGCGTTCGCCGTGCAGAGCTTCATTCACGAAATGGCCAACGTGGCGGAGCGTGACCACGTCGACTTCCTGCTCGAGCTGATGGGCGAGCCGCGTTGGCTGGATCCGGGCAACCCGAGAGCCATGAATACCGGCCGCGCGGCTGCGGTCATCAAGCTGGCCGCCGAGAAAGCAGGCTGGGGTCAGCCATTGCCGGAAGGCCGTGGTCTCGGTCTGGCGTTTTATTTCAGTCACGCAGGCCATTTCGCCGAGGTGGCGGACGTCAGCGTCGATGCGGATCGCAAGCTGACCGTGCACCGGGTAACGGTCGCCGGAGACGTCGGGCCGATCGTGAACATGAGCGGTGCGGAGAACCAGTGCCAGGGTTCCGTCATGGATGGACTCAGCACGACGCTCGGCCTTGAAATTACGATCGAGAACGGGCGCGTGCAGGAGTCCAATTTCCATCAATACCCGATCATGCGCATGCACAATGCGCCCATTGTCGACGTACATTTCATCCAGAGCGACTACCCGCCGACGGGGCTCGGTGAGCCGGCGCTGCCGCCACTGGCACCGGCGGTCTGCAACGCGATATTTGCTGCGACCGGCCAACGTGTAAGGACGCTGCCGTTGAGTAAGGAAGGGTTTAAAGTCTGAACGGCCGGTCAGCTGAGCATCGAGACTGTCATTAACGACGGGAAGTCTTGACGCCTCGTTTTGCGATAGCGGCAGGGCTCCTGTGAGGCCAGATTTTGGCCGCTGCTCTCGTTGACCGCCGGACCGGAAAACCGAGTCCTAGATCGAATCGATAATCGCGTTGAGAGTAGCGCTTGGCCGCATGGCTGCGGCTGCGAGTTCGTCGTCCGGCCGGTAGTAGCCGCCGATGTCGACGGCCTGACCCTGCGCGGCCTCGAGTTCCGCGATGATGTCGGGCTCCCTGGTGCCGAGGGCTTCGGCGACGTGCGCGAATCGTTGCGCCAGCGCCCTGTCGCTTGTCTGAGCAGCGACAGCCTCGGCCCAGTAGAGCGCGAGGTAAAAATGGCTGCCGCGGTTATCCAGTTCGTTGACCTTTCGCGACGGAGATTTGTTGTTCTCGAGGTAACGCGCATTCGCTGCGTTGAGGGCGATTCCGAGAGCAAGCGCTGCGGCGTTATCCGTTTTCTCGGCAAGCTCTTCTATCGACACGGCGAGCGCGAGGAATTCGCCGAGCGAGTCCCACCGTAAATGGCCTTCGGCAAGAAACTGCTGTACGTGTTTCGGGGCGGAGCCGCCGGCACCGGTTTCGTAGAGGCCGCCGCCCTCGAGCAGCGGCACGATCGACAGCATTTTTGCACTGGTGCCCAGTTCAAGGATGGGGAACAGGTCCGTTAGATAGTCACGCAAAACGTTACCCGTTACCGAGATCGTGTCCTTGCCGTCTTTGACCCGCACGAGGGTTGCGCGCATGGCATCAACAGGGGACAGGATGCGGATGTCGAGGCCGCTCGTGTCATGATCCTCGAGGTAGCTCTTGACCTTGTTGATCAGCGAACGATCGTGAGCCCGGTTTTCGTCGAGCCAAAAGAACGCCGGCGAGCCGGTCTGCCGGGCACGGTTGACTGCAAGCCTGACCCAGTCGCGGATCGGTACATCCTTGGTCTGGCACATGCGCCAGATATCGCCTTTGCTGACGGAGTGATTCAGCAGGACATCGCCTGAAGAGTCGACCACCCGGATTTTGCCGGCAGCAGGGACTTCGAATGTCTTGTCATGCGATCCGTATTCCTCCGCTTTTTGTGCCATAAGACCGACATTGCAGACGTTTCCCATCGTGGCGACGTCGAACGCACCGTGCTGTTTGCAGAAGTCGATGACCTCCTGGTAAATGCCTGCGTAGCAGCGATCCGGAATCATGGCCCTGGTGTCGTGCAGCTTGCCGTCCGGGCCCCACATTTGTCCGGAAGAACGAATGGCGGCGGGCATCGATGCATCAATAATCACGTCGCTGGGCACATGCAGGTTGGTGATGCCCTTGTCCGAGTCAACCATCGCGAGCGCAGGGCGATCCGCATAAACGGCCTCGATGTCGGCTTCGATCTCGGTACGCTTTCCCTCGGGCAGTTGAGCCATCTTTGCGTAGACGTCGCCCACGCCATTATCCGGATCGACGCCGAGTTCTTCGAAGACACTAACGTGCTTTTCGTAAACATCGCGGTAGTAAATGTTCACGGCGTGACCGAACATTATCGGATCCGAGACTTTCATCATGGTGGCTTTGAGGTGTAGCGATAACAGCACGTTTTCGCTCTTAGCCTGCTCCATTTGTTCGGCATAAAATTCGCGTAAAGCGCCGCAGTTCATAACGGCCGCGTCGATTACTTCATCCTCGAGGACGTGCACTTGCTCGCGCAGCAAAGTAACGGAGCCGTCTTCGGTTTCGAGCTCGATATGCAGGTCCCCGGGGCTGGCGACTACGTGAGACTGCTCACTGGAGTAGAAATCCCCATCGCTCATATGCGCGACATGAGTCTTTGAGTCGGGACTCCACGCGCCCATCGAGTGCGGATGTTTTTTCGCAAACTCCTTCACCGCAGCAGCAACTCGACGATCCGAATTACCTTCCCGCAAAACCGGATTGACGGCGCTGCCGAGCACTTTGGCGTAACGGTTGCGGATCTGGCGCTCGGAGTCCGACTGCGGTTCCTCGGGGTAGTCCGGGATATCGAATCCCTGCGACTGCAGCTCTTTGATCGCCGCGGTCAGCTGCGGGATCGAGGCGCTGATATTCGGCAGCTTGATGATGTTCGCATCGGGGCTTTTTGCGAGCTGGCCCAGCTCGGCCAAGGCATCGTTCTGCTTTTGGTCTTCGCTGAGGTTCTCAGGAAAGGTCGCAATGATTCTTCCCGCTAACGAAATATCGCGCGTTTCCACGTCGATTCCGGCCGCAGCAGTAAATGCCTCGATGACTGGCAATAGCGAATAGGTGGCGAGCGCTGGAGCCTCATCCGTCTTTGTATAAATAATTTTGGCGGAAGTCATATTGGATTTTCTTATTGGTTGTTATTCAGTGTATTCGGCGTCGAGGTCTTCGAGCAGCAGTTGAAACTCCGGATCCGTTTGCAGCAGCTCGGGCGCAAGCTCGACGAGCGCATCCACGTCTTCCATGGGCAGTTCGAGCGTGGTCGGAATGGTCTCAAAGCGCTCACGGCGCGAAATATCATCGATCAGGTCGAAGCTGAGGTGGATGAGAAATATGTCAAGCTCCGGCGGACGTTGGTCATCGGCAACATCGAATTTCTCAAAGCAGCTTTGCTCGACGTTTGTCACGCACGATTCCGCCGGCGTCCCGTTGGCACACACTTCCTCCGCATGATCACTGCAGGCACTTCGCTGCTCGTAATATTCGCTGAGGCTACTGCGCGCATCCGCTATATTCCTGCGGATAAGATTGACGGTCTCGTAGGAATAGTTGGCAAGCGGTCGTGAAGCCGACGCCGTAATGGACGCTGCTGCGCCGGGCGGTTTCGGTGAGAGATCGCCTTTGAAACTCGACTTTGGTCGGGCGTTGACGATGATCACAACCAGCTTCTTGATAGAGCCGTCTTCGATGCGGTCAACCTGGCTCGCCGGCGCATCGCGAACGGAAAAGGCCAGCGCCGGCGTACGTATGCCGATGTTGTCGGATATGCCGCTATCGAGAAGGTGGATATACGGCCGCCTCTCGATATCTGTGTAACTCAGGATATCGTCGGCTGCCGCGAACACGCTCGGGTTATCCTCAACGCCGCTTTCAAGCGCTTTGTGGACCCAGGCAGGCACGTTATCGCCGCATCGGCCATCGTTGTAGTTTTTCAACGTGATCGGCGTAAACGCCGGGGTAAACGCCATCGACGCGGTGACTCCACGGGCGACTTTGACCGTGGACAGGTCAGAACAAATCAGGTCAAAGCTTCCCTGGGTGAAGGAAAATTGCGACCCGATACCGATATCGGTCGCATTGAGCAGAATCAGCGGCCGCTGCAACGGCATGTCCGCGAAAGTGTGACCGTCATAGATCGTCTCATCGAGATACTCGGCGAACAGGTCACCCCGGCTGAAGGTGCCCGATAACAGGCGCGGCCAATGCCACGGGTTGAGAGTCCTCCATGTCAGTGCTGTCTGAATCTGCCGGTAGAGAACATCCTCCGTGAAGTCGCTAAGAAACACGTCCTTGCCATAAATGCCATAGTAGGCAGCCGGGATGCTCGCGCCCGACGAGGAGCTGATCATGTCCACTTCGTCGAGCAGCGACCGCCGATCGTCGCCGAAACGTACTTTATCCAGCTGCTGGATGACGCCGAAATCGAGAGCCGCTGCGCGCGCGCCGCCACCGGACAGGGCCAGGATCACGTAAAGATCGTCCGAATTGCCAGGCCCGGGAGGCAAGTTTTCGAGGCGGTAGCCTGTTGACGAATTGATTTCCTCGATCGGGTCATTCAGCGGGTAACTGGCGCAACCCCAGAGCGAAACGCAACTCAGGATCAAGAGCAACGGTCGGCAGGCACTTTTCATACCGTGTTCCCTCTCGTGTCAGGCCAGCGGTCTTACCGGAAAACAGCGGGCGACGGACTTCAGGTATTCGACGCCTCGAAGATACTGGCGATCGATGCGTCAAGCGTTGCGTTGAATTCGTCGTCCGACTGCTGGGCCGTGAGCCCCTCTGCCAGCGCGCGGGAGAAGCTGGCCACCATCCCGTTTTGGCGCGACAGCCGGTCGTTTGCCTCGTCACGGGAGTATCCACCCGATAGCGCGACGACGCGGGCCACGTTTGAATGCGCAACGCAGTCGGCATAGAGGTTGTCTTTCTCGGGCAGCGTCAGCTTGAGCATCACAATTTCGTCTTCGCCGAGACTGTCGAGCTCGGCCATGATCGCGTCATGCAGCATGTCTTCGGCGGCCGCCTTGTCCGGACAATGGATGTCGACCTCCGGTTCGATGATCGGCACGAGTCCTGCGGCGACGATTTGCCGGCCGATTTCGAACTGCTGGCTGACAACGGCATCGATACCGGCCTGGTTGGCCTGCTTGATGACCGAGCGCATCTTCGTGCCGAATATGCCCTTGCCCTTCGCCTTTTCAAGCAGGGCGCCGAGTTCCGGCATCGGGTTCATGACCTGGGCGCCGTTCTCCTCGGCTGCGAGGCCTTTGTCGACCTTCAGGAACGGCACGACGTTTTTGACGTTCCAGAGGTAAGAAGCCGTCGGTTGGCCCTCGATGTCGCGGTCCATCGTGTTCTCGAACAGGATGGCGCCAAGGATCCGGTCCCCGTTGAATGCCGGACTGGTAATAATCCGGGAACGCATCTGGTGTACCACGGCGAACATTTCGTCGTCGTTGGACCAGGCATCCTCTGTGACGCCATAAAGGCCCAGTGCTTTCGGCGTGCTGCCGCCGCTCTGGTCGAGGGCTGCGACGAAGCCGGGACGTGTCTTGATTATCTGTAGTTGCTCTTCAGAACTGCTCACTTTTATTCTCGTCTGTTGGGGTGGCGGAAAAATTCGAAGGCAGGATTGTACAGGAACGCGGGGAACCCGCCCATTCGTGGAAGCCACGAGCCAAAAGCCCGCCGGAAGGCGGGCTTTTGGGTTCTATCCGAGCCTGCGGAATCCTAGCCTGACTGGCCCGCGCCGGCTTCTGCCGCAGGACCCTTTTTCGGCCCGCTGCCGGCCGCCCCCGGTCCCTTGCCGCCATGGTGCTGGCGTCGTTTTTCGCGCAGCGCCGCGCGCTCTTCTTCGGACATGCTTTCCCAGCGCTCGCGCATGGCGGCGCGTTCTTCTTCGGTCATCTCACCGCGGCGCTGGCGCATGGCAGCGCGAAACTCAGCGCGCTCCTCTTCGGACATGTTCCGCATGCGTTCGTGCATCTCGGCGCGCTCCTCGTCGGTCATATTATCGCGCCGCCGCTGCATGTCGGCCCGATGGGCCGCGCGCTCTTCCTCGGACATGGCGTCCCAGCGTTCTCGCATGGCGGCCCGATGGGCCGCGCGCTCCTCCTCGGACATGCTCTCCATGCGCTCGCGCATCGCCTCACGTTCGGCACGGCGCTCTTCTGTGCTCCGGGATGGCGGCTCGGCCGCTGCGCCAGTCTCCTGAGCGCTTACCGGTGCCGTCGCCAGCAGCGACACCAGCGCTACTGCCGTTATCGAAAATTTGCTGTCCATGTTGGTTCCTCAGTTGCCATGTAGTTAACGTTATAACGCCCGGTACCGGAAGCCGTTGACAAAGCGATACACCAGTCAATTCAGCCGTTATGGTTCCGCCCGCCAGTTTTACCGGCGCCCGGTTACGGCGATGTGAGTCGAACGTGATCGTACTCGATGGTCCCCGATTCCGACTTCAGAATTACATAGACCTTCCAGGCGTCCGCAGGTGCCGTCAATGTGATCGCATAGTCTTGCCATTCGCCGCTGACATCGAAACTCTGCAGCTCCGGGTTTCTCCGCTTGTAAAGATCCTGCCCCTCGTAATCAGCGCCAAGTATGGCCGCGCCAGATTCCTCGCTGCTGCGGATTGCCGCGGTCAGGGTGTACTGCTGCCCGCGCTCGGCCGGCCCGGGCTTGAAATCGCCTGTGGAATCGACGCACTGGTGAACAATTTCGCCCGGGCCCAGGCGAATGAAGTGCTCGCCTTCCTTTGCGCCGAGGGGATCGCGCACCCGTTCGACCCCGTCTTCGAAGTAGCGCCAGCCGAAGCCGCCATAACCGTCCCTGGCAGCTCCCTCAAAACTGCCGTTTGTGACGTCCTGGCCAATGCCATAGCCGCTGACGACTTCGGCATCCTGCCGTATCGAGAAGCCGAGACCGAGCGATTCGATGTGCCGCGCGAGGTGCCGCGCCTGGCCGGCGTGATCTACCATGTCACCGTGCCACTGCTCCCAGCACCAGGGAAAGAGAAGTACCGACAGGTTTCCGCCCAGCTCATCGACCACCTCGTGGCTGTACATGGCGGGCTCACCGAGGCCCCATGAATAGGCGTTATAAAGAACAATATGTGGCTCGTCGCCGTAGACTTCCCGGAGGCTGGCGATGACCGCTCGATAGCGCGCCTTGATTCTTGCCTTCTGGTCTTCGGGCGGCAGCCGCGAGATGTCGTTGGCTCCCGCATTGACGACGATGACGTGCGGGCGAAACGGGTCCCGATACGTGGCGTCTTCGCGGTCCAACGCAGGTGAGTAAATGAAGGACATCACGTCGTTGGCAGTGGGGCCATCGAGCGTGGCGCTGCCAAAAGCCTGCAGCTGCATTTCGGTTCCCAGCATCCTGGAGACTGTAGCCGGGTAGGCGAAGTACGTGCCATTAGCGTCGTTCACGGTACCGTTTTTCTCGTCGTACAAGGAGAAGCCTTCCATATTGGAGTCGCCAAAAAACGCGATGCGCTTATCGGGTCGCGGTGGCGGCGCAATAACCTCACCGTTGGTGATTTCGAAGCCGTGAAACGTCAGTACTGACGTCGCATATTCCTCTTTCATCAGAGTGGCGGTATGCTCGGATTGCGCATCAAGGCCCTGCGCAAGGACGATCGTCTGCTTTCCCGCGGCTACGACTCGCGCTGGTTCCTCGGGCACACCGTTGACAATAACCCTTAAACGCTCGCTATCGTCGAACTCGACCGTTGCCGCGATTTCGCTGCCGCGAAAACGAAGGCTGACCGTGCTGCCCTGCCAGCCCACCCAGGGCGCGAACGGGTCGTCGAAATTCCAGCGGCCCGTGTAGCGGACGTTGTCGTCATTGGGACTCGCCACGATCGTGTTCCGAGCGTTGTAATCGGCTACGGCTTGCCGGTTCTCGTAATCGCAGGATGCCAGTGTTGCGATGACGGCAGTCAGGACCAGCAAACGTCTGGGCAGCATCTCGGTATCGCTCTGAAAATGCAGAATTGACCGCCAAGTTTAGAGCATGCTTCGTGCTACGCAACACGCCATGTTTCCGAACGGTTGTGCTCTCTTACGACACAAGCGGAGTAGTGTGCGGTAAACTGAGCGGCCGTCCGGGTTGAGGAATAGCGATGGACATCGGAGTCGACCAGCGCTGTATGGGCGAAATAGACATGCAGGCTCTGAAGGAGCGGATTCTGGCTCAGGAGCCGGCGGTCTGGGCCGAGCAGTCGATCAGGCAGCAAACTTACGAGGTGCACCAGGAGACCGAGTCCATCGTCATGCTGTTTTGTGAGGAATCCTGGCCTGACGGAGAAATTTACAAGGATAGTGGTTGGGAGCTGCTGGCGGATGTCGCGGTACCCGTTATCGACTACGTCATCGGCACCTGGTACGAGCCTGGCGGCTGCCTGCTGAGAGCAATGGCGGCGAAGCTCAAGGCCGGGGGCAGAATATTGCCGCATCGCGATAAGCTGAGTTCGTTTCATATCGGCCACCGCATTCACGTGCCGATAACCACGAGCCAGGCGGTTCGTTACACAATCGCGGGGAAGCCCTATCAGTTCGAGGTCGGTAATGTCTACGAAATCAATAATCAGAAGCTACACAGCGTTCTGAACATGGGGTCGGAGGACCGCATATCGTTTATCTTTGACTATGTGCCCGCCGAGAAGCTGCCGGCCGGGGCTCCCACAGAGTATCGGTGACTGAGATGAACGAGCCTTTGCCCGCGAAGAGCGCCAGCATCAATCGAACAATTGATTTTCTCAGGAGGGAGCGGCCGCTGCGTGCAGAAGAAGTATGCCGCGATTTCCTGGCGGAGCATCCCGGGGATGCCGACCACATAAGGCTGTTGGCGCAGGCTCTCATGAAACAGAATCGACTGGCCGAGGCTGAGAAACAGTTGCGCTTTGCGCTGGACATGCAACCGGAGTTTCCGCAGCTGCACGAAGATCTCGGCAGTGTCATGGCCATGCAGTCGCGGTTTAACGAGGCAATCGCCTCGTTCGAGACAGCAATTCGCCTGCAGCCGGCACTGCCATTGGCGAAGCGAAAGCTGGCTCATGCGTTGATCGCCGCGGGCCGCGGCGATGAAGCTGACGAGACATTGCGGGAATACGTCGAGGACGACCCGGAGCGAGCGGCGATTGTCAAAGGCTCGCAGTTGTACAAGGAAGGCAAGGTGGACGAACCAAACAGTGTCAACGCGATGCACCAGCTTGCAAGAGTTTTCTGGCGGGATAAGAAACGCCCTGATGATGCCGAGGCATTGTTACGTCGCGCCGTTCAAATTGCGCCCGATTTCGGCGGCGCCTGGATGACGCTCGGATCGTTGCATATGGACCGGAATCGTTACCCGGAAGCGATAGAAGCATTCAACAAAGCCGTCAGGCTCGAACCCCGGAATGCGGAGGCCTGGTCGAGTCTCGGCCACGCGAATGGGCGGGCCATGTATCCGGAAAGGGCCGTTAAGGCGTACGAGAAGTCCCTTGAAATAAGGGACGGCGTTCCTGGTGTTCTGTCGTCGTATGCCTGGGAACTCAAGACAATTGGCGATCAGGAGGGCGCTCTGAGGGCCTATCGGCGTGCGATCAAGGCAAAGCCCGGTTTCGGTCCCGTCTACTGGAGCATGGCAAATCTCAAGATATTCAAATTCGAGGAGGAGGAAGTCGACACGATGCTCGAGCAGGTCGAGAGGGATGACCTGACCGATGTCGAAGACGTTCATTTTCGTTTTGCGCTCGGCAAGGCCATGGAAGACAAGAAGGACTATGATCGGGCCTGGCATTTCTACGATACCGGTAATCAGAAGCACCGCTCGACAGTGGATCACGATCCGGTGCGGTTCGAGAGTCGCATGGAGGCACTTAAGACGGTATTTGACGCGAAGCTATTGCAGGAAAGGGCCGGTGTGGGCTACGAAGCTGCGCGACCAATTTTTATCGTGGGATTACCGCGCTCCGGATCGACGCTGGTGGAACAGATACTTGCCAGTCACAGCCAGGTGGAGGGCACTTCAGAGTTGCCGATACTTGGCAGAATCGTCGAATCGATCGGCCAATTCCGAACGGACGGTATCAGTTACCCTGAAGCGGTTCGAGATTTGCGTGACAAGGACTTGCGGGCCTATGGCAAGCAGTACATCGACGACAGTCGACGTTATCGCGAAACCGATCTGCCGTACTTCACCGACAAGTTGCCCAACAATTTCCCGATGATCGGTTTTGCGCACCTGGTTCTGCCCAATGCGATATTCATTAATGCCAGGCGGCATCCGTTTGACAGCTGCCTGGGCGCCTACAAACAACTGTTCGGCCAGGGGCAGAGCTTCACCTACGACATGCTCGATCTCGCGCACTACTACAAACAGTACGTCGGAATCATGCGTCACTGGCACGAGGTGCTGCCGGGCAGGGTGCTCGATGTGCACTACGAAGAAACGGTCACCGACCTGGAAGGCCAGGTACGACGCATTCTCGAACACTGTGGCTTGCCGTTTGAGGAGCAGTGTCTGCGGTATTACGAGACGGATCGGGCCGTCAAGACGGCGAGTTCCGAGCAGGTTCGGCAGCCGATCTATACGAGCGCACTCGGCAAGTGGCGGCGCTACGAAAAGCACCTGGGCCTGTGGCAGGAGCAGCTCCGCG
>JAACFB010000040.1 GCA_009937615.1 Gammaproteobacteria bacterium | reverse complement strand
CAGTTGCCGATCAACTTTTACCAGGTACAGACGAAATTTCGCGACGAGATTCGGCCCCGTTTCGGCGTCATGCGCTCGCGCGAATTCGTGATGAAGGACGCGTATTCCTTCGATATCGACCAGGACGGACTGGATCTCTCCTACCAGAAAATGCACGACGCCTACGCGACCATTTTTGCGCGGCTTGGGCTTCAATTCAGAATCGTTTGGGCGGACAGCGGCGAGATCGGCGGCAGTAAATCACAGGAGTTCCATGTCCTGGCCGATTCCGGGGAAGACGCGATCGCATACTCCGACGAGGATGACTATGCGTCCAACGTAGAAACGGCCGCGACGATGCCGGCGGACCGAGTTCGGCCCGATGCAACCGAGCAGCTCGAGAAGGTCGCGACGCCGGGCACTCGCACGATACAGGCGCTCTGTGAATTGCTCGATGTAACGCCCGAGCAAACGGTCAAGACGCTGATCGTCGAGGGGGTCGAAGGTCCGGTCGCACTGGTGCTGCGCGGCGATCATGAGCTCAACGCTGTCAAAGCACAGAAACTCGAAGCCGTCGCGTCGCCACTCGCAATGGCTGACCCGGCAGCGGTGCTCAAGGCGACCGGCTGCGAGCCGGGATTTGTCGGGCCGCTCGGTCTCGACATACCCGTTTTTTACGACCACGGTGCCGCCGCCCTCGCCGACTTCGTCTGCGGTGCGAACGCCGTCGACACGCATTTCACGGGCGTCAACTTCGGGCGCGATCTCGCCGACCCCGCATCAGTCGACCTGCGCAATGTCGTCGCAGGCGACCCTGCCCCGGGCGGCAAAGGCACGCTGAGTATCGCTCGCGGCATCGAGGTCGGGCACATATTTCAGCTGGGCGACAAGTACTCGACGGCGATGCGCGCCACGGTGCAGGACAGCGACGGCAAGGATCGTGCGTTGGCGATGGGCTGCTACGGCATCGGAATAACCCGTATCGTTGGCGCCGCCATAGAGCAGAACCACGATGAAAAAGGCATCATATGGCCCGAGCCACTGGCGCCCTTCGACGTCGTACTCGTGCCGATCAATATGCAGCGGTCCGATGCGCTGCGCGACGCTGCCGAGGCCCTCTATTCCGAATTGCTCGAGGCCGGCCTCGAAGTGCTCTTCGACGATCGTGACGTCAGGCCAGGCGTGAAATTCGCTGATGCCGAGTTGATCGGCATCCCGCACCGCCTGGTAATCTCTGAGCGCGGCATCGCGAGCGGCGAACTCGAGTATCGGCATCGGCGCGCAACCGAAGCGCAGGTCATGAATCGTGACGATGCTCTTAAACTGCTTAAGGAATCAGTTGTAACCATATAATTAATATGTAATATATTATTACTATGACTACTACGTTCCGCACGGTCGCCGCCTGGTTTATAACGCTGCTGCTGGCGTCAGGCGCGGCGTCGGGCGAGCAGGTACCGGATCCTGAACTTCGTGAGGTCCTGCGCGAAGCGATCAATTCCGCCGACAGTTTCGACGATCGCTACGAGGCCGCAGTCTGGCTGACGGATATGTCGGCGCGCCTGGCGGCACAGGTACCAAATCCCGACGAGCGCATGCACATTCTGAAGCGGGTCCACCACGAGGCTTCCAAGCTGGAGCTGCCTCCCAATCTCGTGCTGGCCGTGATCGAGGTAGAGAGCAATTTTGATCGTTGGGCGGTTTCGGTTGCCGGCGCGCTCGGCCTGATGCAGGTGATGCCGTTTTGGAAAGATGAGATAGGCAGGCCCGAAGACAACCTGAACCACATCGATACCAATCTTCGCTATGGCTGCGCAATACTAAAGTTCTACCTCGAGAAGGAAAACGGTGATTACAGGCGCGCCCTGGGACGCTATAACGGCAGCCTCGGGCAGCGCACATACCCCAACAAGGTAATCGATAAACTCGGTTCGAAGTGGTTTCAGGGCTGATCGCGCGCCTGCAAACACCTCTACCCCGTTTTAAAACCGTCGAGCGCACGCCAGGTCACATCCTCTGCAATGACGTCAGTCACCTCGGCCATGGGCGGCCCGTCCTGCAACCAGCGCTCGAGTTCGCCGAGAGCGGTCTCGTCACCGCAAGCAAGCACTTCGACGTTGCCGTTATCAAGATTTACGGCGTGGCCGGTCAGGCCGAGAGAATCAGCCAGGCGTCGCGTATTAGCACGGAAAAACACGCCCTGCACGCGGCCTCTTATCGTGAAACGACGGGCGCCGGGCATGCGACGGAACTACGGGGTTTCTTCGTCGCTGCTTTCACTCCGATGCAGCGCGTTCAACGCCTCTTCCTTGGCCTGCAGCGCATCGCGACGCGCGTTTTCATAGCGCCGCTGATTCAGATACCGTTCCGCACTCTCCAGATGTTCCACTGCCGCACTCAACTCTCCCGCTGCGTGCTCGGCGGCACCGGCGTCACGCGCAACGGAAATCGCCTGGCGAGCGTCACTCATTTCCTGAACCGGCGGTCCCGCGCAGCCGGCTACAAGCAGCAGCGCGCCGAGCAAAGCAGCCGTTCCGAGACGTTGAATTGGACCTGGTAGCATCGATATTCTGAATTGTTATAGCCGTCCAACGCTACCAAGCGCGCTGCCTTGGCGTCAAGAAAAAATCGACGCCCTGACGCCCGCTCTTATTGCCTGTTAAAGTTCGCTGGTCGTCGGCTTGTAATAACCAGCGGATACACCATGAATGTCACAATCTACCACAACCCTAGATGTTCCAAGTCTCGGAAAACATTGGAATTAATCACAAGTGCGGGAGTCCGGCCGGCGGTCGTCGAGTATCTTGCCGAGCCGCCCGATGCCGAGACGATTCTGCGGCTTGCAACGTTGCTGAGCCTGCGCGTATCCGAGCTGCTGCGCCGTGGCGAGGCTGAATTCCAGTCGGCAACGGACTTGCCCGAGCTGGACGATGACGCGGCCCTCGCGGCCTGGGTCGAAAAGAACCCAAAGGTCTTGCAGCGACCGATCGTGGTCGACGAGGACCATTCGCGGGCGGTTATCGGGAGGCCGCCCGAGAATGTTCTCCAATTACTGCCGCAATGAGTGACATCCTCGTTGTTTACCATTCGGTCGGTGGTGCGACCGCTGCGCTGGCCCGCGAAATCTGCCATGGCGTTGATGCAGTGGCTGGAATGGCCTCCCGATTGCGTACCGTACCCAGGGTCTCGACGATCGCAGAGGCCGTCGAAGAAGACATTCCGGAGTCCGGACCGCCATACGCGACGCCGGCCGATCTCGTCGAGTGCAGCGGCATAATCATGGGTAGTCCGTCGCGATTCGGAAATATGGACGCTTCACTGAAATACTTTCTCGATAGCACGGTCAGTGAATGGCTTGCACACGCCGCTGTCGGCAAACCGGCCGGCGTCTTCACCTCGACATCCAGCCTGCATGGCGGACAGGAAACGACATTGCTGACGATGGCGATGCCACTGTTGCATCACGGCATGTTGCTTGTCGGTCTGCCTTACAGTGAGCAAGCGATTTCCAGAACGACAACGGGCGGCACGCCCTACGGTCCCAGTCACGTGACCTGGAACCGCACCAATGACAGCCTTTCAGATGACGAGCGGGAACTTGCGCGCGCGCTGGGTAAACGGGTTGCCAGCATCGCGCAACGACTCCGGGCCTAGCTGAACTCCGGCCCGGGCTCGCCGAATCCCGTTTTCTCAGGTTTCCCGCAAAACTTCTCGGACGAATGGAATTGTCAGACGCCGCTGTGCACGCAACGCCTCATCGTCGAGCCTGTCGAGCAGCGCATAGAGGCTGGCCATGTCGCGCCGAGTGCGCTTGAGCAGGTAGGCGGCCGTGTCATCGGGCAGTTCGAGACCTCGGTGCCGGGCCCGCAATTGCAAGGCCTCCACACGCTCCGCTTCGCCGAGCGGCTGCAGCTGAAAAACCGGCAGTCGCGACAGGCGGCTTTGAAGGTCAGGCAGTTTGAAGGCGACGGCGCGCGGCGGTGTGGCAGCCGTGACGATCAGGGCGCCCTCCGAATCCAGAATCTGGTTGCAAAGACCGAACAGCGCTGCTTCCCAATCCGGTTCACCGGCCACGGCGTCCACGTCATCGAGGCAAACCAGATCGCGGCTCTCAAGCCCCTCCAACAGTGCCGGGCTTGCTTGTGCATACAGATCGAGTGGCACGTAGACTGAACGGTCGGTCGCGCAGGCGCAGACCGCCTGCAACAAATGCGTTTTGCCGGCGGCGGCCGGGCCACTTATCCAGCAGCCAGGCTCGCGAGCGCCGTTGGCGAGACTCCGAAGCGCCGCGACGACGGTCTCGTTACCAGTACCCAGGAAACTTGCGAAAACCGCGTGATCGGCGAGTTGTAGTGGTAGAGCAAGCTGACTCAAAAAAAATCCTTCGGCCTAAGCGTCGCCAAGACCGTTCTCGATGTCTATCTCAGGATGCTCCTTCAGGTAACGGAAGTACGCAAAGCGCACGAGAACCGAAAGCACTGCCGCCGCAGGCAGGGCAAGCAGGATACCGAAGAAACCAAATAATTGACCACCGGCCGCGATTGCAAAAATGATAATGACAGGATGCAACCCTATGCGATCACCGACCAGCTTCGGCGTCAGAATTGAGCCCTCCAGGAGCTGGCCCGCCGAGAATGTGATAACGACGCCAAGCATGTAAGGGAGCGGATTCGGTTCGAGCGCGACGGTCAACGACGCCAGAATAATGCCGAACACGAATCCAAGGTAGGGGACGAAACTGACCAGGCCGGATACGACTCCAATTGCGACGGCAAACTTCAGGCCGGTGATGCTCAGGCCGACCGAATAGATGAACGCCAGCGCCAGCATCACCAGCAGCTGCCCGCGCAGGAATCCCCCAAGCACGTTGTCGGTATCCTTGGCGAGCGCAGTGACCGTGTCACGCTGGGTGGACGGTATCAGTGCGCCGATGTGATTCAGGATCGAATCCCAGTCCCGGAGCATGTAAAAGGTCAAGATCGGCACCAGGAAAAGGCTCAGGACTGCCGCTGCAAGCGCCCCGCCGGATCTCGTTACCGAAACGAGAACCTTGGCGCCCCAGCTTCCCGCCATGTCGCTGTAACGGGCTATGAACGCGCCGATACCAACGTCGTCGCCGGCGTCGATTTCGAGCATATTCATGATTCCTGGCAGCCACACCTGCTCTACCTGGCGGATGATCTCGGGCAACGCATCGAGTAGCGAGGCCACCTGGCCGCGTATCAGCGGCCCGACCAGCAGGATCAACAGGCCGAGAACCACGAAGGTCAGCAGGAATACCACGATGACGGCCAGGGTTCGTGGCAACCTGAGCTGCTGCAGCCGATCGGCCAGCGGGTCTCCGATGTAGGCGAGCAGCGCCGCGGCAACGAACGGCGTCAATACCGGTGCGAGCAGGTATAAAAGCCATCCCACGAGCGCAATTGCAATCAGCCAGTTAACGCGTAAATCCGGTTTCACTGCTCAGGCCCCGTTCGAGCGCTGCGTATCCAGGTGGCTACGTAGTCGTAGCCGCTTATCACGACGGTAACCAGGACCATAGCTCCCATTATCGTGATGGTTATGTTGTCTGGCCAGCCGTAGCCGGCCCGCGATATCGCAAACACCAGGAGCATGAACTCCATCGCCGTATTGAGCTTGCTGATGCGCGTTGGCTCGCCCTCGAGGCGCCGCACCAGGTAGTGGTACAGAATGGACCCGGTAACGATGACGACATCACGCAGAATAACGACCACGGCAAGCCAGACCGGAAGATGCCCGAGGTAAGCGAGTGTGCCGAACGACCAGGCAGCGAGCAGTTTGTCGCCCGCCGGATCAAGAAATGCGCCGAGCCGGGTGTTCCAGTCAAAACGTTTGGCGAGATAACCATCAATGCCGTCAGACAGCCCTGCCACCAGGAACAGGGCCAGGGCCCAGCCGAACTCGTCGTTTACGAACAGCAGCAGGATCGGCAGGATCAGCGCAATGCGCAGCAGGGAAATGGCGTTGGGCAACCAGCTTAAGGACATCAGTACCGGGCCTGGGGTCTGGGTTATTGTTCCGGGCTATAGAAAAATTCGAGCGACGAATTCACCGGATCCAATGAAAACCGGCCGCCTTCGAATCCATTTTGCTCGATCAGACCACTGAATCGCAATGCGCGCCGTAAACGGTCTGCCCCTCCATGCGCTGAAACGCGGTAGCGAATACGTTCACCGCTTACCTCCGCGATTGAAAAAGCCTCGACGACGGACAGGTCGGACAGCACGTTCTGCACCGCAGCATATGCCTCGACCGAGTCAATTCCGGACACACCCAGTTCGATGGTTGCCAGCGGCGCGTCGCCGCTGATGGCAAATTCGGCTGCCAGCACATCAGCTACCTGGCCGATCACGAATTCAGGCTCGCCGCTCAATACTTGCTCGACTCCCGAGAAATAATAGCTCCACCGGTTACGCTGGCTGGAGTCCGCGCGGATTCTGCCGATTAGAACCGAGTTCACGTCATAGCGACTCGATGCCTCGAGCAGCTGTTCATCAAATCCGCCCCAGATATCGCTGAAACTGATTTTCTGCAAATCGTCGGTATCGAGTAATGGAAATACGACGGGCAGCCCACGGCGCTCGGCCACATCGAGCACCCGCTGTCGCAGCAGCCGGTTACGATCGATCGAGCGCGCTTCGTCCTGATCGCGCTCCGGGTCGTCTGCGCCGAGAACCTCACGCTCGCCCTGCCCCCAGTCCACGGCCAGCCAGACCAGCGTCAGCGGCCTGTCGCTGCCCCACACCGTTTGCCCGGCCGATCGCAAGGTACGCTCGATCGCATCACCGTCAAACGAGACCCAGAGCGTGTCATCGGCACCCGGACGAAATTGAACGACATAGGATGCAGGCTCCGGAAACAGTAATCCGACCTTTTCCGGGTCCGAGCTCAGGTCCGACCCTGCGACACGAAGCAGCACCTCGAGCAGCGCAGTTTCGTAAGCGCTCGCGCGTGGATTCTGTTCTTCCGGATCGAGCATGACCTGCGCCGTGTATAACGCCGTCACCTCAACGGCCGGGGCCGAAGTCGCGAAAAGCACTAACAGCCCCGTAATCAGGACCGTAAAGCCTCCCGCGACCCGATGTCCCCGGACAACGGGTCGAATTTTGTATCGCGATTTCAGCAAGGGTGGTTTCCCCGTCTGTGTCCAAGCACTATTATATCGCCGATTACGCCTGCGGCCGGCAAAACTTTATTCGAGCCCTGATGACCAATAAACCCCTCACCTACAAAGATGCGGGCGTCGACATCGACGCCGGCAACGAATTCGTCGACCGAATCAAGCCGCTCGTTAAACGCACGCAACGGCCCGAGGTGCTCGCTGGGCTCGGCGGGTTCGGCGGCCTGTTCGCGCTTCCGTCGGACCGGTATCGCGAACCGGTGCTGGTATCCGGAACCGACGGCGTCGGCACCAAGCTCATGCTCGCTCAGGCCCTCCAACGGCACGATACGATCGGTATCGACCTGGTCGCAATGTGCGTCAACGATGTGCTGGTCCAGGGTGCGGAGCCACTGTTCTTTCTCGACTACTTCGCGTGCGGCAGACTTGACGTGGACATCGCCACCGCCGTCGTCAGCGGCATCGCCGAGGGCTGCGCGCAGGCAGGCGCTGCGCTCATCGGTGGAGAGACAGCGGAGATGCCGGACATGTATGCCGACGGCGACTACGATCTGGCTGGGTTCTGTGTCGGTGCCGTCGAGCGATCGCAGATCATCGACGGCAGCGCAATCCGCGCCGGTGATGCGCTCATCGGCCTGGCGTCCAGCGGCCCTCATTCCAACGGCTACTCGCTGATTCGCAAGGTTCTCGATCTCGCTGGCGACGCCGAAATCGAAGGCCGCCCTGCCGACGAGGTACTGCTCGAGCCGACGCGTATTTACGTTCAATCGTTGCATGCCCTGATTCGGTCAATACCTGTAAAGGGCGTTGCGCATATTACGGGCGGCGGCCTCAGCGAGAACATACCGCGAACCATCCCCGTGTCGTTGCATGCCGAAATCGATACGACGAGCTGGGAGCAAGGCCCGGTCTTCGACTGGCTTGCTGAGCATGGCAATATCGAAGTTGACGAAATGCGGCGAACATTCAATTGCGGAGTTGGCATGGTCGTGGCCGTCGCTGCCGCCGATTTACCGGCGGCACTCTCGATCCTGCGAGAACTGGGTGAGAACGCCTGGCAGATCGGCCGCGTTCAATCGGGCGCCGGCCCGGTGCGTTTTCTTTGAATAAAGGCCGCTGCAGGGCCGCGATCCTGATATCGGGTTCAGGGACTAACCTGCAGGCGTTTATCGATCGCGCGGCGCGAGGCAACCTGGATGTTGATCTGTCGCTCGTAATCAGTAATCGGCCTGATGCTTACGGCCTGGAGCGTGCCAGCCACGCCGGGATCGAGACCGCCTGCGTCGAGCATGGCGGATTCACCGACCGCGAATCGTTCGATCGCGCGCTTGCCGCCCGTCTCGATGAACACCGGCCAGACCTCATCATTCTGGCGGGGTTCATGCGCATCCTCAGCCCCTGGTTCGTCGATCATTACGAAGGCCGAATTCTGAATATCCACCCGGCGCTGCTGCCCGCCTATCCGGGACTGGACACGCACCAGCGCGTCCTGGAAGCCGGCGACCACTGGCATGGCAGCACCGTCCACTTCGTCACCGAGCAGCTCGACGGCGGCCCTCGCGTTCTGCAGGGCAGATTGCCGGTCAACAGTGAAGAGTCGGCAGCTGAGCTAGCCCGACGCGTGCAGGCCGTCGAACACCAGATCTATCCGGAAGCTGCGGGCTGGTTCGCGGGCGGCCGGCTCCGCTACCGTGACGGCTGCGCCTGGCTGGATGGCGACAGGCTCGACGAGCCGATCGTCATGGACTTTGACTAGGGCAGCCTTTGTTTCATGCTTTCGGCAAGGTAACGCCCCGCTGGCCCTGATACTTGCCACCGCGGTCCTTGTAGGACATCTCGCAGGTCTCGTCCGACTCGAAAAACAACATCTGCGCAACGCCTTCATCGGCATAGATCTTGGCCGGAAGCGGTGTCGTATTCGAAAACTCAAGCGTCACGTGGCCCTCCCACTCGGGTTCGAGCGGAGTGACATTGACGATGATTCCACACCGGGCGTACGTTGACTTGCCGAGGCAGATCGTCAGGACGTTGCGCGGAATACGGAAGTACTCAACCGTTCGGGCCAGTGCGAAGGAATTCGGCGGAATGACGCACACCTCCGCATCGAGATCGACGAAACTCGTTTCGTCAAATGCCTTCGGATCGACGATAGCCGAATTTATGTTCGTAAAAATCTTGAATTCGTTCGAACAGCGAACATCATAGCCGTAACTCGAGGTACCGTAGGATACGATAGGGCCGGATGCGTTTTCGCGAACCTGGCCGGGCTCGAACGGCTCGATCATGCCGTGCTCGGCCGCCATCCGACGTATCCATCGATCCGATTTGATGCTAATCAGCTGGCCTCGACCACAATGTTGGGAAACTTGCTGCTGTAGTCCTTGCCGCGCATCGCCAGCCGGGCCGCCATTCGCCGGGCCGCCTGTCGATAGGCCTGGGCCGCAGCCGACTCCGGATCGCCTATGACGGTCGGGTTACCGCTGTCTGTCAATTCGCGAATTTTCGCATCAAGTGGCAGTCGGCCCAGCAGCTCGACATCGAAGTCAGCGGCCATCTGCTCTCCCCCACCTTGACCAAAAATCGCCTCCTCATGACCACATGCCGAACAAACGTGCGTGCTCATGTTTTCGATAACGCCCAATACCGGCACCGAGACCTTGCGGAACATCGCGAGGCCCTTCCGCGCGTCTATAAGCGCAATGTCCTGCGGCGTCGTTACGATCACGGCGCCGCTGACCGGTACTTGCTGCGATAAGGTCAGCTGAATGTCCCCGGTACCCGGCGGCATATCGACGATCAGGTAGTCGAGATCGTGCCAGGTGGTCTGCTGCAGTAACTGGCTCAGCGCCGAGGTCACCATTGGCCCCCGCCAGACCATCGGCTGGTCCGCGTCGACCAGGAAGCCGATCGACATGACCTGCAATCCATGGGCCTGCAGCGGCTGCATTGTCTTGCCATCGGCACTCGTCGGCTGCTCGCCGGCAAGACCGAGCATATGCGGCTGACTCGGCCCGTATATATCAGCGTCAAGCAGTCCAACCGACGCGCCGTCAGCAGCGAGCGCCAGCGCAAGATTGACCGCCACCGTGGATTTGCCGACTCCCCCCTTACCCGAGGCCACCGCGATCAGGTTCCGGATCTGCTCGAGCGGTTGCAGATTGCGCTGTACGCCGTGCGCCACCACTTTGGTCGATATCTCGACCGTGACGTCTTCGCAGGCCGTTTCAGCGCGAATAGCATCACTGATCAGCGAACGATACGAGTCGTGCGCGCCCCCGGCCGGGAAGCCAAGCTCGACCCGCGCCAGGATATGGCCGTCCGTATTGCTGACGCCAAGCACGCGGCCAACATCGCCAATTGATTGGCCAACATCGGGTAAGTCAATGGATTTAAGGAAGTTCTTCAAGTCTGATTCTGTTGACACCGTCACATTTCCGCCGGCCATATTAGGTAAAATAAGTGCTCATGAATCTCCAGTTGGAGACCTGCGCGAGCACATTGTAACGGAGCCTGAGCCTGAGCCAAGCATTGATTTTCAACGGCTTGAGTAACAAAGTGAGCTTTAGCTGTGTGGCATAATGCCGCATTGATGATTTTTCCGATTCTACCGCATTCGCGGCACCGCCCTGGATGCCTGATTTTGTTGTACCAAGAGCAGAACGATTGACTGAATTAATTTGGAGCAGGTTGGCAAAGTGTGCAGGGATGCCGCACCCTCGCACCCTGCTTGCGCGAGCGCGCCGTTCATGAGCCTGCTGGGGTCATTTCGCGCCGAACAACTGGTGTCGCAGCTTGTTGCGGAGCCGGCACCGGATTCGCCGTCCGCCCAGCGGCTAGTCAATCGGCTGAAGAAGATCGGGCCCAAGGTCATTCCGAAGGCAATCGATGCGCTCGCGCTCTCGGACAAGTCGCATACGATGGTTTTCGTCGATATCCTGACGAGCCTTGCGAGCGATAAAACGCTGGAGATGTACCGCGACGGCCTCGCGGACGGCAACGAGCGAGTCGTGTCCGGCACATCTTGGGCATTGTCGAGCAGCACCAGCTATAACGCCAATGCGCTACTCGACTTTTTCGACGATCCGGAAGTTTCCAAACCAGCGCTTATCGAGGTTTTGCGGGTACATCAGCAAGACCTCAGTATTCATGACCTGCTGCAGCGCGCCTACGAACTGGACACGCAGGAATCGGCAGCAATATTCAAAATCATCGAAGATACGATCAAGGAAGAAATGGTCCCGGACCTTATCGCGCGCATGGGCGGCAAGGACCCATACATCAAGGTCCATCTCATCAACTTGCTTGGGAAATTCGACAATCCTGCGGTCAACCGGGCACTCGAAGATCAGCTCAAAGACAATCACAAGCTCGTGCGCAGCACTGCGCTTTCTGCACTCGCGGCGCGCGGTGGCTCAGTCAACATAGCCGCCGTCAGCAAGCTCCTGCAGGACCCCGATCTAGATGTACAGAACAAAGCGATCGATATGATGATTCAGCTGAATCATCCGGATACGGTGGCATACCTGGCCGAGGCCCTGAAGGACGAGTCCGAATATGCGCGGCGCGCCGCCGTTGAAGTACTCAACGAGGTCGGCAACGTCGACTCGGTGAAAGAGCTGCTGAGCGTGCTGAAAGACAATGACTGGTGGGTCCGGTCGCGGGCCGGAGACGCGCTCGCCGAAATCGGTGGCCCGAAGGTCGTCGATTCGGTTGTTGCCCTGATCAAGGACGAAGACGAGGAAATCAGGCGCACGGCGATCGAAATATTGAACGCCACGAAAGAAGAACGCGCTGTCGATCATCTGATCAAGGCAACGGATGATTCGGACTGGTGGGTTCGTGAGCGAGCGATCGACGCTTTGTCCAAGATCGGCAGCACAAAAGCGCTTCCGAAACTGCTCGATCTGCTGGGTAAAGACGCCAAGACTGACACCGTTGTGATTCGCGCGTTGGGCAAGCTGGGTAATCACACACATATCACGAAAATCGTGCCGATGCTGCAGCGCCCCGAGCGGGAAGTTCAGGTAGAGGCCATTCGAGTAATCTCTCAGCTCGCAAATGAAAAACATGCTCAGTCGGTCCGCAACGTCCTGATGAAGATAAAGCAGTCCGACGAGCCCACGATCATCAATAGCGTGGACAAAGCCATCAAGGATCTCGATGCAAGGTTCTCCGAAACCGTGCTTGCCGAAAACAAGCGCGCGGAAAAGATCAGCGAACATACCAAGACGCTGCTGATCGATGACGAAGATCTCAATCAGCTGATAGGTGCGGAGGTCGCGGCAGCGAGCTCCGACCCGACTGCCGATTCGCCCGCCGCAGCGATTCTGGACATATCGACTCTCAACCCGGGCGACGTCATCGACGGGCGCTATAAGTACATCGAGAAAATCGGCAAGGGTGCGTTCGGCACCGTATTGTTAATGGAGGACGAAGTTGTCGACGAGCGCCTGATCCTCAAGTTCCTGAATCCGAATGTCTCGTCGGACGAGGAAATGCTGAAACGCTTCGTTCATGAGTTGCGCTATTCCCGCAAGATCACACACCGCAACGTTATCCGGATTTATGACTTCCTTCACTTGCAGGGATGCTATGCCATATCGATGGAGTACTTCCCATCGCATACCCTGACCGGCGAGATGCCGAACAACAAGCCAATGGATATGAAGAAGGCCCTGAAATATTCCCGGGACATGACGGTGGGCATGACGGTTGCGCACCAGGCCGGCGTGATCCACCGCGATCTCAAGCCGGCCAACATACTCGTCAATGACGAGGGCCTGCTCAAAATCGTAGATTTTGGCGTGGCTGCCGCCGCATCGAGCGGTGATACGCAGCTGACCAAAACCGGTTACGTTATCGGTTCACCCAAATACATGGCTCCGGAGCAGATCCTGGGCAAGAAAGTCGACGAAACCGCAGACGTTTACAGCGTCGGCGTCATCATGTACGAAATGACGACGGGAGTACCACCCTACAGTCGCGGCGACCACATGTCCGTCATGTACCAGCATGTGCAGGGCAAGGCCAAGCAGTGCCAGGAAATCAATCCGAGCATTCCCGACGACTATGCCGCCATCATCGCAAAGGCCATGTCGGTCGACAAAACCAAGCGATATCAGTCGATGATCGAGCTGACCGAGGCACTGGACCAGATCATCCTGTAAATACCCGCTAATTCGCAAAAATGTGATGCCGCTCTGGAATGCGACATAATTTCGGCCTACGATAGCTGCAACTATCTGATTTACCGGAGTTGTGATCCAGATGGCTCGAATCGATGCATTCCTCAAGCTCGGTCTCGCGCAGGGCTGTTCCGACGTGCACCTGGCGGTGGGCGTCCCGCCTATGCTGCGCATGAATGGCGACCTGATGCCGATCAAGTTTCGCCAGCTGACCGATACCGAGCTCGAAACATACATCCTCGAGATCCTGACGAAGAACCAGCAGGAAAAACTGAGCAAGGGCCACGACCTGGATTTTTCGTACGTGGGCGATGAGGGCGGCCGGTTCCGGGTCAACGTATTTCGCAAGCAGACCGGTTATGGCGCAGTTTTTCGGCATATTCCCGGCGAGGTTCCAACCCTCGAACAGCTGCACGTACCGCCGATACTGGCGAACTTCTGTGACTACCATCAGGGCATGGTCCTCGTAACGGGATCGACGGGTACCGGCAAGTCAACGACGCTGGCGGCGATGATCAACCATATCAACGAGACGCGGAATCTGAATATCATCAGTCTCGAGGATCCCATCGAATTCGTGCACCCGAGTAAAAAGTGCCAGGTCATTCAGCGCGAACTTGGCACCCACCTCACGAGTTTCGCCGATGGCGTTCGCTCGGCAATGCGCGAAGATCCCGACGTCATCCTGGTCGGCGAGCTGCGCGATGCCGAAACCATCTCGATGGCGATGACCGCTGCAGAGACCGGCCATCTCGTACTTGGCACGCTGCACACGACCGGTGCCGTCAAGACCGTCGACCGGATTATCGACGCGTTGCCCGGCGAGCTTCGCGAACAGACCAAAGCATTCCTCTCGATGAGCCTGAAGGCAGTCGTCACCCAGGTGCTGGTCAAAACGCCCGACAGACGGGGCCGTCGCGCCATATTGGAAATACTGGTCAACAACCGTGCAATCTCGAAACTGATCACGACAGATCAAACCCATCAGATTCCGTCGCAGCTTCAAACCGGAAAAGACATCGGCATGCAGCTGATGGACCAGGCACTGCTCGATGCAATCAATGCCAAGCAGGTTGACCCCGACGACGCCTATCGTTTCGCTACCGACAAGAAGAAATTCAGCCGCTTTGTCACCGACACCGATCTCGTGCGGGTCCTCAACGTGAGCGATAGCGAGAGAAGGCTCAATGGCTAAGATCGATCAATACCTGCAGGAAGCGCTCAAACGGCGCGCGTCTGACCTGCATTTTGTGTCCGGCGATCCCGTGCGGGCGCGCGTTAACGGCGCACTGCAGATTTTAATGAACGATCAGCTGGCCCAGGATACTGTCCAGGAGGCCCTGTTCGAAATCATGGACGGCACAACGCAACGTACCTTCGAGGCCAATGAGGCCGCCGACTTTGCCTACAACATTCCGGACATTTCGAGATTTCGTGTCAACGTGTTCCGTCATCTGAACGGAGTCGGCGCCATATTTCGTGCGATCCCCGCCAAGGCCCTGACATTGCAAGAGCTCAACATGCCACCTGTCATTCACGACCTGTGCAAACAAACCTCGGGGATGATCCTGGTTACCGGAAAAACCGGCTCCGGCAAGTCAACCACGCTGGCAGCAATGATCGACGCGATCAACAGCAACGTAAAGGGGCATATCCTCACGATCGAAGACCCGATAGAGTTCGTGCACCAGACGAAAAAGAGCCTGATAAGCCAGCGCGAAATAGGGGTGCACAGCGATTCGTTTGCGCACGCACTGAACTCGGCGCTGCGCGAAGATCCGGACGTCATACTCGTCGGTGAAATGCGTGATCTTGAAACGATCAGCATCGCGGTCACGGCAGCGGAAATGGGCATTCTCGTTATGGGAACGCTGCACACCAATGGCGCGGCACCAACGGTCGATAGAATCATAAATTCATTCCCGGCCGACAAACAGGCACATATCCGAACGATGATCTCGACCTCTCTGCGCGGTGTCGTATCGCAGCAGCTGCTTCCCAAGAAACACGAATCGGGCCGGGTCGCGGCGCTCGAAGTGTTGATCAATACGTCGGCAGTCGCCAACCTTATTCGCCAGGGCAAACTTGATCAGCTCGAGACCGCCATGCAGTCCGGCGGCAACGTGGGCATGCAGACGATGGACTCAGCGCTGATGAGCCTGGTCGAGAAAAACGTCGTCTTGGGTAGAGACGCGTACCAGCAGGCGGACAATAAGTCCAAGTTTGAACGTGTGAAGGACGAGAGCTAACGCGCCACACGTGGCATAATCGCGGCCTTTAGCCAGGCCGGTATTTGCCCGCATGCTCGATAAGCCCCGAAAACTCCTTGTTACCAGCGGTCTTCCGTATGTGAATGGCTCTCCGCACATGGGCCATCTCGTCGAATACCTGCAGTCCGATATCTGGGTGCGTTTCCAGAAGCTGCGCGGCCAGGACTGTATCTACGTATGCGCGAGCGATGCCCACGGGACTCCGATTATGCTCAAGGCCCGCGAGCAAGGCGTCTCACCGGAGGAACTGACAGCAAGAGTTACCCGCGAGTTCGTCGATGTTTTTGACGAGTTCGATATCGAATTCGACAATTTCCACACGACCCATTCACCCGAAAACGAGGCGCTGACGATCGAAATGTTCGAGGCGCTGCGAAGCACGGGTGACATTTACACGAAGACGATCGAGCAAGCCTTTGATGAAAAAGAAGGCATGTTCCTGCCGGACCGATTCGTCCGCGGCACCTGCCCACGCTGCAAGACCGAGGACCAGTACGGCGACGCATGCGAGAATTGCGGTGCGACCTATGCGCCAACCGACCTGATCGATCCCGTATCCGTTCTGTCGGGCTCTGCGCCGGTCAAGCGCGAATCCGAACATTATTTCTTCAGGCTCAGCGAGTACGAGGACCGCCTGCGAACCTGGATGCGCGAAGCGACGCTGGATAAAAACATCCTCGCCAAGCTCGAAGAGTGGTTCGAAGCCGGGTTACAGGACTGGGATATCTCGCGCGATGCACCCTACTTCGGCTTCAGGATTCCGGGTACCGAGGACAAGTATTTCTATGTCTGGCTCGATGCGCCGATCGGGTATGTCTCGAGCTTCAAAAATCTTTGCGACCGTCGAGGGGACCTGGATTTCGACGAATATTGGCGCCCCGGCCATGACACGGAAGTCTTCCACTTCATCGGCAAAGACATAATGTACTTCCATACGCTGTTCTGGCCAGCCGTGCTGCAGGGCGCAGGGTTTCGCACGCCGACGAGCGTCTTCGCGCACGGCTTCCTGACTGTGAACGGTCAAAAAATGTCGAAGTCGCGGGGAACGTTTATCAACGCCAGGACTTACCTCGATAACCTGCATCCCGCCTACCTGCGCTACTACTATGCCGCAAAGCTCGGTCCGACGATCGAGGATATCGACCTGAACCTCGATGACTTTGTCGCGCGGGTGAACTCCGACCTGGTTGGAAAACTGATCAATATTGCAAGTCGCTGTGCCGGATTCATCAACAAGCGATTCGACAACGTACTGGGTGACTCATTACCCGAACCTGGTCTGTTTGCCGAATTTGCCGCCGCGGCCGACGCAATAGCGAACCACTACGAGGCGCGCGAGTACTCGAAGGCGATGCGCCTCATCATGGCGCTGGCGGATCAGGCAAACCGCTACATTGACGACAATAAACCCTGGGTGATGATCAAAACCCAGGACAAAGTCGACGAAGTGCAGGCTGTCTGCACACAGGGACTGAACCTGTTCCGCAGCCTGATGATTTACCTGGCCCCGGTCATTCCCTCGGTGGCCGCGGATGCGCGCGCTTTTTTCGGTGAAGCGGAATGGGCATGGAGCAATGTCAAAGACCCGCTGTTGGGAGCGCACATCGAGAAATTCAGACCACTGCTGACCCGGGTCGAAACAGCGCAGGTGGAGAACATCGTTGAGCAATCAAAACATAGCAAAGAAGGATCTGAAGCAGTGACTGAAGACGAAAGCGATACACCGACGATCAGCATAGATGACTTCGCGAAGGTCGACATGCGAGTCGCACGCATCGAGAAAGCTGAAGCTGTAGAGGGCGCCGACAAGCTGCTCGCGCTGACCCTGGACCTTGGCGGAGCTGAGCGCAACGTATTTGCCGGCATAAAGTCCGCCTATGAGCCCGCCAGCCTCGTTGGCCGTCACGTAATTGTCGTCGCGAATCTCGCGCCGCGGAAAATGCGCTTCGGGGTGTCCGAAGGCATGGTGCTGGCAGCGGGACCGGGTGGGGAAGATATATTCCTGCTCTCACCGGATGACGGCGCCGAGGCGGGAATGCGCGTTAAATAGTCGATGTCCGAACTGCTTGTCATCCTGATCGGCACCATTCTCGTCAATAATTTCGTGCTGGTGCGGTTCCTTGGCCTCTGTCCATTCATGGGAGTCTCGCGAAACCTGGAGGCTGCAGCGGGCATGTCGCTGGCAACAGCCTTCGTTTTGACCCTTTCATCAGCCACCGCTTACCTCCTCTATCAGTACGTGCTCGTGCCGCTCGATATCGAGTACCTCCGAACCATCGCATTCATTCTGGTCATCGCCGCCAGCGTTCAGTTCACTGAAATCATGGTGCGCCGGCTTAGCCCGCTGCTGCACCAGGTACTCGGAATCTTCATCCCTCTGATCGCCACAAACTGCGCCGTACTGGGGGTCGCATTGCTGAATGTTCAGCAGTCCAAAGGATTCGTGCAGTCGGTATTTTTTGGATTCGGAGCATCGGCGGGCTTCGCGCTGGTACTGATCATGTTTGCCACGATACGCGAGCGGCTGGAAGCAGCCGATATTCCGGCGCCATTTCGCGGCACCGCGATCGCGCTGATGACTGCCGGAATCATGTCGCTGGCTTTCATGGGTTTCTCCGGCATGGCGCGGCCGTGAAGCTGGACAGAATCTATGTGGACGGCAATCCTCACCATCGCAATCATCGCCCTAGTCGCGGGTCTCGCACTGAGCTACGCGTATCGGTCACTGTCGTCAAAACCGTCGGACCTCGTCGAGCAGGTCAACGTCCTGCTGCCGCAAACGCAGTGCGCCCAGTGCGGCTATCCGGGCTGCCGGCCATATGCCGCGGCGATTGTCGAGAATTCGGCAGCGATCAATCTTTGTCCGCCCGGCGGTGACGCGACCGTACGGAGACTCGCAAGCCTGCTCGGAAGAGAGATTCTGCCCATCTCGCAACCGCCGCCACCCGGGCGGGTCGTCGCCCTCATCGACGAAGCGCACTGCATTGGCTGCACGCACTGCCGCAGCGCCTGCCCCGTTGACGCCATCGTTGGGGCGCAGCAGATGATGCACACCGTCATTGCGGCAGAGTGCACGGGCTGCGAACTCTGTATCGCACCCTGCCCTGTCGACTGCATCAGCCTGCGGACGGTCGCATGAGCGCATCCACTTATGAGCTGGGCAGGCTACACGGTGGCCTGCGACTCGACTCGCTCAAGGAACAATCCACTTCGCATTCGATTTATGAAATGCCCGTGCCGGCCCGACTCGTCCTTCCCATCTCGCAACATGTGGGTAGCGCGGCACGCCCGATCGTCGGTATCGGCGAACAGGTGCTAAAGGGCCAGCGGATTGCCGAGACAGGCGGAACGCTCGGCGCGCCTGTCCATGCGTCTTCGTCTGGCAGGGTCGTCGCCATAGAGCCCTGGCCGGTCTCGCGGCGCTATGGCGATGCGGCGCCCTGTATCGTCATTGAGTGCGACGGCGAGGACAGGTCCATTGAGGACGCAGATGCTCTGCCCGCCTACCGCGACACGGCACCCGAGGCGCTGCTGACCAAGATTCTGCAGGGCGGCATTGTGGGACTCGGCGGCGCCGTTTTCCCCACGGCACAGAAACTCGCCCAGGCCCTGGCAGGCGAGCTGCAGTACCTGATACTGAATGGGGTCGAGTGCGAGCCTTACATCAGCTGCGACGACTTACTGATGCGCGAGCGGGCACGGCAGGTCGTCGGCGGCGCGCAAATTCTCATGCATGCGCTGTCGCTGGATGTCGCCTATCTCGTGGTCGAGAGTGACAAACCTGACGCAATTCGGCGCCTCGGCGAGGCGCTGGCTGAGCTGGAGGATAACCGCCTGGTTCTCATACAGGTGCCGACGGTCTATCCGTCCGGTGGCGAGGATCAGCTCGTACAGCTCGTAACCAACCGCGAAGTCCCGACCGGGGGACTGCCCAGCGACGTCGGCTGCCTGGTGCAGAACGTCGCCACGGCTGCCGCGATATATGACTGGATCATCGGTCACGAACCACTCATCTCGCGGATTACGACCGTCACCGGTGACGGTATCGTGCGCCCTATGAATGTCATGGCGCGACTCGGTACGACCGTTGCCGAGGTCGTGGCCTTTGCGGGTGGGTACACGGACCGGGCAGAACTGCTCATCATCGGCGGCCCGATGACGGGCAAGTCAATGACAACCGACAGGGTACCGGTCGTCAAGGCAACGAATTGCATTCTCGCGCTGTCGGAGCCGCCGAAACAGGGACGGGCCCGGGCCTGTATCCGCTGTGGGGAATGCGCCGTGGTCTGTCCTGTCCGGTTGCTGCCGCAACAATTGTATTGGTACGCCTGCGCCGATGACGAAGCCAAAATGCGCCTGCACGGGCTCACAGACTGTATTGAATGCGGTTGCTGTGACCTGGTCTGCCCCAGCCACATTCGGCTTACGGCAGATTTTCGCAAAGCGAAAGCCCGCATCCGTGAACTGGAGGACGAGAAAGCGCGCGCGGACCGCGCCCGCCGACGCTTCGAAGCGCGCAGTGAACGACTCGACAAGGAGCAGCGGGCTCGCGAACGACAGCTACTCGCGCAGAAAGAAACCGCGAGACGGGCCGGCCCGGACGCGATCGCGGAGATCCTCCGCCGCAAACAAAAGGACGAGGAATAGGCGTGGAATTCGTCAGACGCGACGCGCCGTATGCGGCTCCGACAGCAGATGTCGCCAAGATGATGTTGCGCGTGCTCATCGCCCTCGTCCCCGCTGCCCTCGCCCACACCTGGTTTTTCGGTCCCGGGCTTCTGTTCAACCTCGTCGTTGCAGCCGCTTTCTGCGTCGGTGGCGAAGTCGTGATGACGAAACTGCGCGGGCGCGATACTCGATCCGCAATCACCGACTACAGTGCGCTTGTCACCGCCGCATTGCTCGCATTTGCGCTCCCGTCATTGACGCCATGGTGGGTAACGGCAACCGGTGCGCTGTTCGGCGTCGTGGCTGCAAAGCACCTATATGGCGGCCTCGGTTTCAACGTATTCAACCCGGCGATGGCTGGCTACGTCGTGATTCTCGTCGCTTTTCCCCTGGAAATGAGTCTTTGGGTCGCGCCGGGCGTCGCCGATATCGACTACGTGCACCTCACAACGCCACAGACGCTGATATACACGATAACCGGCAGGCTTCCCGAGGGCCTCACGTTCGATGCTGTGAGCCGGGCTACACCGCTCGACGCGATGCAAACCGGGCTACGCAGCATGCAAACCTTTGCCGAGATGCGCGCGACCCCCCTGATGGGCGACTTCGGCGGCCGCGGCTGGGAATGGGTCGGCAATTTTGCCGCGCTTGGCGGCCTCTGGCTGCTCGCCAAGAAAGTCATTCGCTGGCAAATTCCCATCGGCGTTTTCGCAGGGTTGCTGATTCCCGCGGGAATCATGTACCTGGTCGACCCGGGCTCGCATGCCAGCCCTGGCTTCCACCTCTTTTCCGGAGCGAGCATTCTGTGTGCGTTCTTTATTGCAACCGACCCCGTTTCGGCAGCGACCAGCTCCAGGGGGCGTTTCATTTATGGCGTCGGTATTGGTTTTCTGATCTACACCATACGCCGCTGGGGTGCCTACGCCGACGGCGTTGCGTTCGCCGTGTTGCTGATGAACATGGCGGCACCGGCGATTGACTACGTTACGCGCCCCCCCATTGTCGGCCATCCGCGAGGAAGTCCGCGGTGACAGGTAACACCGGCATTTTCAGGAGTGGCGCCACGCTTGCGGTTATCGCGGCGATCTGCACCGCGCTGGTTGCGGCGACCTATCAGCTGACGGTCGACCGTATTGCGGCCAATGAGAAGACCCGCTTGGAGCGCAGCCTGCAGCCAGCGCTCGCCGGCGTATCCTACGATGGCAGCGTTAGCGAATCGCGGCTCGTATTATCGCCACCGCACGGCCTGCCGGGCTCGGAAGCTGCCCTGGTATACCGGGTATACGCGGGGAACAACCCCGCCGCGGCGCTATTCGTCGTAACTGCGCGCGACGGTTATTCCGGACCAATTCGTCTCTTGCTCGGCATCGATAGCGACGGGTCGATTACGGGCCTGCGCATCCTCGAGCATCGCGAAACGCCGGGACTTGGGGACAAGATCGAAGCCGGGCGCTCCGACTGGGTACGCCAGTTCGACGGCCGCTCGCTGGCTAATCCCGCGGTGGGCGATTGGGCGCTCAAGATCGACGGAGGAGACTTCGACCAGTTGACCGGCGCATCGATTACGCCGCGCGCCGTGATCAATGCGGTGCGCGATACGTTGATATACTTCGATACCCACCGCGATGAATTATTCTCGTCACCTGCCACCGGGGAGCAACCATGATGTCGGACCGCCTCGTCGAGAGATTGCAGAACGGTCTTTGGCGAGAGAACCCGGGTCTCGTCCAGCTACTCGGGCTTTGCCCGCTGCTCGCCGTGACGACGACGCTGGTTAATGGCCTGGGCCTGGGTATTGCCACGATGCTTGTACTGACGCTGTCGAATGCAATGGTCGCCGCGGCACGGCGCTGGATCCTGCCGGAAATTCGCGTCCCCATTTACGTTCTGATTATTGCCAGCCTCGTCACCTGCATCGAACTGATTTTTAAAGCATGGTTTCCGGCACTGGACCGCTCGCTGGGAATCTTCATCCCGCTGATCGTCACCAACTGTGCGATCGTCGCGCGCGCCGAGATATTCGCATCCCGCAACCCGATTGGGCCAAGCATCATGGACGGCATCGGCATGGGAGCAGGCTTCGCATTGCTGCTCATGGCGATAGGCGCCTTCCGGGAACTCGTCGGCCAGGCATCGATCTTGTCACGCCTTGACATGCTGACAGGCGGCGATCCGCTCACGTTGCTGTCGTTTGCCGATAATGGGTTTCTGCTTGCTGTCCTGCCGCCGGGCGCATTTTTCAGCCTCGCACTCGCGGTTGCCCTCAAGAATGCCGTCGACAGCAAACGCAAGGGCAAGGTGCGCGGGCCAGCAGCGCAGCACCAGCGTCCCGTAAGATCGCAGCCGTGAACAACGACAAACGCACAGCCATCTACAGCACGCTGCGCAGACTCAATCCGGACCCGGATACTGAGCTGAATTACAGCAGCCCGTTCGAGCTGATGATTGCCGTGATCCTGTCGGCGCAGGCAACGGACGTGAGCGTTAACAAGGCAACCGACAAGCTTTATCGTGTCGCAAACACTCCGGAGTCCATTCTCGAGCTGGGCGTCGACGGCCTGACTCCGTTCATCCGTACCATTGGTCTTTTTAACAGCAAGGCTGTCAACATCATCAAGACCTGCAAGATTCTTATCGATCAGCATGACGGCCAGGTACCGCGGTCACGCGCCGAACTGGAGGCGCTGCCGGGCGTGGGCCGGAAGACGGCGAATGTCATTCTCAATACGGCTTTCGGGGAGCCGACAATCGCAGTCGACACGCATATCTTCCGCGTCGCAAACCGAACCGGCCTGGCGAAGGGCAAGACACCCCTCGAGGTCGAAAAGCGACTGACGCGATTGACACCGGCAGAGTTCCGGCTGAATGCTCATCATTGGCTGCTGCTTCACGGCCGCTACGTGTGCAAGGCGCGCAAGCCATTGTGTGCGGAATGTGCCATCGTCAAATGGTGCGAATACAAATCGAAGGAGCTGCCATGATATTCGGGCAGGACCGCAATGAATTGCGCCGGATGTATGCGGGCGCCTGGCGGAAGCGTCGTAACGAACAACCGTTGTCTCCGCTCGAGGCGCAGATCGCGCTCGTCATAGAAGAGCACCCCGAATACCACGAGGCGGTTGCTAGCGATCTCGAGCGGGACTTTGCAGTAGAGGGTGGCGAGACCAATCCATTTCTGCACATGGGTCTGCACCTCGGCATACGCGAACAGGTAGGAACCGATCGCCCGACAGGCATTGCCGATATATTCCGCCAGCTGTCCGCCAGGACAGGCGACCCGCATGCGGCCGAGCACCGTATGATCGACTGCCTGGCAGAGACGCTCTGGGAAGCTCAGCGGCAGAATTCGGCGCCCGACGAACAACACTATCTCGATAGTCTGCGAAAACTGTAATGTAATAAACCTGGCGATCGCGCGGTCTTGTCCTGTAGGAGCCCGCGGATTGGGTAGCGTTAATATGAATCATCATGAGTGACAAGACACCGCAATATCCCGTATCGGGTGCCGGCCTTGGGCTGCGACGGCCGATTGCCGACAAACTCAAGAGCGTCCCCGCGGGCGCGATCGACTTCATGGAGATCGCACCGGAAAACTGGATTCATGTCGGCGGTGCGCTCGGGAAAAAGCTTCGCTACTTCACGGAGCGCTACCCGTTCCTGATTCATGGCCTCTCACTTTCGATCGGATCGCCCGCACCGCTCGATGAGCAGCTCGTTCGTGATATCAAGGATTTCATGGCAGAACACCGGATTCGGATGTATTCGGAGCATTTGAGCTACTGCGGCGACGATGGGCACCTCTACGACCTGATGCCGATTCCATTTACCGAAGACGCGGTCCACTATGTTGCCGACAGGGTTCGCCGCGTGCAGGACATCCTCGAACAGCGGATAGCACTGGAAAACGTTTCGTACTACGCGCCAACGGACACGTCCATGAACGAGGCGGACTTCATTATTGCCGTGCTCGAGGAATCGGATTGCGACCTCATGCTGGATATAAATAACATCGTCGTCAACAGCATCAATCACCAATATGACCCTCATGATTTCCTGCTCAAAATGCCGGCGGACCGTCTACGATATTTTCACCAGGCGGGGCATTACGTGGAGGCCGAGGACCTCAGAATAGACACCCATGGAGCGGCCGTCTGCGAGCAGGCCTGGCAGCTGCTCGCAGACGCGTATGCCCACTTCGGCCCGGTTCCGACGTTACTCGAGCGCGACTTCAACTTTCCACCCATCGAGGAGCTGCTTGATGAGGTGGGTCGCATCCGGAACCTGCAGCGGGAAGCTGCTCAGGACACGGCCGCCCATGGCTGAGCGTCCTGAATTTCAGCAGAAGCAATACGAGTTCGCGGCGCATATCCGCGATCCGCGTAACGCCCCAGCACCGGGTGGCGTCGAAGATCGGCGCATGGCCATCTATCGCGACCTGTTCTTCAATAACCTGCGGAGCCTGCTGTCAAACATGTTCCCGGTATTGAAGAAACTGCACAGCCCGGAGCAATGGAACGTGCTGGTGCGGGAATTCATGAAACGACACCGTGCCGAGACACCCTACTTTTTGCAGTTGCCCAAAGAGTTTATCGGTTTCCTGGAAAACGAGTATTCGCCGCAGGAGGATGACTTCCCGTTTCTCATCGAACTCGCGCACTACGAATACATTGAATTGGCGCTGTCAATATCAAAAGCGGAAAACGACCTGCGCAATATTGATCCAGACGGCGACCTGCTCGCCAACATTCCGGTGAAGTCGGAACTTACGTGGGTTTTCGCGTATCACTATCCCGTCCATCGTATCTCCAGCGACTTTTTGCCAGACGCGCCGGCAGAAGAGCCGGTTTATCTGGCCGTGTTCAGGCAGGCAGATGACAAAGTCCGCTTCCTGGAGCTCAACGCAGTATCTGCAGCACTGCTCGATGCGGTTGCCGCAAATAAGGACAACCTGTCAGGTGAAGAGCTGTTGCGGGTATTGGCAAAGCAGATCGACTTCCCCGACACGGAAGCACTGATCCAGCACGGCAAGGGGGCGCTGGACGAAATGCGGCAACTGGGCATCGTGATAGGCACGAGAGCTGTTGCCGAAGGAGCTGTTACATGAACGCGATATTCACGTTTTGGGGACGGATCGTGCGGATACTCGATCCGCTCGGTGACTGGGTCGCACTGCTGCCTATTCGTCTGCTCATGGCCTATGAATTCGGCACGGCCGGCATGATGAAACTAAACGGCAAAAACTGGTTCGCAAACTTTCAGGATAATTTTCCTTTCCCGTTTAATGTCATACCGGTGGAAATCAGCTGGTTCATCGCAACCTGGTTCGAAATACTGGGCGCGCTCGGCCTGGTCATCGGCCTGTTTACCCGCTTCTGGGCGGCGAGTCTTATCATATTGACCTTTGTCGCGATTCTTGGCGTGCATATGCCCGCGGAATGGAACGGACTGGGGGAGCTTTGGGAAAGCTATAGAGTCACGCGTAAAGAAGGCTCAGGCAACTTTCGCATTCCGCTCCTGTTCATGGCGATGCTCGTTCCGCTGGTGCTGAACGGTGCCGGCAGGCTCAGTGTCGACAATCTCTTGTCGAAACGCCTTGCGAAATAAGTCGATTCAGTTACTTCTGAATTCAGTCTTTCCGGAAGCCTGGCTCGATTTATCCGCTCTTGCGCGCCCTTCCGCGCTTATTGTGCCGACCGTCACCTGGGCATCCAGGTGGACGTCGGCCGTCATCGAGTTTGTCACGAGACAGGCCATCTCCGCTTTCTCTAGCAGTCGCATGGCTTTCGTCTCGCTCGCGCCCTCAGGGACGTCGAGGACCACGCGCTCGGTGATCGCCGTGAAGCGGTTCTTGCCATCCACACGATCCAGGATCGCTTCTACGTCACAGCGTATCGCCGTCCAGTCCAGTCGCGATGCCCGGGCGATAGCCCTGAACGATAGGACAAAGCAGTCGGCAACTGCCGCAACGAACAGCGTTTCGGGCGACCACAGGTCGCCGGGTCCGCCAAACTCGGCAGGCGCCGCTGAGTCGAGCGTTTCGAGGCCCGCACTGGCCAGTTTTACGTTGCTGTCTCCAAGAGCCGTCGCTGCAACCATGTAGCGATGTGGTAGGTCTTGCATGGTGGTTCCCCGGATGCCGACGTATACAGTCTCCGCAGGACAATTACGGCAATCAATAAGCATTTCTCACAGGTGGCTTTATCCCGCGACGAGCGGCTGCTCCAGAATTTGCCTGACCGCGTAGCCGGGCGCGCATATCGAGCAAGAGAATCGCCGCAAATTTACGGGCGAGGCCAGGTACATACCTGATTAAACGGCACGGAATCCGGGTACGTTGAAATGCACAACGATCGCTGTGGCCCACCCGCCCGGCGCAGCTCATCGGGCCTCAGTGAATCCAGGATGTGAGGGCCGAAAGGCCTCAGCGCTTCTTCGGCATATACAGATCGGTCAATGTGCCTTCGTAGGCTTCGGCTGCGAACGCGACCGTTTCGGAAAGCGTCGGATGCGGATGGACCGTAAGCCCGATGTCGGCCGCATCCGCGCCCATCTCTATGGCAAAGCCAATTTCGGCGATCAGGTCGCCCGCGTTCGGACCAACAAGCGCGCCACCGAGTATCCTGCCGCTTTGCTTGTCCCAGAGCAGCTTGGTGAACCCCTCCGGTCTGCCGAGCGCCAGCGCCCGCCCGCTGGCGGCCCAGGGAATTTGTGTCTTTTCGTAGTCAACGCCCTGCTCTTTCGCTTCGATTTCGGTCAGGCCAACCCAGGCAATCTCGGGATCGGTGTACGCAACCGACGGAATCGTGCGCGCATCAAAATAGCTTTTCTCCCCGGCGGCCACTTCAGCAGCGACTTTGGCCTCGTGAGTCGCTTTATGGGCGAGCATTGGTCCCGGCACCAGGTCACCGATCGCGAAAATATGCGGTACGTTGGTCCGCATCTGCTTGTCGACCGCGATAACGCCGCGTTCATCGACCTCGACACCCGCTTTCTCGGCGTCGAGCCTGTCACCGTTGGCGCGCCGCCCGACGGCGACGAGCACCCGGTCGTATAGTCCCGAAGCAGGCGCATTCTTGCCGTCGAAACTCACTTCGATGCCGGCCGTGGTCGCGCGCATGCCGGTCACCTTTGTCGCGGTCATGATCGCTTCATAGCGCGGTTTGACGATCTTGAGAAACGGCCTTAACAGGTCTTCGTCAGTGCCTGGCATGAGCGAGTCCATGAGTTCGACGATGCTGACCTCGGTGCCGAGCGCGCTGTAGACACACGCCATTTCGAGCCCGATGATGCCGCCGCCAACAACAAGCATTCGTTCCGGTAACGGGTCAAGCTCGAGCGCGCCAGTCGAATCGACGATGCGCGGGTCGTCGGGCAGCTGCGGCAGCATCACAGGCTCCGAGCCGGCTGCGATTATGCATTGCTCGAAGGCGACCGTTTCATCATTGTCCAGACGTAGTCGGTTTGCCGATTCGAACAGGGCGACGCCATGCAAGACCCTGACCTTGCGCTGCTTCGCCAGCTGCGTCAGTCCGCCCGTCAACTTACCGACCACTGCGTTCTTCCAGTCCCGCAGCTTTGTGGCGTCAATCGCAGGCTGGCCGAATGTGACGCCATGATCGGCCATGGCCGCCGCGTCGTCGATTACTTTCGCCGCGTGCAACAGTGCCTTTGACGGGATGCAGCCAACGTTCAGGCAAACGCCGCCCAGCGTTTCCCAGCGCTCCACGAGAATGACGTCCAAACCAAGATCGGCGGCGCGGAATGCCGCCGTATAACCACCCGGGCCTGCACCGATGACAACCAGTTTTGCCGAATGCGTTGCCTGGTCCGCAGCCGGTTCGTCAGATGGAGCCGCCGACCTGGCCGCCGCTGTTTCAGTATCGCCGAGGTTATCAGCAAGTTCGACCGTGACAACCGAATCCCCGGCTGAAACCTTGTCACCGATCTTCACGTTAACCGCGGCGATCGTACCGGCATGAGTGGCTGGTACATCCATCGCAGCCTTGTCGGTTTCGATCGTGATGAGACCGTCTTCGATGTCGACCGTGTCGCCTGGCGCCACGAGTATCTCGATGACCTCTACATCACTGAAATCACCCAAATCGGGAACGGTTAGTTCGATCTTTTCGGCCACTACGGGAGTGCCTCGAGCAATGCGTCGACGTCCGCAAGTCTTTGCCCGAGGAAAGTCGTGAAACGAACTGCGGCGGCACCATCGATGACGCGGTGGTCGTATGACAACGACAGCGGCAACATGAGCCGCGGCAGAAACTCCGAACCGTTCCATACCGGCTGCATCGTTGACCGGGATACGCCGAGAATCGCCACCTCGGGAGCATTGACGATCGGCGTAAACGCAGTGCCACCAATGCCGCCAAGGCTCGAGATCGTGAACGACGCGCCCTGCAGCTGCGGCGCCTTGAGCTTGCCTTCGCGGGCCAAAGCCGACAGCTCGCCAAGTTCGGCCGCCAGCTCATAGACATCTTTCTTATCCGCGTCGCGTATGACCGGAACAACCAGGCCCTGCTCCGTGTCCGCGGCAAATCCCAAATGAATATATTTCTTGTAGACAAGGCTCTCGCCGTCTTCTGCAAGAGACGAATTGACTTTCGGGTACTCTTTGAGTGCCGCGACGCAGGCTCTCATTATGAACGCCAGCGGGGTCAACGAGATGCCGCGTTCCCTGGCGGGCCCCTTGAGCGTTTGGCGCTTTTGTTCAAGCTCCGTGACATCGGCCAGGTCATGCTGCGTCACATGTGGCAGATTGATCCAGCTCGCCTGTAGCCGCGGACCCGCAATCTTCTGAATGCGCGAAAGGGGCTGCTTCTCTATGTCTCCGAACTTGCTGAAATCGACACTCGGTGTCTTTGGGAGACCGCCGCCCCCCGGGGCTGCCGCCTGGCCCGTCATCACTGCTTTTACGAATGTCTTTACATCGTCGTGAAGAATTCGACTCTTCAGACCGCTGCCTTTGACCTGCGCGAGATCCACGCCCAGTTCGCGAGCGAGCTTTCGAACCGAGGGACTGGCATGCGCGCGCGCGAAGCCAGCCTCGTTGATTGAAGGCAAGCTGGCCCGCGTCGCAGGCGCCGGCGCCTGCGCGGCCTTGGGAGGAGCCGGCTCCGGCTCGTCGGGTGGCCGAGGTTGCTCGACCTCACCCTGCTGCTCTTCAGCCGGGGCTGGCGCAGCCACCGCATCGATGATCGCCATCGAATCGCCTTCAGAGACCTTGTCGCCGACCTTGACCAGGACCGACTCTATACGACCACCGACCGTTGCCGGCACATCCATTGCGGCCTTGTCGGTCTCCAG
The DNA here is from genome assembly GCA_009937615.1 of Gammaproteobacteria bacterium. GTDB lineage: Bacteria > Pseudomonadota > Gammaproteobacteria > Steroidobacterales > Woeseiaceae > UBA1847. The sequence goes on along the minus strand of JAACFB010000040.1, from coordinate 6,314 downwards.
CGTGACGATCGCATCGTCGACCGCTATCTCGTCGCCATTCTGCACGTGCACTTCGATGACCTCGACATCGGCAAATTCGCCGAGGTTCGGAACGACCAGGGTCTGCACGCCACCCAACCTGGATGCCGAGCCGCCGGGCGTAGCAAGCGCAGTCGTGTCGCCGCTGGGCTCGTGCCGAATTGCCGGCGCAATGACGACCGTGTCGCTGACCTCGATGGACAGCCTGCCCAGGACGTCTCCACTGGAAACCCTGTCACCGACCGCGACGTTCAGCGACTCTATCCTGCCGTGCTCGGGCGCGGGAATGTCCATCGCCGCCTTGTCGGTCTCGATGGTTATCAGGCCGGCTTCTCTCTCGACGACGTCGCCAGGCGCCACGAGTAATTCGATCACCTCGACATTCTCAAAGTCACCGAGGTCCGGAACCACCATGTCGATCGTCTTCGCCAAAGCCGCTAATCCGTCTACAGCTTCACCGGATCCGGCCGATCCGGATCGATGCCGTACTTTTTGATGGCCTCCACGACAGTCTTTTGATCAAGCACGCCGTCATCGGCCAGTGCTTTCAACGTCGTCACGGCGATATATCGCTTGTCCACCTCGAAATGCTGGCGAAGAGCTGCGCGTCCGTCGCTGCGGCCATAGCCGTCGGTACCCAGCGACACGAAAGAGCCTGGAACCCAGCGCTGTATCTGGTCGGGAACGATTTTCATGTAATCAGTCGCCGCGACATAGGGGCCGGGGCGGTCCGCAAAGCATTGCTCGATATAGCTCTTGCGGGGCTTGGCTTCGGGATGCAGCTGGTTCCAGCGCTCGACCTCCAGGGCGTCACGCCGCAGCTCGTTAAAGCTCGTCACCGACCAGATGTCGCTTGGAATTCGGAAGTCTTTTTCGAGCAGCTCGGCAGCACCGATAACCTCGCGCAGAATCGTACCCGAGCCCAGAAGCTGTGCGCGAATCTTGCCCTGACCGCCTATATTGAGGAGGTACATGCCTTTCAGAATGCCGTCCTCGACGCCCGGCGGCATCGGCGGGTGAACGTAATTCTCGTTCATGCAGGTGATGTAGAAGAACACGTCTTCCTGTTCACCGATCATGCGCCGCAGCCCGTCCTGGATAATGACGGCCAGTTCGTAAGCATACGTCGGATCGTAGGACACACAGTTCGGTACGGTCGACGCGTTTACAAGGCTATGACCATCCTGGTGCTGCAGCCCTTCGCCCGCCAGCGTCGTGCGCCCGGCGGTACCGCCGATCAGGAAGCCACGTGATTGCAGGTCACCGCCCGCCCAGATGAAATCACCGATTCGCTGGAAGCCGAACATCGAGTAATAGATATAGAACGGCACCATCTGCGTATTGTGGTTCGAGTAGGAAGTACCCGCGGCCAGCCACGAGCAAAATGATCCAGCCTCGTTGATACCTTCTTCGAGAATCTGACCTTTCTTGTCCTCGCGGTAATACATCAACTCGTCGGCGTCCTCCGGCGTATACAGCTGACCCTTGGACGCATAAATGCCGATCTGCCGGAACATGCCCTCCATCCCGAACGTGCGTGCTTCGTCGGGCACGATCGGCACGATATGCTTGCCGATATGCTTGTCGCGTGCCAGCGCCGTCAGCATTCGCACAAATGCCATCGTTGTCGACACTTCGCGCTCGCCGGTACCGTCGATCTGTGATTTGAAGGTTTCGAGCGCCGGCAACGGCAGTGGGGGCGCCTTGCGGCGCCTTTGCGGCAGGAAGCCACCCAGCGCCTTGCGTCTCTCGATCAAATACTCCTGTTCGACACTGTCGGGAGCCGGCTTGTAATAGGGAACCTCTTCGATGTCCTTGTCCGACACCGGGATATTGAAGCGATCGCGCATTTCCTTGAGCGCCGCCACGTCCAGCTTCTTCTGCTGGTGCGCCGTGTTCTGCCCCTCGCCGGCCGCGCCCATGCCGTAACCCTTGACGGTCTTGGCCAGTATGATCGTCGGCTGGCCCTTATGACGCGTCGCCGCATCATAAGCGGCGTAGACCTTCAAAGGATCGTGACCGCCACGATTCAGGTGCCAGATCTCCTCGTCGGACATATTGGCGACCATCGCGGCAGTCTCCGGGGATTTACCAAAGAACTCCTTGCGCACATAGGCACCGTCTTTCGACTTGTACGTCTGAAACTCGCCGTCGACGGTTTCTTCCATGACCTTGCGCAGAGCGCCACCGTGATCGTCTACCAGCAATGGATCCCAGCGCGAACCCCAAACCACCTTGATAACGTTCCAACCGGCGCCGCCGAAAGCAGCCTCGAGCTCCTGGATGATCTTGCCATTGCCTCGAACCGGGCCGTCGAGCCGCTGCAGATTGCAGTTGACGACGAATACCAGGTTATCCAGGCCCTCACGGACCGGCATCGTGATCGCGCCCATCGACTCGGGCTCATCCATCTCACCATCACCGAGAAAGCACCAGATCTTGCGGTCCGAAGGCGCCGTCATCTCTCGATGTTCCAGATAGCGCATGAACCGCGCCTGGTAGATCGCCATCATCGGGCCAAGCCCCATCGAGACGGTCGGGAACTGCCAGAAATCGGGCATTAGCCATGGATGCGGATAAGACGACAGGCCGCCGCCGCCCACCTCGCGGCGAAACCTGTTCAAGTCGTTCTCATTCAGGCGTCCTTCGAGGTAGGCGCGCGCATAAATACCCGGCGCGGAATGGCCCTGGAAAAACACCATGTCGCCAAGATGATCCCGGGTCGGCGCCCGCCAGAAGTGATTGAATCCGACTTCGTAGAGCGTCGCCGAGGACGCGTAACTGGAGATATGACCGCCGTATTCGGTGCTGATGCGATTCGCCTGTACCACCATCGCCATGGCATTCCAGCGCAGGTAGGCTTCGATACGCCGCTCCAGGGAACGGTCGCCCGGATACTCGGGCTGGCGCGCGGTCGCGATCGTGTTCAGGTAGGCGGTGTTCGGACTGTATGGCAGATATGCGCCCGATCGCCGGGCAAAGTCGATCATCTGGTTGAGCAGGAAGTGCGCTCGCTCCGGCCCGTGCTGAACCAGCACCGAGTCGATGGACTCGAGCCACTCGCCGGTCTCAGTCGGATCAATATCGTCGAAAGGATTGAAACTGCTCATAAATCATCCACAATACAACCACCGTAATGCTGCGGCAGACCGGCACTTTGGTCCGTTGCGCGCGTCATATTCGACGTTTGCACCTTGCCGGTCAAGCTATTATCAAGGAATTCATACGTATGCATGCACTAATGCCGGAAATTCGTGAAACCCGGGTGACACAAAAGCTCGGACGCGTGGACGCGAAATCGCTCGCGACCGTCGATCAGTTGCTCGTGATACTGCCCAAGCGGCCCAAAGCCGATGTCTGGCGGCGAGTGCCGCAGGGTAAAAGACTGCAGGCGCTGATGCGCAAACGCACGTCCGGGGACGTGCCGGCGTTCGAGGGACGGCTGGGCAACGAGCGGCAGACCTTTGTTGTGGCCGGCACCATCGCCGCGAATGCCACCACTTTCGAGCAGCTGACCCTGGCGCGCAAGCTCGTCGCTGCCGCAAGGCGCGAAAAAGGCGCCAATCTCGGTATTCTCGTGGCCGGTTTCGCGGCCGAAGAACAAAGTGCGCTCTATCAGGCGGCCTGCGCGGCCGCCCTGGCCGCGGCGTTCCGCATGCCGCAGTTCAAAAGCAAGGCGCCTCCGGCCAGCTTTCGCAGCATCCGGCTCCTTGGCCTCGACACCGAAATCGATGCCCGGCGCCTGACCGCCGAAGCGCGAGGCAACAACCTGGCACGCTGGCTGACCATGCTGCCACCGAACAAACTTGACGCCTTAGCCTACGCCGACCTGCTCAAAGACCTCGCCGAACAGCAGGGCTGGGAGTTCAAGCGATTTGATACCCGGGAGCTCGAAAAGCTGGGTGCAGGCGCGTTTCTAGCCGTCGCGCAGGGCAACGAAGACCGCAGCGCGTCTATCGTCAGGCTTCGCTACCGGCCTGGTCCCAAAGATGCTGCGCCCGAATTGAGCCTGGTCGGCAAGGGCATTATTTTCGACACGGGCGGCAACAATTTGAAGCCGTTTACATCGATGCTGGATATGCACGGCGACATGCAGGGGAGCGCCGTCGCGTTGGGCACGCTGCTCGCAATTGCCGAACTCGGGCTGCCCATACCGGTCGACTGCTGGCTGGCTATCACGGAAAACCGGATCGGCCCAAGAGCCTACAAATCCCAGGACGTGGTCACGGCAGCCAACGGAAAGACGATTCAGTCCATCCACACGGACGCCGAAGGCCGCATGGTGCTGGCCGACACCCTCGTGTTCGCGAGCCGGGAAAAGCCTCAGCTGGTCATCGATTACGCGACATTGACCGGTTCAGCCATCAGAGCGATCACGACGCGCTACAGCGCCGTATTCACGAACCGCCCGGACTGGCATCCGGATCTGAAACGAACCGGACGGCAGTGCGGTGAGCGAGTCTGGCCATTTCCGGTCGACAAGGAATTCCTGGTCGAACTCAAAAGTGAGGTGGCCGACCTCCAGCAGTGCTCCGCGGACTCGACGGCCGATCACATTCTTGCCGGCAGCTTTCTCGCCGAGTTCGTCGAACACGACACGCCCTGGATTCATCTCGACCTGGCCGCCAGTAACCACAAAGGTGGACTTGCGCACGTACCGACAGAAGTCACGGGTTTCGGCGTTCGTTACACCATGAGCCTGCTCCTGGACGAAAAAATCCTGGCGGCAGATAGCTGAGTGAGCAGCAGCAATGGTATAGCGAGCCGTTTCCGCGGCTTCCTGCCCGTCGTTGTCGACGTTGAGACCGGTGGTTTCAACGCGAAGACGGACGCGTTACTGGAAATCGCCGCCGTACTGATCGACTACGACTCGGACGGCATCCTCAGGCGCGGCGAGACGGTTCGCTATCACGTCAAACCGTTCGAAGGCGCGAACCTGGAGCCGGCTTCGCTCGCGGTGAACGGCATCGATCCTCACCACCCCTTGCGGCCCGCAATCGACGAACGCGATGCGCTGCAGCGCGTATTTCGTGAAGTGCGGCGTTCAATGCGCGAACATCATTGCAATCGTGCGATTCTCGTCGGTCACAATGCGGCATTCGACCTCGGCTTCCTGAACGAGGCAATCGAACGATCCGATATAAAACGGAACCCGTTCCACCCCTTCAGCTGTTTCGATACGGCGACGCTCTGCGGCGTCGCGTTCGGTCAGACCGTATTGGCCCGCGCCGTGGCGGCGGCCGGTTTCGAGTGGGATGAGGAGTCGGCACACTCTGCCGCATACGATGCCGAGATTACCGCCGATTTGTTTTGCGAAATCGTAAACCGGTTCAAGTCAGTCTACGACACCTCGCTCTAGGCTGCCGAGAAAAGGCCGCGTCGGCTTACTGCTTGATGCTCTCCAGCAGCTTCTTGAGTTCGCCGGACTGGTACATTTCCACGACGATGTCCGAGCCGCCGATGAGCTCGCCTTTGACATACAGCTGCGGAAACGTAGGCCAGTTCGAGTAGGCCTTCAGGCCCTGGCGTATTTCCTCATCTTCAAAGATATTGAAGAAAGCGTAAGGCTGACCGATGGCATTCAGTGCAGCAACCGTCTGTCCCGAGAATCCGCACTGCGGAAAATCGGGTGTCCCCTTCATGTACAACAGGATATCGTGTGACTTGAGTTGCTCTTCAATTCTTTCTGTTACATCCACGCTCGTTAACCTCTATTCTGAATTCTGTACCCGAATCTGATTGTCGACGGATTTCACGCCGTCCGTCTCGATGGCCAGCCGCTCTGCCATCTCTCTAGCCGCGTAACTGTCAACCGTTCCTGAAAGCATTACTCTTCCACCTACGGTAACTACTCCGACGTTAAACGACCTGATCATCTGGTCCGCGTCGTATTTGCGCAGGATGCCTGTCGTTATTGCCGAATCCGCGGAAACCTGCGCGGCATTGCGCTCATCCTTGCCACCCTCGTAAGTGCCGACACCGCTGCCGCCAATCATCATGGCGGAGCAGGCATTCAGGCACATCGATACCGCCAGCAAAACCGATAATCGCGTAGCGTTTCCTCGTTTCATCGCGCTGATTGTACAGTTATTCGACTGAATCGCGAGCGGTCAGTTCGTCGATAATCGACCATTGCTCTGCCCTGCTCATCAATGCCCAGCGGGAGATCTGCTCCAGCGTCCGGCCGCAGCCGAGGCAGCGATCGTCGTCATCCAGCGTGCAGATCAGGATGCACGGAGAGGCCGGGCGGGAGCCGCGATCCTCGGCTATCTCTTTTTTATAATCAACCACTTAAG
>JAACFB010000064.1 GCA_009937615.1 Gammaproteobacteria bacterium | reverse complement strand
CCTGGCCGCTATCCGTGACTAGGCCGATTCCGGCTCATCAGGATCAGGAATAAAGGCACGCCGATCGCCGCCGTCAGCGCGCCGACCGGTAACTGCCGCGGCGCCATGAGGGTCCGCGCCAGCGTGTCGGCGATGACGAGCAAACTCCCTCCGGCGAGTGCCGATGCGGGCACGACAATGCGATGATCGCTTCCCGACACCAGGCGTATGAGATGCGGAATAACGAGCCCGACGAAACCGATAACGCCAACGGTTGTTACCGACAGCGCGGTTGCAAGCGCAGCAGCGGCGAATACGAGGTACCGGAATCCGGTTACGGGAAGCCCGACGATGGCGGCCTGCAGTTCGCCGCGTGAGAGGACGTTGAGGTGCCGCGCCGCGAGCGTTGCCGCAACGGTCAGCAAGGCCAGCACAACCAGAACACGGGCTGGTTCGAACGCGAAACTCAGGTCGCCCATGAGCCAGAAAAGCATGCCGCGTAAATTCTGCTCTGGGCTTAGCGCCAGCAGCAGGGTTGTCGCGGCGCTGAAACCGGCCGCCAGCACGACGCCTGTTAGCAGCAACCTTGCCGGCGCCCAGCTGCCGGTTCCGTGTGCGATCGAGAAAACCAGCAGCGTGGCCGCCATGGCTCCGCCAAAGGCGGCCAGATCAATAACAAGGCTGCCGAAGCCGAGCATCATCGCGAGCAGGGCGGCAACAGCAGCCCCGCCGGAGCTACCCAGGATGTAAGGTTCAGCGAGCGGGTTGCGCAACAATACCTGCATCAGCACGCCCGCTACCGCCAGTAAACCGCCAACCGCGAAGGCCGTCAGAGCTCGCGGTAGGCGCAGCTCGATGACGAGGGACTGCGTCTTCGCCGTCGCGTTGCCGCCCAGCGCAGCGAGCGTATCCGCGAAGCTGATGTCGGCGCTGCCGGACGCCAGTGCCAAGATCAGGGCGGCGACCGCGATAACGATGAGTCCGGCAAAGATCGCCGCAGAACGCCGGATAACCAATATGTCTATCTCCCTCGGTAATCGCCACGTGCTGACGCAGCGCCTGCGGATTAGGCTAATCACGCAGCGGATTGGTGTAAAGTAAAAGCCAGTTTAGGTTTTCACTATCGGTTGCTATGGGCAACGACTGGATTGACGCAGAAGGGTTCCGCGCCAACGTCGGCATCATTCTGGCGGATAACAGCGGCAAACTGTTGCTGGCCGGCCGCAAGGGCAACAAGGGCTGGCAGTTTCCGCAGGGTGGCATGCTTGTCGGCGAAGATCCGGTTGATGCCATGTTCCGCGAACTCCGCGAGGAAATCGGGCTGGCGCGGAACGACGTCAGGTTACTGGGGGTCACGCAGGACTGGCTGCGCTACACCTTGCCGGGCAAGTTCGTGCGCAGGGGCAGTCAGCCGCTTTGCATTGGTCAGAAGCAGCGGTGGTTCATGCTGCAGCTCCTTGCGTCGGCCGACAACGTACGATTCGATTGTTGCGATGAGCCCGAATTTGACAGGGTGCGCTGGGTAGATTTCTGGCGCCCGGTTAACGAGGTGATCTATTTCAAGCGCCGCGTGTATGCGCGCGCATTACATGAACTTGGGTCGACTGTTTATCCTCCCGGTCTGCCGCCTCGACCAACCTGGTGGCCGCATCGCTGGCGCACCGTATTTGATAAGGATATCGCGGAGATGCTGAACGTTCGGACGGAGAGCGATCTGTAAAAACGTCGGCGCGGGCCTTGGCAACGCTAGGGCTTGACGACCGCCAGCAGGATGATGCCGAGCAGGAAAACCACGGGAATCTCGTTGAACCAGCGCAGCCAACGTGTGTCATCGCTTGGTTCGGCAGTTTTCAGTGCTCCGATCCAGCGGTAACAACGATAATGATAGTAGAGCAGGCCCACGAGCAGCAGCACCTTGATCCGGAACCAGCCCACGTCAAGCAGTGCGTGATTGACGCCGAGCAACGCCAGCCCGAAGATCAGGGTCAGTGCCGCGCCAATGGTCATGATCATGAACAGCCGAAACTCCATGACCGAGAACCTCTCGCGGCTCAAGGCATCGGCCGCCTGGGAGTGATAGATGAACAGTCTCGGCAGGTAGAACAAGCCGGCAAACCACGTCACCATGAAAGCGATATGCAGGCCTTTCAACCAGAGATAGTAGCTGCCCATGGCCGTATCATGCCCAAAGCTGTGAAGTGCGTCACGTATAGCCTGCGGGTGTGCGCCATTGCTGACTTCTGTTTGCCGGGGTCACCGCGTACCATAAGGTCTTTGACCTGAACGACGACATCCGTGGCCCGAAACGCATCATTGCAGCTGCATAGCCGGAGACGCACCATCGCGCAACGCGCGGGAATCGTGTTGCTGATCGCTGTTTGCGGCTACCTCGTGTTCGAATTCGGCCGTATCCAGGCGGATTACAGCATCGTCGATGCGCTGCAGGAGCGACGGCAGTTCGAGGTCCGCATCGAGGACCTGCAGGCGGAAATCAAGTCTTTGCGGGAACAGATTGTGCTGCTCGAAACCCACCGCGAGATCGACCGGGAGGCCTACAGGGAGGTAGAGGACAGCCTGATGTCGCTGCAGGCGAAGATCCAGGAGCAGAGCGATGCAATCGCGTTCTATCGCGGCATCGTCTCGCCCGCCGACGGAAACTCGGGGCTGCGCGTTCAGGACCTCAAATTGTCGCGCAGCAGCGCCGAGCGCGTCTACAATGTGCGGCTCGTGCTCGTGCAGTCGCTCCAGCACGATCGGAAAGTGAGCGGAGATGTAAACCTGACGGTCGAGGGGACACAGGACGGTATGGCCATGAGTTATCCATACGCGGAGCTGCTGCCCGAGGAAACAGCCGGGAACTGGGCGTTTTCGTTCCGTTATTTTCAGGACTTTGAGCGGGAGATCGTACTGCCGGACGGATTTACTCCGGAGCGGATTAATATCGAGGTACGCTCGACAACCCGGTCAATTTCGAGTATCGAAGAGAGTTTTTCCTGGGACTCGCGCCTGGGATAAGAAAAGTCGGGTGCCGAAGGGCGGCACTCAGGAGAGGTCAATGTTTGGTCGAAAACAACGCAGGCACACGGTCGTTGATACGTTGGTAGGTCCCAATACGAAGGTCAGCGGAGACGTGACATTCGCTGGCGGCTGTCATATTGATGGTACTGTAAGGGGTAACGTCAGCGCGGAAGTCGACAGTAATTCAGCGCTCAGCGTCAGTGAAGACGGCCACATTGAAGGTGGCGTTACCGTGCCTTACGTCGTGCTGCACGGTATCGTTCGCGGAGACGTCTTTGCGAGTCAGCGCGTGGAACTTGGCCCAACGGCGCGGGTCATTGGGAATGTGTATTACAATCTGATCGAAATGGCCATTGGCGCCGAGATCAATGGCAAGCTTGTTCACCAGCCTGAAGGACCAGCTTTGCTTGAACAGACAACTCGCCTCGACAATTCGGCGGCGCTGGCCGCAGAGGCTTCTTAACTACAGGTTAACAGGGTGAAGGATATGCAAACGGAATTACCCACGGTTGGTAACGCGCCGCCGCCACCGCCGATCGTCTTCACGGACGCAGCGGCGTCCAAGGTTGGTGAATTGATCGCGGAAGAGCAGAACCCCGAGCTCAAGCTCAGGGTATACGTTTCAGGTGGCGGCTGTTCCGGATTCCAATACGGCTTCACATTTGATGAGGAAATCGAGGAAGGTGACAGCCAGGTTGTGAACCAGGGTGTGACGCTCGTCATCGACCCAATGAGCGTCCAGTATCTGATGGGCGCAGAGATTGACTATAAAGAGGACTTGCAAGGGGCGCAGTTCATCATTCGGAATCCGAACGCGACAACCACCTGTGGCTGCGGCCAGTCCTTCACCGTCTGATACATTCTCGGAGGTCATAGCGGCTGTCGATCTTGGATCGAACAGCTTTCACATGATCGTCGGCGAGCTGCGGCACGGGCAGCTCGCAATCATCGATCGGCTGCGCGAAACGGTGCGGCTCGCCGAGGGCCTGTCTGCAAAAGGTGATCTTTCCGAGGCCGCCCGCTCCAGGGCGCTCGATTGTTTGTCGCGATTCGGCGAACGCCTGCGCGACATGCATGCGGGCAGTGTTCGCGCCGCTGGCACAAGCACGATTCGCAGGGTTCATGAGGACTCGAAGTTCCTGACCGAAGCGGAAGTTGCGCTCGGCCACCCGATCGAAGTGATTTCGGGTATTGAAGAGGCGCGACTGATTTACAAGGGCGTCGCCCATAGCCTTCCGCCAAACGATGGCATGCGGCTTGTGCTTGATATCGGCGGCGGCAGCACGGAGTTGATTCTTGGTCAGGGTCCGGAACCTCGTGCACTGGAGAGCGTTCATCTCGGCTGCGTGTCAATGACCGAACGCTTCTTTGGTGGCGGTGTTATTTCCCGGCATGCCTTTGAAAAGGCGCGAGTGGCGGCCCGGCTCGAGCTTCGTCCAGTCAAGGCTTTCTTTCGCAATTCGCAGAGCATCGAATCGATCGGGACCTCCGGCACGATACGCGCAACGGAGTGCGTTGCTAGCGAGTTGAGCTTCATCGAGGCCCACGCGCTGACCCTTGATGCGGTAGAAAAGTTGATCGAATGCGTATTGGAGTTCGATTCGATAGAGACACTCAAACTGCGTGGTCTTTCGGAGCGGCGCGCCCAGGTCTGGCCCGGCGGACTTGCGATACTCGCCGAACTGTTTACTGCCTTGCGGGTCGATGCGTTGCATGTGTCTGATGGCGCCCTTCGCGAGGGACTCCTGTATGACCTGCTTGGCCGTCTGCAGCACGAAGACGCGCGCGAGCGAAGCGTTGCGGCGATGGCGTCCCGTTATCACGTTGACGAAGCACAGTCGCAGCGAGTTGCAGCTACGGCGGTCATGCTGCTCGAGCAGTGCGCTGAATTCTGGCAGCTCGAAGACGAGCTGAGCCGAGACATACTCGAATGGTCGGCGCGGCTTCATGAAATCGGTCTGGACATTTCACACAATGAGTTTCAGCGGCACGGTGCGTATATCGCTGAACATGCCGACCTGCCGGGATTCCCGCGCGCCGAGCAGCGTTTTCTGGCTTTTCTGATCTACAGCCAGCGCCACGAGGTGAACGTGAGTTTGCAAAAACAGCTGCCGCGAGCCTGGCGCGTCAAAGCGTTGCGGCTCGCGATGCTCTTGCGCCTGGCCGTGTTATTGAATCGCAGTCGCAGCACCGTGGACTTGCCGCCGATCGTATTACTCGTGGGCGAGCAGTCTCTGCAGCTGCGCCTGGACCCGGATTGGCTGCAGTCGAATCCGCTGACGGTCGCTGATCTCGAGCGCGAGCAGGTCTTTTTGCAGGAAATTGGTTACGAGCTGGCTTTCAGCTAGGCGCCGCGAGCGTGCGGAGAAAAGTTTCCTGCGCCGAGACAGGCGTGTCGTTACCGGGCGTCAACCGCTCGTACGTGCCATCCCCATGCAGCATCCAGGCCTCGCAATTGTCTGCCAGGAAAAGTTCAAGATCGGCGCGGATCTGATCGGTCAATCGCTTCTGGCGAATCTCGAAACACGACTCGTTGCGGCGTAACAGGTTTCGTTCCATCCAGTCGGCACTCGAGCAATAGAATTCCTCTTTGCCGTCATTGCGAAAATAGTAGACACGCGAGTGTTCCAGGAACCTGCCCACGATCGACCGCACCCGTATGTTTTCGGAAAGGCCGGGCACGCCGGGTCGCAGCGAACAGATGCCCCGCACGATCAGATCGATTTGCACCCCCGCCTGGGATGCCAGGTACAAAGCGTCGATTATGCCGGGCTCGTTGAGCGAGTTAACTTTGACGATGATGCGTCCCTCCCCGCCGTCTCTCGCTATCGTCGCTTCGCGGTCAATTTTGGCTATCAGCGCATCGTACAGATTGAAGGGTGATGCGAGCATTCTGTTGAGGTCGCGGGCTTCGGTCAGGCTCGTCAATTGCATGAACATCTTGTGTACGTCTTCGCCAAGACGCGCACTGCTGCTCATATAGCCATAGTCCGTATAAACGCGAGTCGTCGCGTGGTGATAGTTTCCGGTACCAAGATGCACATAGCGGACGAGTTTGCCCGATTCGCGCCGCACGACGAGCGTCATCTTTGCGTGTGTCTTGTAACCGACGAGGCCGTAAACGACATGTGCGCCAGCTTCCTGCAGACGGTTTGCAAGCGAGATGTTTGCCGCCTCGTCGAATCGTGCCATGAGTTCGATGATCACGGTGACTTCCTTGCCGGCTCGTGCCGCATTCACCAGCAGATCGACGATCGGCGAGTCGGCGCCGGTCCGGTAAAGTGTGATCTTGATTGCGAGCACGTCGGCGTCTGCTGCTGACGCGCTGATGAACTCGATTGTCGGTGCGAACGACTGATAAGGGTGGTGCATCAGTACATTTTTTTTCGACAATAACGAGAAAATGCTCTCATCGGATCGAATTTCGTCCGGCAGGCCCTGCTTGAACGGAGGATAAAAGAGCTCCGGCCGGTCTTCGATATCGCACACTGTTGCCAGCCGATTCAGATTGACCGGCCCGTCGACCAGGTACAAATCATGCGCCTGCAGGCGAAAGTGGTCGAGCAGGAATTGCTGGAGGTCCTCAGGACACTGATGGCTCACTTCCAGCCGCACCGCCGCGCCGTAGCGGCTAGCCTCGAGCTGGCCTTCGAGCGCATGCACGAGATCGCTGACCTCTTCTTCATCGACATACAGGTTGCTGTTGCGTGTAACGCGAAACTGGTAACAGCCATCTACGTTCAGTCCGGGAAAAAGCTCCTCGACATGGACGCGAATAATCGACGATAGAAACACATAATCGTGGCACCCCGGAGTACTGAGGTGTTCAGGGAGACGGATGACACGCGGCAGGGATCGCGGAGCCTGCACCATGCCGCGGTGACGGCGACGGCCGAAAGCATCCTTGCCATGCAGCCGCACGATGAAGTTGAGACTCTTGTTGAGAATCCTCGGGAACGGGCGCGATGGGTCGAAGGTCAGCGGCGTCAGGACGGGAACGACCTGCTCGAAGAAGTACTCGCGCAGCCATTGCCGCTGCTCCGGTGTCCAGTGCTCGCTTTGCACAAACCTTACGCCGGCGGCCGCCAGTTCCGGAAACAGTACTTCGTTCAAAAGCTGGTACTGCTGCTGCACGACACCCAGCATGCCGTGTCGCAGGGCGTCGAAAACCTGTTGAGCCGACAGTTTTTCCGGGCCGATCGTTGCCGTGCCGATCTCGATGTGCTGTTTCAGAGCAGCAACGCGAATCTCGAAAAACTCATCAAGATTGGTACAGGTAATGCAGAGGAAACGAAGCCTCTCCAGCAACGGTATTTCCGGGTCGAGCGCCTGCGCCAATACTCGTTTGTTAAACTCGAACTGGCTCAGCTCACGATTGATATACCGTTCTGCAGGGGGTAAAGCGGGTGCGTCCACGGAAGGTCTCGCTTGTGTCCGGCCCGATAGTATAGCAATGAGCGGGCGGGAAATTTGTTACCGGTAGCTCGTTTCAGCCCGACCGGTAAACAGCTCCGAGCAGTGTGGCTTTACGGGCCCCGGTGACGGCAGGCAGGTTGCCAGGCAGGCCCTGCATGCGGCGCATCGCGAGCCAGGCAAACGCTGCGGCCTCGACCCAGTCGGGATCAATCCCCGCGGCGGCCGTCGACATGACCGCGACGCCCGGCAGCTGCGCATCGAGAAGTCGCATCAGTTCGCTGTTGTGCGCACCACCACCGCAAACGAGCACCTCCGTGGCCTCGCACGCTGTCAAGCGAATCGCATCGGCACTGGCCGCAGCGGTTAATGCACAAAGCGTCGCCTGTACGTCAGCCGGATCGATTCCGTCGACGCCGACCGCGTCGAGCCAGTCGAGATTAAAGTACTCGAGGCCGGTGCTCTTTGGCGCCGATGCGGCGAAGTACGGATCTGCCAGCAGTCGTTGCAGTAATTCATCATCAGCGGTGCCCGAGGCCGCCCACTGGCCGTCGCGGTCAAACGGCTCGTCCTTGTGCTTGCGCATCCATGCGTCGAGAAGCGTGTTGCCGGGTCCCGTATCGAAGCCGAGCGTTTGCCGGCCATCGCCATGCAGAATCGTCGCGTTGGCGATTCCGCCGACGTTCAATATGCAGCGATCCGTGCCGGGACGACCAAACAGCCACTCGTGAAACGGGGGAACGAGCGGAGCCCCTTGTCCGCCCAGCGCAATGTCGGCACTGCGGAAATCGGCTACTGTCGTTATCCCTGTACCTGCGGCGATGACGGCAGCATTACCGAGTTGCAGAGAAAACGGGTGCTCTGCATTCGGTTGGTGACGCAGCGTCTGGCCATGGCTGCCGATTGCCGTAATGGCCGTTGCTGCGACATCGGAGGCCGCCAACAGTGCATTGGCGGCGTCGCGAAAACTTTCCCCGGTCCAGCGGTGCAGGGCACCAACCTCGTCGACAGTGCACGTCACGGGATCGCGAATGGCGCGTATCAGCCGCGAGCGCAGCGCATCTGAATAGGGATACTGATGAGTTTTAAGAACATTCAGTGACGCCTGTTCGAATTCGACCAATGCGGCGTCGATACCGTCCATGCTCGTGCCGGAGATCAGGCCGATGTACAAGTCACCCATTGCAGTTGCGGCGGCCGGCTACTGGTCAGCGAATGCAACGGTTGCGAGCTTGGTGCTTTTGAAGCGTTCGAGTTCTTCCAGGATCGGCGCGGTCGTTGCGAGAAATCGCTCACGGTATTTTTCGGCAATCGGGTCGGCTTTCGGCAATTCAACGGTCCGCGGGTTGCGATGCACGCCACTGACACGATATTCGTAGTGCAGGTGATTTGCGGTGGCAAGCCCGGTCTTGCCAACGTAGCCGATGGTCTGGCCTTGCCGCACCCGCGCGCCAACCCGCGCTTTTGCCGCGAACTTCGACATGTGCGCATACAGTGTCGTGATGTTGCCGCCATGCTGCAGGATCACGGCATTGCCATAGCCGGATTTGACCCCGCGAAAAATGACCTTGCCGTCACCTGACGCCTTGATCGGCGTGCCGCGCGGTGCTGCATAGTCGACACCGCGATGTGCGCGAATCGTATTGAGTATCGGATGACGACGGCGTGGATTGAAATTGGAGCTGATGCGCGTGAAGTCCACGGGAGCTCGAATGAACGCCTTGCGGACGCTGTGCCCGCCCGGCGTAAAGTAGTCCGTGCGCCCCGAGTCGTCCACGAACCGGATGGCGCGATGGGTGCTGCCGTCGTTGTTGAACTCTGCGGCGACAATCTCGCCGTCAGTGATGAACTCGCCGTCTTGCCATATCTCCTCGTACTGCACGTAAAAACTGTCACCGCTGCGTATGTCGAGCACGAAATCGACGTCCCATGCAAAAATTCCGGCGATGTTCATGATGACTTTGTCTGACATTCCGGCCTCGGCCGCACTCTCAAAAAGCGACGTCTGGATAACGCCGTGGCCGTTGCGTTTGCGTTTTTCGATCGGGCGTTCGATGAGCTGGGCGCTGAAGCCCGTTTCCTCACGGTTGATTCGCAGCGCACTCGTGAGACTCAACGCGGAGTACATGCTCACGAGCTTGCCGTTGTCATGCGTGATTTCGAAAACGTCGCCAGGCTTGATTTTACGAAGCCGCTGACTCGCCTCCTCGAGGCTGGCGATCGTGGTGAGATGACCGAGATCGAGATTGTGTTTGCGAAACAGCTGATCCAGCGTATCACCGGATCGAATAGTCAGGGTCAGTGATTCGAACTCGGGTTCGGGTGCCAACACAAGCGGCGTAGGGCTGAACACCGCGTCGCCGGCAGTTTCGACGGGACTGATTGCTTCGCCCTCGATGGCTGTCATCACCGGCGCATCCGACGCAGGTTCGATCGCTTTGTTCGGGGCGTCAAGCGTCGAAATCAGGGCGAGTCCGAGCAGCGGCAAACCGAGACCGACCGCAAACCACTTGAAGGCCCTCGATTTATTGGGTTCCGTGGTGCTGGCTGGCTTGTAATCGTGTAGCAGTGGACTGGCTTGACGATGCAAGTCGGCGACCCCCGTTGCTCGAAGGCGCTACTCTACCGTGAGGATTTATCGAGGTCAAAGAAAAGTGTTATAAGTCATGGTGTTAAAAAAGATTTCTTTGGTAGTACGTATGCGGGCTTTCATCGCGCGCCGAGAATGCTACAGTTCCGCTGCGAATAGCATCGACAGACTTTCATGACAAACATAAAGCAGCAACTAGCAGAACTGGGCCGCGGCGCCGATGAAGTGTTGCCCGAGGGTGGCCTGGAGGCAAAGCTCAAGCTCGGGCGGCCGCTTCGCGTCAAGGTTGGGTTCGACCCGACGGCGCCCGACCTGCATATCGGCCATACCGTCCTTATCAACAAGATGCGCCAGTTTCAGGAATTCGGCCACGAGATCATCTTCCTGATCGGCGACTTCACGGGGATGATTGGCGATCCGTCGGGCAAGAACACCACGCGCCCCCCGCTGTCGCCCGAGGAGATCAAGGCGAACGCAGCGACTTACGAGGCGCAGATCTTCAAGATTCTTGACCCGGATACGACGCGCATCGAATTTAATTCGACCTGGATGGGAAAGATGGATGCGGCCGGACTGATCAAGTTGGCATCGCATCACACTGTTGCCCGCATGTTAGAGCGTGACGATTTCAACAAGCGATATACGAGCGGCCAGCCGATATCGATTCACGAGTTCCTGTATCCCATTGTGCAGGGTTACGATTCGGTATCTCTCGGGGCCGACGTCGAACTCGGCGGTACGGACCAGAAATTCAATTTGCTCGTAGGGCGCCAGCTGCAGCAGGACTTCGAGCAGGACCCACAGGTCGTGTTGACGATGCCATTGCTCGAGGGCCTCGACGGCGTTCAGAAAATGTCGAAGTCGCTCGGCAACTACGTCGGCATCACGGACGCACCGGGGGAGATGTTCGGCAAATTGATGTCCGTGTCAGACGAACTCATGTGGCGTTACTTCGAGCTGCTGAGTTTTCGGTCGATCGATGATATTGCAGGACTTGGCCGCCGCGTCACAGAGGGACTGAACCCGCGCGACGCGAAGTTCGAGTTGGCGTCGGAGCTCGTCGAGCGGTTCCACGGCCCAGCAGCGGCTGCCGAGGCAAAGGACGAATTCATCGCCAGGTTTCAGCAGGGCGCGATGCCTGAAGACATGCCCGAGTTGACGTTGGAGAGCAGTGACGGACAGCTGGGCATAGCACACCTTTTGAAGGCTGCCGGGCTTGTCACGAGTACCTCCGAAGCGTTCCGGATGATCAAGCAAGGCGCTGTAAGAATCGATGGCGTGCGCATAGACGACCGCGCGCTGGTTGTCGATGCGGGCAGTACCTGCGTCTACCAGGTTGGCAAGCGCAAGTTCTCCAGGGTCAGCGTGACGTAAGATGGAATCTGCAGACGTTTTACGCGTCCAAGCTCTCTCAACGAGCCGTCACAGGCGGGAGTCATGGCAGTGATTAAGGTCAGCAAAAACCTCCTGATCACAGCTTTCCTGCTGTGCGCGACACCGGCATTCGCCCAAACAGCGGAAGAGCAGGAGCTTGCGCGACAGGCGCTGTTTCAGGCCGGCATGGAAGACATCGTCAATGAATTGAATTCCGGCTCGGCCGACAGGTTTATCGCCTCGATCGACCAGGCGGATTTTGTCGATCGAATTTTTGGCCTGCGGCTGATCGATCAGAGGGTCAAACGGCAGTTTCGGGAGAATCTCGAGTTCAGTTTCGACGGCATGATCCAATCCGCTTTCCCCGGGGGCATGGAAGGCCTCAGGGCGACCCTGCTCGGCGTCCAGTCGCGCGGCAGCCGCGGTCGAGCCGTCGTCCGGTTCGACCTGCCGGATTTCCAGTTCGGTTACCACGAGTATGACTTGCTGCTCGATGAGAAAGATCGGCTTTTCATTGTTGACTGGGTTGACTTCCTGCGTGGCGAACGGTTTACCGACGGCATTGGCATGTCGCTTATCCAGGCGGCGCCGAGCAAACCGGCCATTCGCAAACTCATTGATTTCCCGGATGTCCGCGAATCTGATCTGTTCCAGTTCACAGAGCTCCTGAAAGCTGCGCGAGATCGGCAGGCTCAGCGTTACGTCGAGATTATCAACGGTCTCGATGAGCGCCTGCGCAGACAGCGCGTCGTCGTGCTGACCAGCGTGCAGCTGATGAAGCAGATCAGGAATCGGCGCATGACGCGAACGGCCTTGATGCAGATGGCTGACTATTATCCGGAGGAGCCGCTCTATACGCTGATGCTGCTTGACTACTATTTTCCGGCCCGGAAATACGAAGAGGCCCTGCAGTCGCTGTTCGCGCTTTATGATCGACTCGATGTTGACGATGCGGCCATGGAGGCACGCTTATCGGCTGCAACATTGGTGAATGGCAATGCTGGCGATGCTAACGCGCATGCGAACAAGGCCTTGCAGCTGGAAGCCGGGCTTGAGCTCGCCTGGTGGTCTGCGTTGCGTGCGCGCACGGCACTGGAGGACTTTTCGGGCGCGGTCGAGGCCTTGCAGCAACTCGAGACGCGGTTTGGCCACGAGCTGGGGACCGAGGCGTTGCAGCGCGACCAGGGGCTCGCAGGCCTGCTGAGGTCCACTGAATTCAACGACTGGTTGGCCACGCGACAATAAAGACCTGCGCGGGAAGATGGACAGACGCGTTCAAACTCCCCGACTTGCCAGACCGATGTGCGAACGGGCATCTCGGGCTCCGGTGCCGCTACTCGGCGGCCACCTCCACGCGCTGCCCGCCTGAATGTAAAACACGTCTTCCTCCGGGCCCCTGGCAATATCCAGCCCCACGGCCGGATCCCGCGAATCCAAGGACGGCCCAGCGGTCGTCAGACGCCGATCACGGAGCCGCTCAATCGCCCGGGACACTGCGCATTTCGGAACCCGTAACCACGGATCCGGGAAATCAGTTTTCCGCGGCGGCCGACGCTGCCCAAACGGGGTCTGAGACCGCGCCCCGATCGCCAGGATTTTGCGCAGTTTGTCATGCGCGAGTCTCTGCGAGGTCATTTGACCCGCCGACTCGGGACCGGAGCCTGAAATGTCGCCACCGGCCCGGGCAGGCGAAATGGGGGTTTTTCCCCGAGGAATAAGGACTTTTCGGCGTCTCGGCCAGATCCTGGGCGATGTGTTGGGCGTGACCCGGGGCGGGCGGTCAAAAAGTTTCAAATACCGGTTGACGGGGGAGGCCGTGTCGCTATAATGCCCCGCTGCCTGAGGGTACGGTGTCCCTCAGTAGACCCCCAATCAGACGTTCGCAGGCTACTAGGGCTGTTCAACGGCCCCGCTTCGCCTGTATAATTGTGGGTCTGCCTCGTGAAAATGAGGCCCGTTCTTTAACAACTTAAACAGATAATTTGTGTGGGTGCTCGCGTTGGAATTTGCATTGGCAAAATCAACGTGAGAACCAAGTGAAATCTAGTAGTTTGGGGATCGCGTTCTTTAGTAAAGCTCAAAGCTTTAAACTGAAGAGTTTGATCCTGGCTCAGATTGAACGCTGGCGGCATGCCTAACACATGCAAGTCGAACGGTAACGCGGAGA
>JAACFB010000063.1 GCA_009937615.1 Gammaproteobacteria bacterium | reverse complement strand
TTGGCGTCAATTCTTTGGTCAAGGCAGAAGGCGTGGAGTCGTCTACCACGACGATCACAGCAACAGAGGTAGAGCTGGAACTGGAATTCTGATCGCGATTTCAAGATCGCTCGCGGCAAGCAGTTACAACCTGCCAAACCCGGGAAAATGCTGCGAGAGGAGCAGGACTTATGAAGGAAATGGGTTCCGAGGATGTCTCTTTTTCGGACGGGAGTGTGGAAGTGTTGAGGCGTAGAAAGCTGTTAGGCCTCCTGCCGGCTGATTGCCGTCCACCCTGTCTGTTTAGTGATAGAAAATAGCCGCTTGCCCCCAGGCTGAATGCCCGCTTTGTCAATCGATACCGGGCATTCAGCTACACTGGGCCCGAAGGACTGCGCATCACGCAATGCGGAAGTTCTTCTCCGCTGCTCGTTAGCGTAGCTGTCATCCTGTACATCGTCGCGATCATTTATCGAACGAGGGACTAACGATTAACACTGGTATATATGTCTACGATGGTGCCGAAGTGCTCGACTTTGCGGGGCCGTTCGAGGTGTTTTCGACGGCATCTCGGCTCGATGATGAAGCCGATATTCACATCTTTCTTATCGGAGAGACCGGCCAGTTGGTTGTCGCCCGTAGCGGTTTCACCGTCAAGCCCGATTTTTCGATAGAGCATCACCCAAAGATTGACTTGCTGATAATCCCGGGCGGTGTTCACATGAATGAACTCCGCAAAAAACGAATTATCGACTGGATCAGGGAGCAGGCGGCTACTGGCCCGTACCTGGCGTCCGTGTGTACCGGCGCATTTCTTCTGGCAGAGGCTGGCTTACTGGATGGACGGACTGTGACCACACATTGGGACGATATCCACACGTTGCGGAGCAGCTATCCAAATCTCATAGTGTCAGAAGACGTCAGGTGGGTAGAGGATGGGCCGATAACAACATCCGCGGGCATATCCGCGGGCATTGATATGAGCCTCTCAATCGTGGATAAACTGTTCGGTATCGACCTGGCGAGAAGAACCGCGCGACAGATGGATTACGCATGGTCTCAAGATGCAACCAGTTGATCGCAACAGCTTGCGTCATGATGGACCGACTGCTATTGGCTGATAGCTGCCGCTGATTTCGAGTAATTTCAGGCTTTCTGAAAATCCGCTATTGGGGGAAAGCAGACAGTAGCGCGGGTCGCGTGTCCGCTTACCACGCAAAAGCCCACATTCGGCTATTATCAGATCTAAGGTCTGCTTATGACACCTTGCGCACATTTGCTGCATGCTAAGTGTTCTCTTCTTGCAGCCCTCCAATAAGATCTTGAGTTCCGGTCGAAGCGCTTTATCTAATGCGTCAAAGTGTGGCGTTAGGTAATAAATAACTTTTTTTACCTGTAGCCCCGTTTCCCAAGTACCTGGACGAACTGGTCGAGTAGTCGTAAAGCAGCACTCCGCCGGAACCCGACGCTGCAAACAGGCTGGTTCAAGTAGTTCCAGGCCTGTTCGTCACTTATAGCCCATACTCAGATATGCGTACAGCGCGGCTGTTAACTCCGTGACAAACGTTTCATCGTCAATCTGCAGAGTGCGCGCGGGTTTAAGATCACCAAACAACGTGCGCTCATTGATGCTGCTGAGCAGCAGCAAGAGAAAAAGCCTCACCTGATCAGCGCTCGGCTCGACTTGTTCTTCACTTGCCAAGGCTGCGAACACGGGCTCCAGCATGTGCTGATATGAGGATTGGCGTTTCTCGTCAATATCTGTGAGGCTAAGTTCTCCATGCAGGCGCATGTACAAATATACGGTACGCAAGATCGGAGCATGCGTCTTGTAGAAGTCCAAATGCTTGCCAACCAGATGCCTTAACCGTGGAGCTACGCGTCGTTCAGTATCCAGACTAAAGTCGTCCCAAAACTCTGTTGCCCACTCATCCATCATGTGATCAAAACGCTCGTATAACACCGGGAGCAGAGCCTCCTTATCCTTAAAGCGCCGGTAAATCGTGCCACTTGAAACTCCAGTCCGAGCAGCCAGGTCGCGAATTGTGATCTGCTCGAAAAAGCGCTCGCTCAACATTTCTTCCAGTGCCCGCAGCACTCTCTCCTGGGTATCCTGTGAACGCGTCTGCTTGGGTGTGTGGACTAACTCGATAGTCATTTTCAAGGTTCAACCTGTGGCATATGTGAACAGTGGTTTACAATAACATAATGATTTGCTATTGTGAACGCTCGGTTACATTAAATAGGTGCAAAAAATGAGAATATTTTCTAAGCCGTTGATCTTGCTTGCTATTATGATGCTCTCGGTTCTCGTGTACTCGCTGTTTGCGTCCGAGTTGCGGCCACTGCTGGGCCTCACGGCTGAGCTTGACTATTTAATTTTTAACAAATGGCTGTTTGCTATATTGCTGCTCGGCGCTGTACTCAGCAGGGGTATGCACCGGCAGGCAGGCCTGGTAGCGCAAGTAAACTGGCGAACGCTGCCCTTGTACTGGCCAATAGCGTTGATTCTCGGCCTGATCTGGCTTGGCCCTTTGAACTTGCCCAGTGTTACGGACGCGGCAAAAATTCTTGTTTTATGCGTCGCCGTTGGTATCAGTGAGGAGTTGATGTTTCGGGGCCTGGTCTTTCACTGGTTTCGAATGTTACCTGTGCGATACCTGGTACTTGTGTCAGCCGGTTCATTTGGGGCGATGCATCTGGCAGGCCTTATAACCGAAATCCATCCAGCCGTGATTCTCTCTCAGGTTTACTTTGCTTTCGCGTTGGGTGTCATATTCGCTGTTGCGCGGGCCCGTGATGTATCGATTGTGTTACCTATTGCGGTTCATGCGGTGTTTGATATTTTTGCGATATCCGCCAACGGTGGCGTGAGCCAGACATTTGAGAACGTTGAACAGATGGTCACCGGCATGCTGTTCGCCGGCACCATCGCGCTGGCTTGGGGCATGTTCCTTTTGTGGCGGTTGAACGGGATAGGAGAACAAAAGGTCACAGCTCGGCTCGCACAAGTCTCCGACTCTGGAATTCAATAGTTCGATGGTCCGTTAGTGGTGGTGAGCAGACATTCCGCCTGATCCGATGTCTGCTCACTACAAAGCCGACACTCGGCGATTAATAGTACCAAGGGCTGCTTTAATGCCCGCGTTGGCCGAAAGCAGCCCTTAATAAATCCGCTTTTCTGGCTAGTTGCAGGTCCGGTATCGGTGAAAC
The DNA here is from genome assembly GCA_009937615.1 of Gammaproteobacteria bacterium. GTDB lineage: Bacteria > Pseudomonadota > Gammaproteobacteria > Steroidobacterales > Woeseiaceae > UBA1847. Next base: position 10,420 of record JAACFB010000063.1, on the reverse strand, counting down.
CTGCCGTTAGACCAGGCTGAACGTCCCGCTAACCGCCCTGAAACGACCAGTCGGCGATCCTCGGTCTAAACGACCGCTATTGAGCCAAATCAGACATCCCTTCGTATTTTCCAGAATTGACTGTTTCCGGGAAGGGATCACACTCTATGTATGAAAAAGGCAAATCTGGCGAAAGCCAGAGACGCAAAGCCACGGGTCCTCACTTCCTCCGTGACACTCGCTGCCACGAAGGACACCCGGATCGCCGGGCTGCCGCAATCCGATTCTTCCCTCGTAAGGAGGACATCATGAGTACTAATCTCGCGGATGTTATTGTTCATATTGATGAAACGCTACCTCTTGACCAGTTGACAACCCTTGAGGATCACATTCATAGAATAGGTGGTGTCGTTAGCGCATGTAACCGGGATGACCAGCCTCACCTGATCACAGTTGTTTATGATCCCAAGCAAGTAAAATCGAGCGACATTCTCGTAAGGGTCAAGAGTGAAGGCGTTCACGCTGAATTGGTCGGTCTATAGCGCCAGATTGAAAGCCTGATCCTCGCCTACAGCCGCCACATCGCCAGAGTTCGGAACTACCAGCTCAATGGATGACCGCCTCTGGCCGATAGCAGCCCTTCAGACGTTCACTTTGCCGCCTGGTTGAATATCCCTTAATCGGGAGGCGGGCAATCGGCGAAACCAAGGCCGAACGGCCATTAATGACCCAAAACTGCCACGATCGCGTTGAGGTAGTACTTTGGCCCGAAACTGATGCTGCTCGCATCATGACGCAGCTGATCGACCTCGTGTAAGAAGCGTCGGCACATTTACGGCCGGGCGTGCCTGGTGCAGGCACGCCGTATACCTGTTCCACAACGGTAGGCATGTCCGACGATCCTTCTGGCTGGCGATACGAAAGATTGTCGTGTTCACCGCATCGGAACGGTCATGGCTGCTTCGCACCCGACCCTTCGGTGACGGGCAGGCTCCATGAAGCACGAACCTTGTTCTAAAGGAAGGGAGTCTCGTCGACGTCGAACTCGACCTCGACGCTGGCGCTCGACGGTAGCTTGGCCAGGGCCTCCTGGAGCATGTTGACGTGCTCGGTTTCCTCGTCGCGAAGCTCGGTGAACAGATCCCGAACTTCCGAATCGGTGACGCCGGGCAAGGCCATGTCGTAGAAGTCGTAGGCCTTTTTCTCCGCGGCGAGCGCGACCTCGAACGCCTGGACGGTGGACATCCCGCGGTGCGGCGCCCCCATTTCCGGAGCCTCCACATCGAACAGGTCGTCTAGCGTCAGGCGTGCCGGGGTATCACCGAACAGAGCCTTGCGCCGGGCCTCCAGCTCTTGACCATGCTTGGCCTCGTTCTCGGCCATTGTCGTAAAGAAAGCTCCGGCATCGTAGCCGCCGGTGCGGCCGAGCTGGGAGGCAAACATCTGGTAGCGGTGGCACGCCTCCATCTCGATCAGCTTCGCGAGATCGAGGGCGTCCATAACGCTGAGCTTGGACAGGTCAAGACGGGTGGACATTGATCGACTCCTGGTTTGTTTTTAACGCTGACCAGCGACTCGTCGGATGCGACGTAGAAGATACGCGTCAGCCGAGTCCCGGCAGCGGGCCCTGTGGCCGTCCGGTGGTGCAATGATAGCACCACGAGTGGATTCGAGCGGAGTCGCAACAGCGCCTGATCGAGGCAATTCGGTAGAAGTGCAGAATAACGTAACAGCGCTAGCTCAAAAAATACGGGCACGACACGAGTTACATCCGATAGATGGCACGGGCATCGACGTTTTATGAATCAAGCAGCCGAATGCCCGGAAGAAAGCGACTGGCGAAGAAGTGAGATGCTGGTCCGTCAGGCGGCAAAGACCTGCGCCTCGCCGGCAATTGCCCTCTATAAACCCCTTTAAACTGCCGGACTGAGTACCTGCTACTGGAGCAAGCAAACCTCATGTAAACTACTTGCATTGCGTGGGCGATTAGCTCAGTTGGGAGAGCGCTGCATTCACATTGCAGAGGTCACTGGTTCGAGACCGGTATCGCCCACCATTTTTTCAGGCTGCCGCGGCGAGCGATCGGGCTGCCGGATCGGCAGCAGAACCTGAGCCGGGACATTCAGTGGCGGCACAGGCCTAACCAGGTGTTCGGAGTAATCCCTTGAGTACCGTGACGGCATGGCCGCCCAGTATCACCCGGTCTCCGGCGACCCGGACTCGAACAATGCCGCCGCGCACAGACGCCTGGTACGCGAGCATCTCAGTCTTACCGAGCCGCTCAGCCCAGAAGGGCGCCAGCGCGCAGTGAGCAGAGCCTGTAACGGGGTCCTCATTGACGCCGACTGCCGGAGCAAAGAACCGGGAGACGAAGTCGAACTGAGGCTCATCAGCTGGACTCGTCACGATGACTCCCCTGACAGGGATCTCCTCAAGCAAACGAAAATCGGGTCGCAGAGCGCGGAGGGCTTGTTCGGTTTCGACCATGACCAGCGCATCGAATCGGGAGCGCCCGGAAAAAAGGGGTTGAATGCCGAGAGCCTCGCACAGGCCCGACGGCGAATCGCATGGCTTGACGGGCGTGGCGGGAAAGTCGAGTTCGATCAGGTCACCATTCAGGCCGCAACGGAGCAGACCACTCCGCGTGTGGAAGCGAATTTCCTCGTCATGCTCAAGCATTCCTTCGCTCCAGAGCGCATGCGCCGCAGCGAGAGTTGCATGTCCGCATAGATCCACTTCGATCGTTGGCGTAAACCAGCGTAACTCGTAGTCGTCGTCGAGAGGCCGGACGAACGCCGTTTCCGACAGGTTCATTTCGGTGGCGATGGCCTGCATCCAATGTTCGCTGCGACTTTCGTGGAGCAGGCACACGGCCGCCGGATTGCCGACGAACGGCCGATCAGCAAACGCGTCGATCTGCAGGCAAGTTACATCAGACACTGCATTTGTTCTCCGTCTTGCCTGCAGCTACTGCATCTGGCCAATGCGCTGCCCCTGCAGGTATTTCCTGCCGATCTCGGCATCAAGAACCACGTTTTTATCCTGGAACAAAACGACGACATCGGAGCCGCCGAACATGAAATAGCCAAACTCATCGCCTTTCTGCAGCACCGCGCCCAGCTCGGGCGTCAGGTTTACCGAAGAGACGTAAGACATTCCGATAGGCAGCACAGCCACAAGACCTAACTCTGGTGAATCGATAACGATCAGCCCCCGTTCCTGGTTGAACTGATACGTGTCGCCGTCAATAACATCGAACGAGCCGTCGGGATTTCGTCCGACGTCCAGGTAGACCCGGCCGCTGATGTTGCGGATTTCCTTGACCTCGCCGCCAACCGGCACGTGGTAGCGGTGATAGTCATCGATATAGAGAAAACTGTGCATGTAAATACCGCCGCGGAACTCATCCTCGTATGGGCTGCCATCGAGGAGTTCGGAAACGGCCCAGTTGACGCCTTTGATGGTGATGGTCGAATCCTCGGTGATAGGCCACTGGCCCATGAAGACCGCGTCGGCCGGGGAGACCACGACCGTGTCGTCGCGCGGCTCGGCGATTGGTCGCTTGCCGGGGCGCATTTCACGGGCGAAGAACTGGTTGAAGGTCTGCCAGCCGCTGGGGCCCTCGAAATAATCATTGATGTTGTAGTTCGGCATGGACGCAAATGAAGCGATTCCGGCTGCGGACGCGGGCGTGTCGAGAAATTTACCCCACGCGTCAACATAATTCTTGAGCCAGGCACTGAACTCGTCATCGTTGTTGAGCTTGTCTCCCGGCGCCTGGTTGACGATGTAATGGAGTGCGAGCGCCCGTGGGACGATTTCGCGTTCGGTCGGTATCCAGGTGATCAGCTCGTCGAGGTAGGTTGTGAACGAGTCCAGGTCGTTAATTCCCTGCAGCGCAGCCGTCTCAATTGCAATGTCGACTGACGTATGCAGATCAGCGCGTTTCTCGAGCAGGCTCAGAAGCTCGTCAACGACTGGCTCATGGTCGTGCGACGCCGCACGGCTCGCGATCGATGAAAGACTGACGATCAGGCAGGCGAGCAGGATGGTGAACCCGAAAGATCGGGACAGGGCGGTAACGCGTCCAATGAGCATGATGTATCTCCAAGCTAAAGCTTTCGACGCCAGCAGTTTAAAGCTTCTCGGATACGGGTACTACGGCATCGATAGGTATCGATGCCGATTGCCTGTATTGCTGAAAACCGACACTTAAAATGCCGCAGCCCGCAGCGTGCGCTCCGGGCAAGTTTAAAGACACGAAAAGACAATAGGCCGGCAAAGCGGTATTCAGTCCGGACGGCAATCGGAGTAGATCGTTAAGCGTTGCCCAAGAGCCGATGGACCTCTACCAGCAGTGCGTCAACGTCGACCGGCTTCGTAAAAAACGTTGTTTCTTCGAGTTCAGCGAGGACGATTCTGTTTGACGTGTCACCTGACAGCACAATGACCGGGATCTTTGAATCAAACCGGTCTCGAACCGCGCGGATCACGGCCAGCCCGGTTTCGCCGCCACGGAGATGATAGTCGGTTATCAGCAGGTCTGGCGCGATGTCCGTATCGTGAATAGATGCCATTACCTGGTCGATTGATGCCGCCGAGACGACATCAAAACCCTCCATCTCAAGCAGCATGCAGGTTGCGTCGACCACGCTGGTCTCATCATCGACGATAAGTATTCGCCCGCCTTTCGCGGTTTGCAGAGGCTTATCGTCTGTCGCCACTGGCTGGATGCTTGATTCAGTGCCCTCCGGCACGTCGACAAAAAAAGATGAACCTTCCCCCGGCGAAGACCTGACGTCGACAGAACACCCCAACAACTTGGCGGTGCGCTTGACGATTGACAAGCCCAGCCCAAGGCCCTCTGGCCGATAGCTGCCCGAATCGACCTGATGAAACTCGTCGAATATCTGGCCCAATTCATCCGGCGGTATTCCCAGACCAGTGTCCATTACTTCGATGCGAATGCCCGCTTGGCCGTGCCGACACCTCAGTCTTACGAAGCCCTCATGGGTATACCGGATCGCGTTGGACATCAGGTTTTCCAGGATCTGGGTCAGAAGGCGAGCGTCGCTGCGGGCAATGCCGTGACACGTGTCGATAATCAACTCGAGTCCTTTGTCGCGCGCCTGTTCCTCGAATGCAGCGGTCAGGGATTCAAATATGTTCTGCACCGCGCAATCTGTGATGTCGGGCTTCACGATGCCGGCTTCCAGCTTACTGATGTCAAGCAATGCATTGAGCAGGTTCGACATCGAGTCCAATGACTTTTGCTGTTTGTCGATGATATTGAGGTGAGTAGGGGAGGTCGCAGTGCTTTTCGCCGCCCTGTTCAACAGATTGAGCGTCTGAATAGGCTGGCGCAGATCATGACTTGCCGCCGCAAGGAATCGGCTTTTCGCTCTGTTCGCCTCGACAAGCTGTCGCTCGACTTCTTTTTGCCCGGAAACATCCCGGATCGCGCTCGAGACCAGAATACCGTCTGCAGTCACGACCGGGCTGAGGCTAATTTCAACCGGTATCTCAATACCGTCTTTACGCAACGCGTGAAGTTCGAGCGCATCACCCATTGGTCGCGCATTAGGATTGGCAAAGAAACTGTTCCGATGCCCTGGATGCGCCGCACGGGCGCGCTCAGGCAGCAGGATTTCGACCGGCTCGCCGATCAGCTCTTCATTCGTGTACCCCAGCACCTCGGCAACTCGTGCATTGGCGAAGACGACCGTGCCGTCTTGATCGACGATCACGGTAGGGTCTGGCGCTGCGTCCAGCAGCTGCTTCGCCAATTCGTTCGTCACATCCATTGCGGTTTCTCCGTTCTGCTGATGCGTCAGGCACCAGCCGGCTTGTTTTTTTCTTGCGTCGAACTGTATTGCTTGCGGTGCCGACGAATTGAATGAGTCTAATTCAAGTTGTCGCGAATGTCCGCTTCGGGCCGAAAGCGGCCCTTCGACATCACTTTATTAAACTGGCCCGATCGAGTATCCGTACTTCCGAACAGGCGACAGTCGTCGATCAGTAGCCGTCAATTTATGCACCGGCCGTCTGCCCGTGTCTTATCTGCAATGCTGATTCCATTCACCTTCCGGCTATCTGCCGGGACCCAGGGGAGGCCCGATTTTACAAAAACTTGGATTCTGTGTGAATTCACGCTATGAAGTGACATTCAAAAAGTAAAAGGGTTAGGCATGTCTTTAGGATTTCTTGCGGCCATGGCCGCTACGCCGATCCTTGTCGCCGGGATATTGATCGTCGGATTTCGTGTTGCGGCGCGCACCGTGATGCCAATCACCTATGCATTGACGGCGGTTATCGCGGTGTTGGTCTGGGGGATGCCAGGGACCTCTGTGGCCGCCGCATCGATCCAGGGCTTGTTTATCACCTTTGACATCCTGATGATTATTTTCGGCGCAATCCTGCTGCTGAATACGCTCAAGTATTCGGGGGCTCTTGCCGTAATTCGGCATGGCTTTTCGGAAATCAGTCCCGACCGACGGATTCAGGTCATTATTATTGCCTGGCTTTTCGGCTGCTTTATCGAAGGAGCGTCGGGCTTTGGAACACCAGCGGCGATCGTGGCGCCACTAATGGTTGCGCTGGGGTTTCCTGCAATAGCTGCCGTGATGCTCGGGATGATGGTGCAAAGTACACCGGTTACTTTCGGCGCTGTCGGCACACCAATTCTGGTCGGAGTGAGGGGCGGGCTGGACAGCCCCGAGGTCCAGCAAAGCCTGGCGAATGCAGGACTCCAGATCAGCGACTATCTCCAGGTCGTAACGGCCAACGTCGTTGCACTCCATGCCATAGCCGGGACAGTCATGCCGCTGCTCATGGTCATGATGATGACTCGTTTTTTCGGCAGCAATCGTTCCTGGTCTGAAGGGCTGGCGATACTGCCGTTCGCGCTATTCGGCGGCCTGGCGTTCACGGTGCCATACTATTTGACCGGCATATTCCTGGGGCCTGAGTTTCCGTCTATTTTTGGCGCACTGATCGGCATGGCCATAGTCACAACAGCGGCGCGGCGCGGGTTCCTGCTGCCGAAAGAGCATTGGGACTTCCCTGACGAATCAGCCTGGCCCGACAACTGGTCCGGAACCATAAAGGTTGAATTGGATAATCATGCCGACACGATGCCGTTAATGCGTGCCTGGCTGCCTTACGTGTTGGTCGCGGCATTACTCGTGCTGACGCGGCTTCCGGAACTCCCGTTTGGTGCCTGGTTGAAGTCCGTACGCATTGGCTGGGATGGCATATTCGACACGGGCATTTCCGCAGCAACGACGCCGCTTTATTTGCCGGCCGCCATTCTGATCACTGTTTCGCTGTTGACGGTTCTTCTGCACCGGATGCGCGCCGAAAATTTTGGCAAGGCGCTCAGTGAGTCGTCGCGAATACTGGTTGGTGCCGGTTTTGTACTTATTTTTACCGTACCGATGGTTCGCGTCTACATCAATTCGGGAACAGGCTTGGAACTTGCCAGCATGCCGATCATCATGGCGCAGTGGGTATCGGCGAATGTCGGCGAGGTCTGGCCAATGTTCGCCCCGACCATCGGTGCGCTCGGTGCATTTATCGCGGGCAGCAATACCGTCAGCAATTTGATGTTCGTCCTGTTCCAGTACGGAGTGGCACAGAACCTGAGTATATCGATGTCGATGGTTGTAGCACTGCAGGCAGTGGGTGCCGCAGCCGGCAACATGATCGCCATTCACAATGTGGTCGCCGCTTCGGCAACGGTGGGATTGCTCGGTCAGGAGGGCCAAACGCTCAGGCGCACACTCCTGCCGACAATTTATTATCTGACCATCGTCGGAGCAATGGGGATGATTGCGATACACGTGATCGGCGTCGGCGATCCGTTGCTGTGATGCCGCTGTGCTCTGAGCGAACAGCAGCCTGTGTCGCGCAACTCGTGTCAAAGTGATGCATGCGCCATGCGCCGGGTAACTTAGAGTCAGCCTGCGTTTTAGACTGCGCGAGGCTCGCCAATGCGATAGACGAAGAAAGGCATCTGCCGAGCGTTTGCTCAACTGCCGAGAACACATCGGCGGTACCTCAAGTCGGATATTCGTTAAGGATCGGCCGCTGCCGTCCGCTTTTGACGTTAGCTGCCCTCAACGAATACGTTTTCTGCCTGTTTGAATGTCCGTTTCGCAGTCAAAAGCAGGCATTCGGCTAAACTAATGCTCAAGAGGCGCTAATGGTCTGCAGCGGTCATTCAGCGTCTTGGCGCATCGTATTGAGTTGAGTTGCCGGAAAAAAACATTGGGGCCCAGAGGTTTCTGAAGTGATGTCTCAAAATCGCATCTTCATTTGGATTGCGCTTGCTACGGGAGCGGTCCTGCTGATCCCCTTCATCGCAATGCAGCTCTCTACCGACGTGAAATGGGACGAGACAGATTTCATCGTCATGGGCGCTTTGGTGTTCGGTGCGGCCAGCCTATTCGTGTTGACGGCGAGAAGAACGCCGCGCAGACAATGGTTGCTGATCGGCGGCATATACATGGCAGCATTTTTGTATATATGGGCGGAACTTGCCGTTGGCGTATTTACGAACCTGGGAAGCTGATCATGCCACTTCGCGGACGATTGCCCGAAAAACAGTCTGGCGATAGGGGGCGCGCCCTCGCACCGAGCGCTCATTTGAGTCGGCTTCCGGCTGCGCCAGGACATTCGCGCCTCTGGCAAACGACCTTCCGGTATGTACCGGAAAGCCGTTGCCCGGCCGCTACAGCGCTAACACGCTATTCATAGGCCTGCTTGCGTTTCCAGGACTCGATGTCCGTGAAGCTGGGCTTGACCGTGTCCAGGGCCTCGGCGTGTTGCTCGGCCATGGACAGAGTCGTGAATTGCCTGCTGCCCTCGTCGGCTAACAGCTGCAGCATGGCGCGCAAATCGTTGCGGCTCAGTTGCTCCAACTCGGCGATCGTTTCGGCTCTCTGGCCCCAATCGGCGTCCTTCTCGAAAGCGAGCATGAAGTACCGGGCGGCGCGCTCGGCGATCGACTTGTCCTTTTCCTCGAGTTCGGCGCGCACTGCGCTGCGAAGCACTTCCACCTGATCGTCAGGCAGCTGGTCGAAGAGATCCGGCAAGTTCGCCAGGAATTCGTTTGAACGGCGATTAAGCTCATCCGCGGAGTAGTCTGCCGACTGAATCAGGAAGCGTACAAATAGATTTTTTTCCTGTTCCGACATGAAACTTGCTGCGATGTAACCCAGCTGCTGCCGCGTGCGCATTTCCGAAAAGTAGGGTTCGTCGATAAAGTTCCTCAGCATCAAGGCGGCTGCGAGGTTTCGTGGCGTTGCATCGCCGAGCAGGAATCCCTGGATGTAGGCGGAATTGTTCACGATCAACTGGTTGGCCGCGAGCACTGGCTGCTCACCGTCCAGGATCAGCGTCCGTGTATCGTAGACGTCGCTCATCGGCACGGGAGCCAGTTCCAGAGCGGCCACGACCTGGCGGGCGGCACGTGTGGCGTCTTCCTGAGATACATTGCCGTAAGCCACCATTTCGACATTGCCCTTTTTGAACAGCTCTTTCGTAAAGCGCCGCACATCGTCAAGGTCAATTTCCTGCGCCGCGCTCAATTTTTCCGCTGGCGTGAAGTAATTCTCGACCAGGTATTTGCGCTCCAGCTCGAGGGTTTGTCGATAGGCATCCGCGAACTCGGCATTCTTCCAGGCTCGAAGCTTGCGCTCCTTCAAGGCTTCGAAACGCTCGGCAGGCAGATTGATCGTCGTCATTTGTGACAGGACGTAGTCGAGGAAGCTGTTGGCTGACTGGCTGTATCCGGAGACGCTGATACGCACACCCTCGGGGCTATCGGCGACAGTGGCACCGAGCCCGGCCACGGCCGCGGCGTACGCCTGTTCGTTGAGCATTTCATTGATGACCGACGTGTAAAAGTCCCGCATGACCACGGCGTTCAATTTGCCCATTTTCTCGGGTTGGCGGATGCGGACCTGGTAACTGACCCGGGGTCGCTCAAATGTCGTGTCCTGGGCGTAATACAGCGTCAGCCCAGGCTCATCGATCACCTTGACCGGCTGCTGCGCAAGCAGGTCGACCTTGGTCGGAATGAAACGGTTCGGCGCCGGCAACGTCAGCTCAGCGACGCTGGCTGGCTGCTCCAGCGCGGCCAGCAGTTCTGGCGTAAACGCCTGGTAGCTGTACTCGATGCCGAAGTGCTCCTCCTTCTGGTCGGTCGGCACGCCTTTCATCTCGAGCAGGGCGATCATGTTGTCCGGCCGCAGGTAGTCGAGTATTTCGAAGTACAGTTCAGGTGACGGTTCTTCCCAAATATAGTTGGCTCTTGCGGCATCCTCGAGCGGGTACTCCCTGGCATTATTCGCAAGTCCAACGGCGCGGCCGGCCCCTTCACCCTTGTCGGAATACAGCTCTTCAAGACGCGCCACGGTCGCACGTTCGTCAAACAGGT
>JAACFB010000090.1 GCA_009937615.1 Gammaproteobacteria bacterium | reverse complement strand
GAGGCCCCTATTGCTGCACAGATTGCCGCGATCTCGTCTTCCGCCTGGAAGGTGCCTACGCTGAGCTCCTGCAAGCGTGTCAGCCGATGCAGCAGCGGCGATGAGGGCGTTATGGGATAGGAACAGAACAGCACGGAGCGGTCCGCGAGCTCGCCCGATGCCGCGATACCGAGCGCGAGGGCCTCCGCGCCCGTAACGCTGCGGTACTCGCCCGGCGTCATCCGTGCCGTCTGCACGCTGAGCTGGGGCAGCGATGCCGACAGCTCCGCGGTCTCGCCGAAAGCGTGCCCGGCATGCAGTGCCGCGATGTTTGCATCGCGCATGGTCGGTTTGCCGGCAAGCCGCCGTCGGATCCAGGCTTCGATCGGCTCGAGCTGGCGGCCGAACATCCATAGCAGCAGGCCGAGCGTCCAGAAGTTCTTGCAACGACCGCTTTCTGACTTGCTCAGTCCGAAAGACCTTACCGCTTCGAGGTTCAGGTGACCGATATCCGCCATTACCACCTGGAACTGGTCGAGCGTGTTGTCATCACGCGGGTCGTCGTCATAACCCGCCTTCGTGAGGTTGCGTGGCGTGAAGCTGTCGTTGTTCAGCACGATCAGCGCCCCCGGCTGCAGCATCGGCAGGCTGACCTTTAGCGCGGCAGGATTGAACGCAACCAGTACATCGGGGGCATCGCCCGCCGTCGTGATGGGTTCGCCGCCAAGATTGATCTGGTAAGCCGACACGCCGAAGGTCGTGCCCGCCGGTGCGCGAATCTCCGCAGGGTAGTCGGGAAAGGTTGCGAAGTCCCTGCCGGAGAGCGCCGTCGAGACTGCGAATTGCGAGCCCATGAGCTGTATCCCGTCGCCGGAGTCGCCGGCAAGGCGCACAACAATAGATTGTAAGTTACTGTTTTTATTCACAAAGAGAGAGGTTTATCAGCAAGTGGTTCAGCGGAGCAGGCCGCGTGACGCGCAGTGTAGCGTATTCGTACGCGGGAGCGTGATGGGGTGCCGCGCAGCTTGATATGATGCATCCTTTCGCATAGCTTACGCGCTCGAAAACCGATAAACCTGCCTGGAAAATGCACCAATGACGTTCGTTGTCACCGAAGCCTGTATCAAATGCAAACTCACCGACTGTGTCGAGGTTTGTCCCGTGGACTGCTTCCACGAGGGACCGAATTTCCTGGTCATTGATCCGGACGAATGCATCGACTGCACACTGTGCGAGCCGGAGTGTCCGGTGGAGGCGATTTACTCGGAAGACGAACTGCCGGCTGGCCAGGAGCAGTTCCTGGAGTTGAACGCCGAGCTGTCGAGAGAGTGGCCCGTTATCACCGAGATGAAGGATCCGCCTGAAGACGCCGATGACTGGCGCGACGTCAAGGACAAGCTCAAGTACCTCGAACGATAGGCTGAAAATTTTGCGGCGACCCGTGCGGATACCTATTCGAGGACGTATCCGCACATGTCGCCAATGCCGGCCTACGGATTCGAGTCAATGAATTCGAGCAGCACGTTTGCAAGTTCTTCACCCTTGTCTTCCTGCAGGAAGTGCCCGGCGCCTTCGATCGTCACGTGCTTCTGATCCTGCGCGCCCGGAACGTGTTTCTGCCACACGCGGTCGCCGCCCCGGGTAATCGGGTCCTTGTCGCTGAACGCAGTGAGGAACGGTTTTTCCCAGCGACCGAACGCGTCCCACGCGCGACGATTTGCTTCGCTCGCGGGATCATTCGGCCGGACCGGCACGAGTGCGGGGAACATGCGGGCCCCGGCCTTGAACTTGCGTGAGGGGAACGGTGCATCGTAGGCGGCTACCACACCATCGCGCAGTTTAGTCGTTGTGCCTTTCTGGACGATCTTGCCGATCGGAAAGTACGGGCTATGCAGGGCGAATGCGCGCCATTTCATGAACGCGTCGGGCATGGTCTGGTCGCCTGTCGGCAGTCCACCGTTGCCGAGCGCGATTCGAGCGAAGCGGTGTTCATTTTCGGCGGCGACGCGCAGGCCGATGAGGGATCCCCAGTCCTGGCAAAAAAGCGTGATGTTGCCGAGGTCGAGGTCTTCGATGAACTCGCGCATCCAGTGGACATGGCCTGCATAGCTGTAGTCGCTCTTGCTGACAGGCTTGTCCGACTTGCCGAATCCAATGAGGTCCGGCGTTACGACCCGCAGGCCTGCTGCCGTAAGCGGCGGTATCATGTGCCGGTAGAGGTAGGACCAGCTGGGCTCGCCGTGCAGCAACAGCACGGCGTCGGCGTCCTCTGGCCCTTCGTCCACGTAGTGCATGCGCATGCCGCCCACCTTGGTGTAGTGCGGCTCGAAGTCGTAGTCCGGCAGGTTTTCGAAACGCTCGTCGGGCGTCCGTAGTGTCTTCATGATGCGTTCCTGCTCCGAGGTCGTCCGCCTGATGTATGTCAAGATAGCAGAATGTCCAAATACGTTTATATCGACCGTGACGGTACGCGCACCGACAAAACGGAGTTGCTCAGATATGCACAGGACAGGCGGTCTGCAACGAGGGGCTCGGTAATGATCGGCGATCGTCATCACGACATCGCAGGCGCACTCAACAATGGCATCCGCGCAATCGGCGTGACCTGGGGCTACGGCACGGTAGATGAGTTGCGCGGGGCCGGAGCCGACTGCCTGGCAGCGGCGCCGGCGGAGTTACCGGGGCTGCCCTGACTCGACGACAGCAGCACGCGCCCGATTCAGGATGGTCGCGGCGGTCAGCGTCGCAACAAGCAGCAGGCTGGCGTTTATCCACGCGCCCGGTTCAACCCCAAACCCCAGCAGCACAGCCAGCAACCCGAACACGAAAGCACGGTCGCTCTTGCCCATGGGACCGTCGTAGCGGCGGCTCGCACCGATCTGCACGGCGACGACGCCGGTCATCTCGCTCAACACGGCGAGCAGCACCGTGACGATGACCGCGACAGGCGATATTCCGGCAACCAATCCGAAGGGCACGTACAGAGCAATATCGGAAATCACGTCACCGAGTTCGTTCAGCAGCCCGCCCAGCGAGCTTTGCATGTCATGTTCGCGTGCCAGCATGCCGTCGATTGCGTTTAGGGCCATCCGCAGGAAGAGCACAATCGGCACCAGTAACAGCGCATGGCGGTGCTCATGCAATACGATGAGTGCGGCGCCGGTGACGATCGAGAGGAGCATGGCCGCGATCGTGACCTGGTTGGCAGTAATGCCGGCCTTGGCCATAGCCTTGCAGGCAGGCCTGAGCAGGCTTTGAAACGCGGGCTTGAGATCGTAGATAGTCATCCGGTACCTCCACCGAGTTTTGCAACGCGCTCCTCGAGGTCCGCACATACGGCTGCTACCGACTTCGGGCTTCGGTCGAGGTGGCGGTAGTTTCTCGCTTGCCCGATTCGCAGGCTCAGTCTTCGCGGTCGGGGGAATAGCTTGCCCTTGGGCCACGCGCGCATGCCTCCTTCGAGGTTGCACGGCAGGATTTCGAGGTCGTTACCCGCGGCCAGGCGGCCGATTCCGGACCGGAAACGCCCCATCGTGCCTGTTGTCGTACGTGTGCCTTCGGG
>JAACFB010000062.1 GCA_009937615.1 Gammaproteobacteria bacterium | reverse complement strand
CCTGCCCTTTGCTGAAGAGGAGTACTACGGCGAGCCGCGTGGCGACGTCGTACTGTTCGCGCGCAGGATGGTCGACGCCGGTGCGGACCTCGTCATTGGCCACGGGCCTCACGTGGTACGCGCCATGGAACGCTACCGGGGCCGGCTGATCGCCTATAGTCTCGGCAACTTCGCTACCTACTACGGAATCAGTGTTGCCGGTGCCAAAGGTATCGCGCCGATTCTTGTAACGACGCTCGATGGCGAAGGTCGATTTATCGAAGGCCGGGTCGTGTCAACGGTGCAGAAGCGGCCGGCCGGCCCAAGCATCGACGAGGGGAACAGAGCGCTCGCGCTGCTCCGCAAACTCAGTATCGACGACTTCGGCGAACCCGGCCTGACGTTTTTCCCGAACGGCAGAATAGTCCCGGCCGGGCGACAGCCCGCTGCCGAACCGCCCGGCGCCGGGAATGACGCTCCGCAAGGCGAACCGTGACGGCCATGAGCAGGCCCTGATCCCGGCTAGTCGTCGGTCACAACGGACTTGAAGTCAACCCCCAGCGAACGCAGTTTCCGGTAAAGGTGCGTGCGCTCCATGCCTACTCGCTTGGCGAGCTGCCCGACTTTGCCGCCGCAAAGCACGAGCTGCTGTTGCAGGTAGGCCCGCTCGAATTGTTCCCGGGCTTCCCTGAGCGGCAGCGCAAGCAGGTCCTGCTTGACGAGAGGTTCATGGGCGGAAGCGACCGCGGTGATTTCCGCCTCGACCTCCTGCAGCGTTATATCCTTCTCGGAGCCGGACAGTAACAAGCGTCGCACGAGATTCTTGAGCTCGCGAACGTTGTCCGGCCAGGGGTAGTTACGCAGGCGATTTTGCGCCGCGACACTGAATCGGCGGAACGTCAGGCCCTCCGAATCAACGAGTTTATCGACATAGTAGGCAAGCAATTCGGGAACGTCTTCCGAATACTCGCGGAGCGGCGGCACCTGCAAGGTAAGCGCGCCTATATGAGCGACGATGTCCCGCCGGAGCGCACCGGACGCAACCTGCGCGTCATAGTCGTTGCTGACGGTCGCCACTATGCGTGCGTTGAGGCTGATCGGCGTGCTGCTGCCCAATCGCGTGTACTCGGCATCTTCGAGGACGGCAGCGATAATCTTCTGAGCTTTGTCGCTGAGATCGGAGAGATCATCGATAACCAGCGTTCCATTCTCGGCCCGCTCGAACGCGCCGGCGTGGATCTCGCCGTCGCTTTCACTGCCGAGCAATTGCTCCTCGACGTTGCTGTCAAGCAGCGAGGCTGCGGTAATGCTGACCAGCGGCTGGTCGGCGCGGCGGCTCAGTGCATGCAGATAGCGGGCAAACGCGCTGCGGCCGGTGCCGGGCTCGCCGCTCAGCAAAACCGGCGCATCATGCTGCGCATACTGCTGCACTTTCTCGCGCAGCGCCTTCATCAGCTGGCTGCGCCCGACGGGCGCCATCAGCGACGGCAGGAGACGACGAACCGAGAGCGCTCTTTTTTCCGCGGATTCCAGCGCCGCCTCGACCGTGCGCAGCAATTTAGCCAGTGAGAGCGGCTTCTCGACGAAATCGAAGGCGCCGAGACGCGTCGCCTCCACGGCCGTATCCACGGTTCCGTGTCCGGACATGATGACGACCGGACAGGCGAGATCGCCGGCGTCCGACCACTCCCGCAGCAGGGTGATGCCGTCCGTGTCCGGCATCCAGATATCCAGCAAAACCAGGTCGAACTTCCCTGCGGCCCTGGCCGCACGGGCCTCTTGGGCATCTGCAGCCGCAGTTACGCTGTAGCCTTCGTCCGAAAGAATATCCTGTATCAGTGCGCGGATATCCGCCTCGTCGTCAACGACCAGGACGTTGGATGTACTCATGCCCGTTCTCTCCTCATTTCAGCGCGGCTGGGAGCTCTGGCGATAAGAGCCTCCCGGGCCGCTTCATCGAGCGGCAAGCGAATGCTTACCACCGCGCCCCCTTCTTTCCGGTTATAGGCCCGAATCGAGCCGATATGCTCTTCAACGAGTTTCTTGACAATCGCGAGGCCGAGCCCCGTGCCCTTCGGTTTCGTCGTCACGTAGGGATCGAATATCTGGTTTTCCGATCCTTCCTGGAACCCCGGACCGTTATCCTCGACCTTGATCTGCAGCACGTCGACACCGTCGAATTCCGCGGCGCTCACGTGCACGTCGATGCGACCGCTCTCGCTGTTTTCCAGCGCCTCGATCGCGTTGCGAATCAGGTTGTGCAATATCTGGCGTACCCGGCCCGCGTCTGCCTCGATCTTCGGCATCGACGGATCGGACGTCAGCACAATTTTTATCTTTCTTTCCTGGGCGCGATACAAATCCACGACCTGGTGAACGAGCTTGTCCATGTCGAAGCTGCCGATATCGAGATCGGGCGCCCGCGCATAGTCACTGAACGCATTGACCATCTCCTTCATGGCCTCGACCTGCTGCACGATCGTATGGGTCGCCCTGTCGAGAACCTGGGCTTCGTCATCAGTCATCGTGTCGAGATATTTCCGGCGCAGCCGTTCAGCCGACAGCTGGATCGGTGTCAGCGGATTCTTGATCTCATGTGCGAGGCGGCGCGCCACTTCGCCCCATGCCGCGTCTCGTTGCGCCTGCAGCAGGGCGGTGATGTCGTCGAACACGATGACGTAACCGGCGGCATGGTCTTCGTCTCCCGGCAACGTGGTACAGGCGCAGGTCAGCACGCGACGGCCGACATCGCCGCGCAGCACGATCTGTTCCCGCCATTCGGTCTCGCCGGCAGTCATGTGCATCCGCGCGACGTCAACCAGCTGTTCGAGAAGCGGATGGCCCTTGGCGACCTCGAGCAGTGATTCGCCGGCACGGTTCTCGAGATCCACGGACAGGATTGCCCCGGATGCCTGATTCGCCGTGCGAATCCGCATGTCGTCCTCGAGCGCGAGGACACCCGTTGACAGCCTGGCCAGGATGACCTCGAGATTGGTTCGCTCTGCCTCGACCTGCGCCTGCGACTGGCTTGCTTCACGGCGCGCCGATGCGAGTCGCTGGGTCATGTCGTTAAACGAACTGATCAGGAAACCGATTTCATCGCGTGTCGGCGTCGGCAAACGCGTATCGAAATTGCCTTCGGCAACAGCGCGCGTGCCGGCGACAAGGTCCTGGATCGGCGCAACCAGTCGGCGTGAAAAGACGAACGCACCGTATATTGCGGCGAGCAGGCTCAGCATCAAAACGACAGTGAGCGTGAGCGAGAACGTTATCTTGAGCGGGTCGCGCTGGAACAGGAGCTGCTGATACTCCCGGTAGGATTTGTCGACGCTGTCGGCCATCCGCGCGAGGCGCTCGGTCACCGGGTAATGCGCCTGGATGATCCCGATCGGTTCGGCGCGTCCACTAACCGAGAACGTCACCGCCGTGTGTATCTCATAATCTTCGGGGTCGAGAGCAACATACGGCCTGTTCTGCTGCGTTTGCATCACGACCTCTTCCGACAGCGGCGTCGGCAGCCCGGCAGACGGCCTGTCCGAGCTCGTCGCGAGGATGCGGTTGTTGCTGCCGTATATCGTGATCTCGCTGGCGCCGCTTTCCCGCCGCATCATGCTGAGTTCGAAGATCATCTGTTGCTCGCTGACGCTGCCCAGGCGCTGCGCGATCTGCTGGGTCGCATAGAGGTGCTGGCGCATCTGCATCTCGAGCACGGCCCGGCTCAGTTTAAGTGCGTTATCGAGACCCGCCTCTACCTCGACGTCGAACCAGGTATCGATTCCCCGGTTGATAAACTGGATCGAAAAGTAGAAAACGAGCAGCAACGGCAGCACCGCGAGGCCGACGAACATCGCAACCATTCGCGCTTTCAGTCGCGCGCCCGGAACGTGGGTGCGGTACTCGCGCAAAAGCCTCGCGAGATTACCAACCGTCAGAATGAACAGCAGGACAACGCCGGCAATGTTGATCGACAGAATGACATTGTGCAGCCGATCGAAGTCGTCGGAATTTTGTGCGGTCCGGCTTAACAGAAACAGTGCAAAGAGGGCCAGGCAAAGTCCCGCCACGGCGAGCAGCAGGTATAAGGCTCGTTTTAGCGTTCGAGCGGCCATTCGAACCATTCACTTTCGAGTTGCCACTCATCGCGCCAGAAGAACAGCAGCCGCAGCGGTGCCGAGTACTGCTGTGTCTGCAGCAGTGCTCGAGCCCGGATGCGGTAGTTCTTGTCACCTTCGAGCAATGAGTTATCAATGATCGGCAGCCCCTGCACGCGACCGAGGCTGTTGAGCGACGAATAGAGCGTAGCGAACGAGTCCTGGTCGCCGCTGTTCAGGTTGCGAATGATGTAGCGCTGGCTCAGCGGCCGATACTCGAGTTCATAGCGCACAGCCAGCTCCGCTTCGACATCATCGAGATAAAATCGCCGTACCCGGATGATCTCGATCTGCAGCTCGATCGTCAGCGGTACGCCGCTCGACAGTGCGTCGAGCGCCTCACTGCTCAGGACAAGCTGCAGCCGGGCATTGAGCGTGTGCACGCCGTCAACCTGCTCGGTGGCTGCCGTCCGAACCTCGAAATATCCCTGGCGCTCGATCTCCTTCTGCGCAGGGCTGCGGCCAGCCACGAGCGCCAGCAGGATCACCAGCAGGAGCCGGGGCCAATAGCCGTTACGATTCATCAAAATGCGGGACATGGTCTGCTCAGGAAACCTTCTCCAGGCAAGCGAAATAAAAGCCGTCCAGGTCCTTTGTGCCTGGCAGGATCTGGAATCCGCAAGCCTTGTCACGCATTAGATCGCGGATGTTGTTATTTTGCAACACGTTGTTTTCCCTCGCATCTCGGTTGGCCTCAAGAAATTGCGCAATGACCTCGTCATTCTCCGCCGCCAGCACCGAGCAGGTCACGTACAGCAGTCGTCCGCCGGGAGCCAGGAGACCCCACAACGCGGCAACCATCGCTGCCTGCCGCCGGGCGAGTTCACCGATATCCGACGCTCGTCGCAGCAGCTTGATGTCCGGATGGCGCCGGATTACGCCGCTCGCGGAACAGGGAGCGTCAAGCAGAATGCCGTTAAACGGCACCCCGTCCCACCAGTTTTCGGGATCGGAGGCGTCTGCGCATAATGGCGTTGCCTCGACCGCGAGCCTTCGAAGATTGGCGGCGACCGCCTCGAGCCGCGTCGCGTCATTGTCAATGCAAATCAGATCAATTCGATCGCCCCCAAGTTCCAGCAGGTGTCCACTTTTGCCGCCCGGCGCCGCGCAGGCGTCGAGTACACGTCCCGAAAGGCCGTCCAGTAACCAGGGTGCGGCGAGCTGCGCCGCCCCGTCCTGCACCGAAACATGTCCGTCGGCAAAACCCGGCAACGTATCGACCGGCTGCGGCGCCCCCAGGCGGACCGCCTGCGGTGCTGCCGGTAACAGCGTTGCCTCGATACCGCGTGCCGCCAGGCGCGCGCAGTAATCCGCAGCGGTTCCATGCGCCGGATTGACGCGCAGCCACATTGGTGCGCGCGCGTTATTCGCCGCCACGATATCCTTCCAGTCGTCCGGCCAGTCAACGGCCAGCGCATCGATCAGCCACCGTGGATGGTCGTAGGCCGCCTCGTCGTTAGACGGGTCGTTCTCGAAAATCCGGTCGCGCAGCGCTCTCCGCAACACGGCGTTGACGAGCGGCGCCAACTTTGGCCGCCCCAGAAACCGCGCTGCTTCGACGGTTTCCGAAACCACCGCGTGATCCGGAATACGCGTTTCGCCAAGCTGATAAAGTCCGACAGCGAGCAGCGCATTGACGGCGCTGTCGCGCGACCTGAGCGGCCGACTGAGCAGGCCGTCGATCCAGGACTGCAGCCGCCAGTGATGCCGCAAGCTGCCGTAGCACAGCAGACGCAGAAGCGGCCTGTCGCTGACTGCGACCTTTTCTTCGACATCGGCGAGTGCGGCGTCCAGCGACCGCCCCGAGCTTGTGACCGCGTCGATGACTTGCGCTGCAGTTGCCCGCAGCCTCGCGCCCTGCTGGCCCGCGGTCACAGCTGTCGGCCGACCAGGTCGAACTGCGCAGCGAACTCACCGGCCGTAACGGCTCGTCTACCGGGCCGCTGCAGCGATGTCAGCGCCAGCGCCCCTTCGCCACAGGACACGACGATACCGTCCCGCCCTGCGCAGAGGACCTGCCCGGGGGCGGCGGAGTTATCGTCGGTGCAGTGCGCACGCCAGCACTTGATGCGTGCGTCGTCCAGCATGAAATAAGCGCCGGGCACCGGGTTGTAGGCCCGCACACAGCGCTCGAGATCGGCCGCCGGACGCCGCCAGTCCAGAGCCGCGTCGGCACCGGTGACCTTGCCCGCGTAAGTTGCGAGCGACTCGTCCTGGGGTATTGCGGCCAGCCTGCCATCAACAATGTCGTTCAGCCGATCGACCAGCAGCTTCGCGCCAGCCGCAGCCAGTCGGTCGTGCAGCTCGCCGGCTGTTTCATGGGCACCGATGCGCAGGGTATGGCTGGCATAGACCGGACCGCAATCAAGCCCTGCCGCCATCGCCATGAGGCAGACCCCGGTCTCCCCGTCACCGGCCAGAATTGCAGCCTGTATGGGCGCCGCCCCACGCCAACGCGGCAGCAGCGACGCATGGACATTGAGGCAGCCTGCGCGCGGCACCTCGAGCACGGTCTGCGGCAGAATCAGACCGTAGGCAGCCACAACGAGGACGTCCGGCTGCAGCGCCTCGAGATCGGCAACGACCGCTGCGTCGCGCAGCGTATGCGGCTGCATGACCGGAATGCCGCATTGCTCGGCATACGCCTTGACCGGGCTCGGCTTTACCTGCTTGCCGCGACCGGACGGACGGTCGGGCTGCGTCAGCACCGCGAGCGGCACGGTACCCGAATCGACCAGCGCCCTCAGCGACGACACCGCGAACTCGGGTGTGCCGGCGAATACGACCTTCGGTTGCGCCATTGCTCAGGTGCCTGTTTTCGGGGTGTCGTTCATTGGAAGCGCGCCGCAGCGAACGAGCCGTGACAGCGAGCCCAAAACCAACTGCGGGCATCCGCCGGCCACGGCATCGCCGGCCTACATGGCCGCCGCGGCCTGGTGTCGCCGGCTCTTCTCCAGCCGCTTGCGAATTCGTTGCCGCTTTGCCTCCGACAGGTAGTCAACGAACAGCTTGCCGTCCAGGTGATCGATCTCGTGTTGAATGCATACCGCAAGCAGGCCGTCGGCCTCCATTTCGACCGGGTCCCCCTCGCGATTCAAAAACTTCACACGAATGTGCTCGGCCCGCTGAACGTCTTCGTAGTATCCGGGCACCGACAGACAACCCTCTTCACTGACCCTGACCCCGTCTTTTTCGAGTATGACCGGGTTGATCAAGGCATGCGGCTGGCTTTGATCGGGAGACACGTCGGCCACCAGGAAACGCCAGTGCACATCGACCTGCGTCGCCGCCAGACCGATGCCCGGTGCCGCATACATCGTCTCGAACATGTCGTCGATCAATGCGTTGAGCTCATCGTCAACCGCGGCCACGGGAATTGCTTTCGTTCGCAACCGCGGGTCCGGAAATTCTAATATCGTCAGTTTTGCCATAATTTTTGGGGAGCTAATTTGGTTTGCGCAGCGCGAGGATTACACCACCGCAACATAATGATATCGGTCCAAATATCGCGTAAATTCGTATAAAAACCACCTAAATGTTTGACTTTATTGAATAAGATGTCGGACAATGCCGCGGGTAATCGCACCGTTCAAAAGGCTTTTCGGACCGGAATTGTGACGTAATTGGCAGCTAAGTCGATACCGGATCGACATATTATAGCAATGGCAAAAAAGCTACAGGTCTCAACACCTTGTATGGAGCACCGAGGAAATCATGTCCCTCAGTAAACTACGTCTGAACTACCGCCTCCGGCTGACCAGTTTCGCGCTCGCCGCGCTCCTGGCTCTCGGTTCCCTGAATGCGTTCTCGCAAAGCGGTTCGCCGCTGGCCGGCGACCACCCGGACGAGTATGTCGTTCAGGCTGGCGACACCCTGTGGGATATTGCCGCAACCTTTCTCAACGATCCCTGGTACTGGCCCGAGATCTGGTACATCAACCCCGATGTCGAGAATCCACACCTTATATACCCCGGCGACGTTCTCGCGCTGGTCTACGTGGACGGCGTGCCGCGCATAACGAACCTGCGTGGATCGAGTTACCGGCTGTCGCCGGAAGCGCGCGTGACGCCGTTGAGTGAAGCCATTACAAGCGTGCCCTACGAATCCATCGCCGCGTTTCTGAGCACGGGGCTCGTGCTGCAGAAAGACGAGGTTGACGAGCTGCCCTACCTGCTTACGACGCGCGGTGATCACCTGATTGCGGCGGCAGGCAACGAGATTTACGTCCGCGGCACCAATGATGCGCTCGGTACGCGTTACAGCGTTGTGCACATTGGCGATCCGCTGATCGACCCGGATGACGATCGTCTTGTTGGATACCAGGGAATCTTCGTTGCCGAGGGCACGCTCCGCCGCAGTGGTGACCCGGCCACGGTTGCGCTGACGAGCTCGAGCCAGGAGGCCAAGCACGGCGATGTCCTGGTACCGGCCTCTGTCGATATTCCCCTCAATTTTTATCCGAAAGCACCGTCGAGCAACATCGACGGGCAGATCATCGCGGTCGTTGGCGGCGTCACACAGATCGGGCAATACCAGGTCGTCGTCCTGAATCGCGGTAGCGCCGATGGCCTTGCCGTTGGTGACGTGCTGACGGTATTCCAGAAAGGCGAGGTCATCGAAGACCGCGTATCCGGTGAAAAGGTCAAGCTTCCGGACGAGTCTGCCGGTACGGTCATGATGTTCAAGGTTTATGATGAAATAGGCTACGGCCTGGTGATGGAGGCCACCCAGGCCATTCACATCCATGATTACATCCGGAACCCCATTTGATTTCGCCCCGATCATAGAATTAAAGACGGCGCTTTCGAGCGCCGTTTTTTTTATGATGCGCTCCTGATTTCCAGCGGGGGAACCGCATGAACGAGAGCGATCGTGCATGGCTGATACTGGCGAATGCCTATGTGCGTACGCATGAATTCCAGCTGCTCAAAAACCGCTTCGGCAGCGCTGTTGAAATCGCAAGACAGCCGGCTGCAACGCTGCGGGAGTGCGGCCTTGCCGAAGATAAGGCGGCTGCCATTGCCGCCCCGGACGAGCGCCAGGTAACCCGTGAGCTCGAATGGCTCGCTGCGGCAGGCCACCACATCGTTACCTGGCAGAGCAGCCTTTATCCGGAACTCTTGTCGCAGATACCCGGCCCCCCGCTTCTTTTATACGTGCACGGTAGTCCCGATTACCTGCACCTGCCGGCGCTGGCCGTGGTCGGCAGCCGGAACCCGACGCAGGGCGGGCTTGCCAATGCGTTCTCTTTCTCGGAACACCTCGCCCGCATGGGTTTCTGCATCGTCAGCGGACTCGCCGAGGGAATCGACGCGGCTGCGCATCGCGGCGCGCTGGCAGGCAACCAGGTGAGCATTGCCTTTCTAGGCCACGGTATCGACCGGGTCTACCCGGCCATGAACCGGGATCTCGCCCACGAGCTCGCCGACCGAGGCGCGCTGGTCAGCGAATACCCGCTGGGCACGCCTCCCGAACGGCGGCACTTCCCCGAGCGGAATCGGCTTATCTGTGGCATGAGCCTCGGGACGCTCGTGATCGAAGCGGCCCGCCGCAGCGGCTCGCTGATCACGGCCAGGCTCGCCTCCGAACAGGGCCGGGAAGTCTTCGCATTGCCCGGCTCTATCCATAATCCGCTGGCTCGCGGCTGCCACAAGCTGATCCGGGAAGGCGCGAAACTCGTCGAGACGGCGGACGACATAATGAACGAGCTTGCGCCGCTTACGGGCCACGTCCTGCAGAGCAGCCTGGAACCGAAGCCCCAGGAGCCGCACGAGCGGAGCCCCGACCCGGAATATGTCGAACTGAAACAGCACCTGGGACACGATCCGCTCACGGCGGGCGAACTCGCGGCGCGATCCGGATTGACGATCGACCGGGTTTCCTCCATGCTTCTGATCCTGGAGCTGCGCGGAGAAGTTGAATCGCTTTCCGGCGGCCGGTATTCACTGCTGATATAGCCATTTCACGGACAAAGAACCCAAGGGAGCAGCTCCAGGCATGAAAGAAAATGTACTCGACGTATTGATGTACCTGTTCGAAACATACGTTGATACCGAAGAAGAACCCGAAGCTGATCAACACGAACTCCGAGACGAGCTCTCGCGGGCCGGGTTCAGTGACGCCGAGATCGACAGCGCCCTCGACTGGCTCGACGGTCTGACCGAGCACCAGGACAACCTCGCATACCACGTACAGACATCACGCGGTACGCGCGTGTATAACGATTTCGAGCAAGAACGTCTCGACTCCTCGTGCCGCGGCTACATCAGCTACCTCGAACAAATCGCGATCCTGTCGTCGCCGCAAAGGGAGCTTCTGGTCGATCGATTGCTTGCGCTGGACACCGCCGACATCGATGTCGAGCAGATCAAGTGGGTCGTGCTGATGGTCCTGTTCAGCCAGCCGGGGCAGGAGCTTGCCTATTCTCGTATGGAAGACCTTGTTTTCGAAGAAAGTACCGGCTCTCTTCACTAGGTGAATCCATCGCTCTGAACAACGCCTGTGACCCCTCGATCAGGCTCGCGAGACCGAAATCAATAATGTCAATTTCTTGACACGCTGCGATCAAGCATGTATTCCAACCGCCGCACTGCCCGCGGTTTCGTGTTTTGAGTAGCTGAGCCCATGTCGAAAAATCTCGTAATTGTTGAATCGCCCGCCAAGGCGAAGACAATCAGTAAGTACCTGGGCAATGACTTTGCGGTCCTGGCCTCTTACGGGCATGTGCGCGACCTGGTGCCAAAAGGAGGCGCCGTCGACCCGGAACACGACTTCGCCATGAAGTACCAGGTCATCGAGCGCAACGAAAAACACGTCAATGCCATCATCCGGGCGCTCCGGAAAGCCGATGCGCTGTATCTCGCTACTGACCCGGATCGCGAAGGGGAGGCCATTTCCTGGCACCTCGTCGAGCTCCTGAAAGAAAAAGGTGCGCTCAACGGCAAGCCCGTGCATCGCATCGTTTTCCATGAAATCACGAAACCGGCGGTGCAGGCTGCCATCGACAGTCCGCGTGACATTTCGGCGGACCTGGTTGGCGCGCAGCAGGCGCGCCGGGCCCTCGACTACCTGGTCGGTTTCAACCTGTCGCCACTGCTTTGGAAAAAAGTTCAGCGCGGCCTGTCTGCCGGCCGGGTTCAGAGCCCTGCGCTGCGCATGATCGTCGAGCGCGAACTCGAAATCGAGGCGTTCAAAGCACGCGAGTACTGGTCGATCGAGGCAGACGTCAGCAAGCAGGACCAGCCGTTCGTCGCGAGACTAGTGAGCTATCGTGGTGACAAGGTCGAACAGTTCAGCTTCGAGAATGAAGCCGCGGCGCGCGAAGTCGAGACGACGGTCCTGGATGCGGCGGACGGCAAACTAACTGCCCTGTCGGTAACCAAGAAACAGCGCCGGCGCAATCCCGCCGCTCCGTTCACGACCTCGACGCTGCAGCAGGAAGCGTCCCGCAAGCTCGGCTTCAATACGCAATGGACGATGCGCGTGGCACAAAAGCTTTATGAAGGCATCGAGCTTCCGGGCGAAGGCAACGTCGGCCTGATATCGTATATGCGCACGGACTCGGTCACCCTTTCCGAGCTGGCTGTCGATGAAATCCGCGACACGATCGCCGAGCGTTACGGCAGTGAAAACGTTCCCGAGTCGCCGCGCACGTTCAAGACCAAGGCGAAGAACGCCCAGGAAGCGCACGAGGCAATCCGGCCGACATCGGCGGCACGCACGCCGGAGTCTCTTCGGGATGCGCTCGATGACGAACAGTTCCGTCTTTACTCGCTCATCTGGAAGCGGACGATGGCATGCCAGATGGTGCCCGCTGTTTTTGATACGGTCGCTATCGAACTCGCGGCCGGCGCGCCGGAGAGCGGCCATCGTTTCCGCGCGAACGGCTCGGTTCTCGTTGAACCGGGGTTCATCGCCGTTTACAAGGAAGGTCAGGATGACGCCGGCGGTGACGACGACAATGACCGGCTGTTGCCGGAAGTGGGTGAGGGAGACGTGATCAGGCTCGACGAGCTGCGCCCCGAACAGCACTTTACCGAACCGCCACCTCGTTTTACCGAAGCCAGCCTCGTCAAGACGCTCGAGGAATACGGCATTGGCAGGCCGTCCACCTATGCCAGCATCATCGCAACGCTGAAAAACCGCGAATACGTCGAAATGGACGCAAAGCGGTTTATCCCGACCGACATGGGTCGCATCGTCAACGGCTTCCTGACCGACCACTTCACGCAGTATGTCGACTACGATTTTACCGCGAAGCTGGAGGATGACCTGGACGCAGTCTCACTCGGCGAGAAACAGTGGAAGCCGCTGCTCGATTCCTTTTGGGGGCCGTTCCACGAGCTCTGCGTCGACAAGGAGGCATCGGTCACGCGCGAGCAGGTTGCCCAGGCACGCGAACTCGGCGTAGACCCGAAGAGCGGCAAGCCTGTGACCGTTCGAATGGGCCGCTATGGTCCATTCGTGCAAATCGGCACCAAGGATGACGAGGACAAACCGAAGTTCGCCGGACTGCGCCCCGGGCAGAAAATGAGCGAGATTACGCTCGAAGAAGCCTTCGATCTTTTTAAGCTGCCGCGGGAGCTGGGCGAAACATCGGACGGGCTTGCGGTATCGGCGAGCATCGGCCGCTTCGGCCCGTATATTCGATACGGTGACAAGTACGTCTCGATCCGCGGTGAAGACGACCCTTATACGATAGAGCTGCCGCGAGCCCTGGAGCTTATCGAAGAAAAGAAAATCGAGGACGCCAATCGCATCATTCTCGACTTTGAAGACGACGGCATCCAGGTTCTCAATGGCCGCTATGGCCCGTACATCACGGACAAGACGACCAACGCCCGGGTTCCGAAAGACCGGGAGCCAGACTCTTTGACGCTGGAGGAGTGCAAGGAGCTTCTCGCCGCCGCACCGCCGCGCGGCCGCCGCGGCAAAAAGAAGGCAAAGAAAAAAGTGGCCAAGAAAACGGCCGCGAAAAAAGCTGCGAAGAAGAAGTCGAAAAAGAAAGCAGCGAAAGAAAAGTCCGGCGAATAGACCTTAGCACGCGACCATGAAGATCTTCATTGCCCGCGCCGCCGACGTCTTGCTCGGTGGCGGGGTTGTCACCTGCCCGACCGAAGGCGTTTATGGCCTGAGCTGCATGCCAGACGACCCGCTGGCCGTGATGCGACTGCTTGCGCTGAAGCGTCGCGACCCATCCAAAGGCCTGATCCTGATCGCCGCCGATCCGGCTCAGCTCGACGACTGGGTTGACTGGCAGCACGCCGAACTGCCGGCGCCGGATCCGTCGTTTCCGGTTACGTGGATCGTCAAGGCGGCGGAGCAGGTGTCACCGTTGGTACGTGGCGAACACGCGGGCATCGCTGTACGCATAGTCACCAACCCCGTCGCGCGCGCACTGTGCGAGGCCGTGGATTCTCCGCTGGTATCAACGAGCGCGAATCTGGCCGGCGAGCGTACAGCGCGCAACCGTTTTGTGCTGCGCCGTAAATTTGGCGGTTGTGTAGACTATCTCGTGCCCGGCGACTGCGGTCCTGCTTCCGGGCCTTCGGAGATTCGCGATTTGCGAACCGGCGACGTACTGAGGCGGAAGAGCCCATGAGCGACATCGATCAGGTCAGGGAATATTTGCAGACGCTGCAGAACCGGGTGGTCGCGGCGCTCGAAGAACTCGACGGCAAACAGACCTTCCGCCGTGACGCCTGGGAAAGGCCCGGCGGTGGGGGCGGACTGAGCTGTGTCCTCAGTGGCGGCGCCGTATTCGAGCAGGCCGGGGTCGGTTTCTCGCACGTATACGGTCATGAGATGCCGGCGTCGGCGACTCAGTCCAGGCCCGAGCTTGCCGGGTGCGGCTTTCAGGCCCTCGGGGTCTCCCTCGTGATTCACCCCCTGAATCCGTATGTGCCGACGACGCACGCAAACTTCCGCTACTTCTCCGCTGATCAACCGGACGATGCGGCCCCGGCCTGGTGGTTCGGCGGTGGCTTCGACCTGACGCCCTATTACCCGTTCCACGAAGATGTCGTCCACTGGCATACCGCGGCGAAGAACGCCTGCGACCCGCATGGCGAGGACCTCTATCCGCGCTACAAGGCTTGGTGCGATGACTACTTCTTCCTGAAACACCGTAATGAAACGCGCGGCGTGGGCGGCTTGTTTTTCGATGACGTCAACGCAGAGGGTTTCGAAAAAAGTTTCGCGTTTCTGCGGTCTGTGGGCGACAGTTTCCTGCCGGCATACCGGCC
>JAACFB010000089.1 GCA_009937615.1 Gammaproteobacteria bacterium | reverse complement strand
CCTATCCCGGTCTTGATCGCGTCATCGAAGCTCTTCGCCGACGCTGCGGTCAGTTCTGTGACTCTTGCTACTGACATTCTGAATATCCTCCACTCATCCTCCCCCGTGCGTGGAATCTTAGAACTCTCAAATGGCTGCGGCGATACGCGCTATTGCCTAAGCGATTGCTCGTATAGACAAACGGGACCGGAAGGTTCAGCCTCAAAAGGCGTCTGCAAGACATCCTGCGTTGGCTTCGTGACGTTTCCGAGACCCCGATCGTCGCCAGAATGCGACAGAAATCGGCACGGATTGTGCTGGGTTTTTCGCTATACTCCGCGCGTCATTATTTTCTGAAAGCGTTTGGGCCAATGACTTTCCGATTCGTTCGTGCGCGGACAGCGTCAGCCGCGTGCCTTTTCTTACTGTGCGCCGCGTGCAGCAGCACTCCGCAACAGGAAAACGTTAACCTGCAGGCGGCTGACACATCGCCGACGGGCAGCTTTTTCCTGGGCGCCCGCCCCGTTTATGCGCATCTCGTCAACGAGCGTGGCGGGAGCTGGGTCTTCACGACAATTACCTCGTCTGATGCCCCGGTGAACTCGGGATACCTCGTGCGGCTCAACGACCTCACACCCGCGTTCGACACGCGCGCCGCTGAGTGTACGCCTCAGGTGTATCCTACCGAACACCGCTGCAGTCCCCTTCACCCGTTTCGTGACAAAGATACGGGCATGCTCGACAAGATCATCAACGGCAGTATTGCTGTCGGAACGGCCGGAAAGGTCACCGACATTTCCCAGAGCTATGAGACCACTTTCGACGAGAGCGCGTTCAACCAGGCCGTAGATGAGGCATTGATCAACTCCGGTCTTGACAACCAGCGGCGCCGGCTAATTTCGCTGCTCGATGCTTACGAGCAGGAAGCCGCAAGCGCACGCATCGAGTTGTCTGACATGACGCAACAATTGTCCGCGACGCGCAGCAGCGCAAACCGTCTCGAACTCGATATTCAGCCCAGCATCGACGGCTTGACCGGCTACTACCAGGACGACATCGATTTTGCCGAGCTGGTCGAACTGACGTCTGTCACCGGTGGCGACGCGCCCACGGTCAAACTCGAAAATCGGGAGACTCTTCCCTGTGACGCACGGCACTGCATGACAGCCGCCGAAAGCGCATTGGCGGCCTTGCGCCAGGACATCCAGTCACACAAGGAACGGTTTTCGGCAATGATGTCGCCGGGCGCCAGGATATACGATGTAAGGTGCGAAGATACTTCGTACGGCCATTACCTGCTTTCGGTGGCCTGTCCGGAGCAAATAACCGCCTCCGCAGACGGGGCCGCAGAATTGCCGGTCCACGTCACCATCCTGTCGCGAGACTTCGAAAAGTTGTACCCGAGTTTCGACCTTGCTGATGAGCGACTCCGTGTCACAATCGAACGCCAGTCGGTGACGTTCACCAACGCGACGGATGAGTACATCACGCTTACCGCGCAGACGATCTACTACAACTCCAAGGTCAACACGACGCCACTGCTCATCGACATCCCACCCGGTATCTCGATTACGCGGGACATCGATGAGTTTGTCTCGCAATCCATCAATATCGAATCGAGTTACCGGCAGATGACGCCTGACAAGGCGGCCGGTACGTCATTCCAGTTCGGTATCGCCGTACGCTACCGAATCGCGTCCAACCCGGACGAGATGACGCTGCATCATATGCAATCCTTCAACGTGGGCTGCGTAATCGAGAACGAGGTCGATCCGGAATCGTGCTCTCCGCCGGCCACTGCCGACGAAGATCCGCAGCGGACGGCAAAATGGTCGGAGAAGGCTGGCTCGCGCGCCATGTAGCGACGTGCATTCAATCAATCTCGCATCGAATAAAAAGGGTACTTTCCAGGGCGCCATGAACCGCTGTTGTCGGTGTCGGTACGAATGGCCGGACAAGCCATTCGGCCATGCGGTCAGAGAAGCATGCCCAAAATGCGGCTCCGTTTACTGGCTGTGGCTCAACTACGAAGACGAATCGGTTGATAACGCCGACGAAACCCATGCATCCGATTCCAGCCGGAAGCGATACGGCCTGCCGGCATCTTCGCCAGCATAGTCGACCCCGACGCGCGGTCCCGCGCTGATACAAGCCGCTTCGACGCGCAAGCCATGGTCCTCGATCCGGATCGGACCGCCCAGGAGACTGCTGCCGGTTAGCGAGGTTGTGATGCCCAGTGCCCGTGCGACGGAACCGGGGCCGGCAAGCAGCGAGCGATCGGCACGCGGCTTGCCGCGCCTCTCGAGCATGGTGGGCAGCCCGGAATACGGCTCGCCTGCTCTAACCAGTATCGCGTGCGGTATGCCGCTCGCGTTGGTGACTACGTTGAAGAGATGGTGAATGCCATAGCAGAGGTAAACGTAGGCTGTCCCCCCAGGGCCGTACATCGGCTCGGTCCTGCGGGTCCTGCGATCGCCGTAGGCGTGGCTCGCTTTGTCGGTAACGCCCGCGTAGGCTTCGGTCTCGGTAATGACCATCGAGGTCCGCCGCCCGTCGATATCCGTGCACAGGACCTTGCCCAGCAGATCCCGGCTGACGGCGACTACGTCGTCTCGAAGGTAAAATGACTGTGGGAGCATTTCCGGGTGAGTCACAGGCGTGCTCGGTTGCGGCACGGCGGCCGGCGCTCGATCGCGACGCGGCGTCATGCCGTGGATGTTACTGGCGGCAGACACGGAAACCGGCCGCTTTTTTGGTTAAACTGTGTATAGATTTCACTCGATAATCATATATCCAGTACCTGGCTTGGGGGTAACTATGAAATTGCATGCGATTTTAATCGTCGGATTGGCTATATGCGTCTCGGCTTGCGCCGAGAAAAAGGAGCCCGCGGTCGAACCGCAAGCGGCGGCACCTGCTGAGCCGGCTCCGGCGGAGACGCCTGCAGTGGAAGAAGAGAGCGCCCGCGACGCGGAATTCATCGAACACATGCACGCCCATGCCGAGCAACTCGACAATCTGAATTTCGCGCTCGACGACGGGGATCTGCCGAGGGCCTTGACGGCCGCCTACTGGCTGTCGGGACACCAGGAGGTCAGCGGCATACGCGAGGAATGGCGCCCCTACCTGGAAGGCATGCGCGAAGCGGCCAAGTCCATAGAGGAAGCCAAAGACCTCGACGCCGCGCGCGCCGCGGCGGAACGCATCACGGAGCAATGCCAGGGCTGCCACGACGCGGCGGGCGTCAAGAACTAGCGAACAGCACCAGCCCTGACCCCTTTTTCATCTCGCCGCAGCCGGGCCCGGCTGCGGCGTCTTTCGCCTGCGAGCCCGCCTTGACCTAGGTCAAGGCGAACCCGACCCCCACTCTGCATGATGAGATAGCCATCGGCCGGTTAACGTTTAACGGGGTCTTGCTTTGAGCATCGTCTTTTTCACGATTCTAGCGATCATCCTGTACGTGACCGCCGACTGGCTGCTGGAGCGGGCTGAAGTAGCAGTGGGCAGGCGGTTGAAGAACAGGTCTTTGATTTTCTTCGTCATTCTGATGACCCTGGCATTGTCGAGTTTCTCCCTGATCCAACATTACACCGGCGCTGCCTGAGTCTGACGGCGACGCACTGTCCGGCGAGAGCGCGGTTCGTTCAGACCGGTTGCACGACCTTACTCGCGGGGAGGAATGACCATGGCTGACAACGACAATCCCAGCAACACGCCGTCCACGGATAACGAACCGATACCGCTGATGCAGCGCGTCCTGGATAACCCGTTTCTGCTGCTGTTCCTGGGTGTCGCTATACCGGCTGTCTTCTACATTATCTGGGGCATCATCGAGATCACCCAGATTCCGCTCGCGGACTGAACGG
>JAACFB010000061.1 GCA_009937615.1 Gammaproteobacteria bacterium | reverse complement strand
CCAATGCGTCCTATCCACTTTTGAAAAATCGCCGCATGCTGGCCACTTCGATACAGCTGTGAAAGGGCGGTATTTACAACCAGTCGGAAGTCGGCATCATTTCGTCGAACCGCAAAACCATACGGTTCGTATGAAAAAATTTCACTGACCAGTGCGTATCGCTTTGGATTAATGGCTTCGATTATCTGGCCGATCAGTACGATTTGATCGGACGCCAGTGCGTCTATGTCACCCCGGTTCAGCTGTCTGATGCCTTCATTCCGGTTCGCGACGACAACGACCTCTGCATCAATCAGGTTCTGTTCCAAGTGATTTCGGAGTTGATCGAGCGTCGTCGTGTCTTTCGCGACACCCACTTTCTTGCCGGACAGATCCGCCATGCTTTGAATACCGGATGAGGCTAGCGAGAGTACGCTCCCGCCGGTTACAAAGGTGGGAAGAGAAAAATCAACTTGCTCCTGGCGTGACAGGGTGATTGTAGTTGATCCGCACTCGATATCGATCTTGCCGTCTACAACTGCGGATATGCGCTCATCTGGTGCTATGCGCAAAAACTTCGTTTCAATTTCCTGCTCACCGAAGTGTGCCTTGATACCAGCGGCGACTCGCCTGCAGAGATCCACTGAATACCCCGAAGGCTGTCCTTCGGCATTCTCATAGGATAGCGGGCTCGAGTCAGCGCGATACCCGATCACAAATTCGCCGGTCCGGGCAATCTTTTCCAGCGTTCCTTCGGTTTCTTGAGCGACAAGGTTAGAGCTGGCTAAGGTCAGGAGCGTAGCGATCAAAAGTCTGCCAGCGTAAGGTCTATGCTTCATCTTCATTCTCCACGTTGCTTCGGTACGGCCTGGCAAGGGGTAAGCATCTCCTTTTCAGACGGTACCGCTGTCTATGTGCCGCCGTTTCTGACCGAAAGCCGACATTGAGTCGAGGTGGCTGTCTGTGCCCCTGATTGTCAGCACCTGATGAGAGCAGCTCTCGGTTTCTCAGGGTCTAAAGAGGCGACTTCGGCGTCCCGAGCGTCTGTTATAGATTAACTTATTTAAATATATAGCGCCCCGGAGAGGATTGACTCGAATCGCCTCAAGGCGATTCCCGGTCCGTCGGGCCGCCTCTGGCATCCAAATTGCAGCGCAATTTGTCGAGCCAGGAGGTTCTCGTCTATCTGCACGCACCGCAATCAGACACAGGTCCTGCTGGGACCTGCTCTCAATTCGCGCCCCGGAGAGGATTCGAACCTCTGACCCCCAGATTAGGAATCTGGTGCTCTATCCGACTGAGCTACCGGGGCTTGCCAAGCGATTCTAGCAAAGTAGCGGCCGGCGTCGCATAATTGGGAGATGCCGGGCTTTCTCATACGAACGCTGATCACGATGCTGGGACTCTACCTGGCCTCGGTCCTGGTGCCGGGGGTGCAGATAGCGGGCCTGGGGACCTTCATCCTGGCAGCTATCCTCCTTGGTTTTGTGAACGGATTCGTACGTCCCGTCGCATTCTTCCTGACATTGCCCATCACGATTGTGACGCTCGGGCTTTTCCTGCTCGTTCTCAATGCGGCGATGTTCGGCCTAGTTGGCGCGATGCTTTCAGGGTTCTCTATCGCGGGCCTCGGCTCGGCAATCCTCGGAGCGCTTATCGTCAGCATTACCAGCGGTATCGCTTCCTGGTATATCGGGCCGAACGGCCAGATCGAAGTGATTGTCATTCGACGCGACTAAACGCTATTTTTTGGAATGAAAGGAGTGAACGTTGGCTATTCAAACACGCCTTGTTGATTACGAGGACGCCGGAGTCGTTCTCGAGGGCCTGATTGCCTGGGATGATGCTGTCGAAGAGCCACGGCCCGGCATACTCGTTTCGCACGCATGGGCAGGCCGTGGCGAGTTTGAAGACCAAAAAGCTCGCCAGCTCGCCGAACTTGGATACGTCGGGTTTGCGCTGGATCTTTATGGCAAGGGCAAACGCGGCAGCAGCACCGAGGAAAATGCGGCTCTGATGCAGCCGTTTCTAGACGATCGCGGGATGCTGCAGAAGAGGCTGCTCGGTTCGCTCAATACGATGCGGACTCAACCTGAAGTTGACCCGGCGAAAGCAGCCGCCATTGGTTTTTGTTTCGGCGGCCTGTGTGTGCTGGATATCGCGCGCACCGGCGAAGACCTGGCTGGCGTGGTTAGCTTCCATGGCCTGTTCGGCTCGCCCGGTAATACCGCTGGTCAACAAATAACGGCCAAAGTGCTTGCCTTGCATGGCTGGGATGACCCGATGGCGACTCCAGATTCGGTGCTGGCGCTTGCCGAGGAGCTGACGTCGGCGGGTGCTGACTGGCAGCTGCATGCCTATGGAAACACGATGCACGCTTTCACGAATCCGGATGCAAATGACCCGGGTTTTGGGACGGTCTACAGCAAACAGGCGGACAATCGTTCTTGGGCGGCGATGTGCAACTTCCTTGCGGAATTATTTGAATAAGACGGAGCAAGCAGCTGCAGTATTACCGGCCGAAGCTCGCGTCAGCGATATTGATTGTATGCGCTGCCTGTACGTCCGAAGAGTCGGCACCGGGGCTCGGGGCGTCGTCACCGGCCGCACTGCGCGCCACCTCTGAGGATCGCGCAACCGACACGATCGAGCAGGCAGGACATAAGATCACCGAAGAATTCGTGCGCGAGATCGTCATCGAATTATCCGATGACAAGTACGGCGGGCGCGGCCCGGCTACCGAGGGCGATCAGGCTGCCCGTGAGTACATTATCGGGCGCATGGTTGACCTCGGGCTCGAGCCCGGCGCCGCGGATGGCAGCTGGGAGCAGCCGTTCGAAATCCTGAAGATCAATACGCAACCGCCGGATACATGGTCGTTCAGCATCGACGGCAGGTCCGTGAGTTTTCAGCATTTCGATCAGTTCATGATCAGCGGCTACAGCCAGGAACCGCGCCTGGACGTGTCGAATGCGGAGATTGTTTTCGCTGGTTACGGCATTCAGGCGCCCGAATATGCCTGGGACGACTACAAGAATGTTGATGTAACGGGCAAGATCGTCTTACTGATGAATAATGATCCGGACTGGGATCCGGAACTGTTCGCTGGTAAGACCCGTCTTTGGTACGGACGCTGGGACTACAAGTTTCTGACCGCAGCGAAGAATGGCGCAGCTGGCGCAATTATCATTCATACGACGCCGTCGGCCGGCTACCCGTTCCAGGTAGTACAGACGTCTTTTTCGGGCGACCAGTTCGACCTGCCGATCAGCGACGAACGCCGCAATCAGTTCAAGGCCTGGATGACCGAGGATGCGGTGTCCGAGCTCGTTGAATTTGCGGGTATGGAACTCGACCAGCTGCGCGACGCGGCGTATTCCAGTGAATTCCAGCCGGTGCCGCTGGGCATTACGACTTCGATCAGGGCCGACGTGTCTATCGAACGTGTCGAAACGTCTAATGTACTTGGCCTGATACCTGGCAGCGATCCGGAGCTGAAGGACGAGGTTGTTATCTATTCATCCCATCATGATCACCTGGGCATTGGTCAGCCTGATGAGCACGGCGATACGATATACAATGGCGCGAGGGACAATGCGCTGGGTGTTGCGCAGACCATCGCGATCGCCAGGGCCATAAAGGCGCTGCCGGATTCGCCGCGACGCTCCATCCTGATTTGCCTTGTCGGGGCCGAGGAGCGTGGTCTGCTCGGATCCCGTTGGTACGCGATGCATCCGACATTTCCGCCCGGAAAGATTGCGGCGAATATCAATTACGATAGCGGCAACATCTGGGGCGACACCCACGACGTGACGTATATCGGTCTCGGTAAGTCGTCGATCGATCCGATCGTCACGAAGTTTGCCGAGGAACAGGGCCGTGCCGTCAGGCCCGACCAGTTCCCTGATCGGGGCTACTTCTACCGTTCCGATCAGTTCAGTTTCGCGAGGATTGGCGTACCGGCTTTGTACCTGGAGGAGGGAACGGACTTCGTTGGTCGGCCGCCGGGATGGGGCAGGGAACAGATCAATCGCTACACAGAGGTCCACTACCACCAGCCCTCTGACGAGTATGACCCGAACTGGAACCTGGACGGATTTATCAAGGATACGTTGCTCGGATTCAGAACCGGCCTGGCGATCGCAAACGCCGACGAGATGCCCGCCTGGAACGAAGGGGATGAGTTCGAAGCAGTTCGGCTGAAAGCGCTTGCGGACGCGACAGATTAAGCGCGATCATGCCGGCTGCGACAGGTTGTTTTTCTGGCTGTCGCAATGGTCGATGTTGTGTGCGCGACCTTGTCGAGCGGTTTAATCGCTCCGCGCGATAAGTATGTCGCAGTGCAGGTGGTCCAGAACCCGTTCGGCAGTGCTGCCCAGCGTCCGCTGCCTGAGACCTGATCTCGCCAGGGCACCCATAATGACAAGATCCGCGCCGCGTGTTCGTGCGAAGGTCGGCAAAATATCGTGCGTCCGTCCAGGGAGCTGATGGACCGCATCGGCCGGAATATCGTTAGCCGCAGCCAGGGCATCCAGTTTCTGCCGGTGTTCGGCTCGGATGTTCTTGTCGAGCTCGTCGATCGGAAGTTTGACCGGCTTGAACTTGAACTTTGCGTAGGTGCCGATTTCAACCAGGCGCTGGTAGGTATGCAGCAGAATCAGGTGACCACCGCATTTTGACGCAATCGACTTGCCGAAGTCGATTATCTTCTGGTCGAGTGTGCCGGCTTTATCGTGCCGGTGGGTAGGATCTACCGCCGCGACCAAGACCGGGGCGTCCTTCCAGTCATTCGGTTTTACGAACCAGAGTGGCGCATTCAGCTTGCGTATGAGCTGCCAGTCCGTGTACGCAAATGTCGCTCGCTCAGCCGGGCTATGATACTGCGTGCCTTTAACGACGACTTTGGG
This sequence comes from Gammaproteobacteria bacterium, assembly GCA_009937615.1. Taxonomy (GTDB): domain Bacteria; phylum Pseudomonadota; class Gammaproteobacteria; order Steroidobacterales; family Woeseiaceae; genus UBA1847. The sequence continues at coordinate 9,908 of JAACFB010000061.1, read as the reverse complement.
TTCGATTTCCAGGGCCTGGGCGATAATTGCGTCATGCGCTGGCCTGTCGTGAGTAATTGTCGTCGTGACCTGGATTTCGCCATTCTCAGAGACTGCATTCTTTAGATCGTCAAGGAGCTGTTGTTGGGCTGTTTCGATGCTCCTGGCAATTTCTTTCGCTTCGTTAGACACAATGAAACTGTCGCGAAGAACGGCAAGCGACGGGTCGCTCAGCAACAGGTGCAGATCGTAGCCAAAGAGGCGAGCGATCCACGCGGCGCGATTTGCGACATGCTGGGGAAAGTTGTCCAGTTGGATTACGGCTAGCACGGTTTCGCTCATTTCACTCTCCCTTGCCCTGCAAAATGCGTCAGGTGAAATATCTCTTGATGTCAGATTCGTCGAGCTTGGTCAGGTTCTTTGGCGCTTCAAAGACGACAGCCTGCTTGGCGGCACTCGACAGCCGCTCGCGAAGCAAACCGAGAAATTTGTGCTCTGCAAACAGGACAATCTTATGGAAGTCGCCCATCCTCACGCCGCGGTCCAGGTACTCGGCAACCTGGTCTGCGAACTGCATTTCATCTTGCTCGCGGCCCGAGTGTTCCTTCGACATGGAATGACGACCTGCGCCAAAGCTGTCGAAAGACCGGCCGGGCTTGTCACTCACGAATTCGGCTTCGCGTCGTGTGCCAGCTTCATGACGAAACTGTTTTATCACGGTCCATTCGCTGCCTCGGGAGTCGCTGCGCCAGCACCTGGCCCCTGAGCCGGAGCAGGCCGTGATACAGGTCAAAGTATTGGGAAGTCGAAAAGTTTCCTGCGCGCACATTGGTGGATTCCCGTCTTGTTAATCTCCCGATTTCAGCGTAGCGGGCCGATGCCGTAACCGCTATCCGTAGCCGGCCCAGGAAACTTCGGCGACTACTGATTGCTACCGCGCCGACCTTCTGGCTAATTGGCGCATCCCGTCTATACTCATTCGTATTGCACGTCGTGCACTACCTGGGGATGAATAATGAATACAATAAAAGCGCTTCTGATCGGAGCCGGACTTACCGCGTTTACGTTGGCCTGTGTTGCGCAGGAAGACGAAACCATGCCGGAAGTCTATACCTATGCATCGTACTTCTATTGCCCGGGAGGGCCGCTGAATCGTGTTGATGCAATGATGGCCGAGGGGGCCGATCGCATGGACGGGTTTGTCGCAGACGGTACGATCCAATCCTGGGGCTGGCTCGCTCATCATACCGGTGGCCAGTGGACACGCGTCGCCTATCATCAGGCGAGTTCGCTCGATGCATTACTCGACGCCAGTGACGCGATACAGGGTAATGGCGGCGATGACGGCGACGACGCGGCGCAGGAAGAGGAGGAGGTCGAATCCGAAGTCGACGAGGGACCGACCTTTGGTGAAATATGCAACAGCCATGATGACTACATCTGGCAGGTTGAGAATGGGACGGTCGGCACGGAACGTGGAGCCGCCGGCTTCTCGGTCTACCATATCTGCGATATCAAACGCGAGGATCGCGCCGACGAAATCGTTGCCGAGCACTTTGCTCCGGTTTTCAACCAGATGGTTGAAGATGGTGAACTTACGTCGTGGACCTGGCAGTCACATGTTGTCGGTGGTCGCTTTCGCAAGCTGCAAACCATGACGGCGGCAGATCCTAAAGCCCTGCTCGCTGCGCGTAATGCGGCAATTTCAGCAGTCTACGAGGCGGGCAGTGAGTCTGAGTCGGCCGGGGAAGAATTTTCGGATATCTGCGGTGAACATGTCGATTACATGTGGAATATCCTGCAGGAGACGCCCTGAACACGTCTGAATGGTCACGAAAATGAAAAAGCCGGGCAATGCCCGGCTTTTTTTGCGATCTTGATCGCCCGAGCAGCGTTATTACGAACGTCGAAAACGGCTGAAGAAGCCGCCCTTGTGCTGCCCAGTCTGGGTATCACTAAATTCAGCGGATGATATGTCCAACGCTTTGAGTGTCTGTGTCATTGACGTATTCAGCTGGGTTTCAATTGACGCCGGCTGTCGCGCCGATGAGGGCGGGCCGCCGGCTGGAAAATCCTCGGAAATTACGATGGACTCCATGGCTTTCGGAGCTGGCGGTGCCCCGACGGGTATTTTGCCATTGTTCAAAGCTCGAACCGTCGCGAGCCGTTCCGCAGCTGAACCGGCCATTCCATTTGCTGCCCCGTTCTGAGTCTTTGGTTTCGGTTCTCCAGCGACGCCAGTGGCATTGTCGTGATGTCCTTGCTCTTCAATGCGCCCGGGACTGGCGACTTCTGGTTCTGATTCTTCCAGCTGCAGATCGTCGTTCGCAGACTCAGCTTCAGCTGCCTGGGCGCGCACTGCCGCGGCGATCATGCTGAATTCCTCACCAAACAGTGTCTCTGCCAGTTTGTCGTCGACATCTTCAAGGGACTTTGCGCTCGATAGCTTAGCTGAGAGTTGATCCAGATCGAGCGCCTCGACCGTTGAGGCTTGGTGTTTTTCGGTTCGCGGCTTCTGCTGCGAATTTTCGACTTGAACGGGTTCCGGTGTCACATCTGACAGGGGTACAAGCTTCGGCCGGGCCCGTGTCGATACGGAGTTGAGGTCGGTTTGTGCGCCCTGGACGGCCTGCTCCTGACTACTCAAATCTTCGGTATCTATGTCGAAATGCGTTTGCCGCAGGGCTTCGGTGGCTTCGTCGATTTTCGCCTGGATCTGCCGATCGAGGGTAATTTCAGGCACGGCCGCTTTGGGTTCGTTCGCGGGGATCTTCGGCGATTCGCTGACTGGCTCCCCGTCGTTGGCTGTGCCCACTCTTTCCGCGGACATGGCCTCCTCCAATGCTTCCAGGTCCGGGCGGAGTTGCGCCAGTGTCGGGTCGCGTTCCCATTCTGGTACTTCGTCTGGGTCCGCACGTTCTTCATCGGCCTGCACAATATCGGGTATTCTCGTTTCAGATGGCTCAATTGCGGCTGATCTGGCGGATGAGTCAACTGTGGTCGGCTCGATTTTGAGCAGGACACCGCCAGTTTCGGGGTTCGAATATTTATCTTCGCCGGCAGAGTCGTCGTGCAATGGAGCAGGATTTTCCGAGGCTGTATCGGGAGAATCCGCTATGTTCTGCGGCGGTTCGGCGGGCGTTTCTTCTGATGGGATTTCCAGCCGCATTGAGGTCGTGAGCGTCGGGATACTGCCGGTTTCGCTCGAGATGTCGTCTGACTCGAGGTCTCCAGAATTCGCGGTGCTAGCAAGGCTCGGCGCAAGAATTCTCAGGTCTGGCAATGTATCCTGGCTCTGGCCTGAAGCAACGGCCTCATGTTGGCCGAGCACTGAGTCAGCGTTGCCTTCCTCGTCCTGAACAGTTTCAGGTCCGGATACCTCAGCAGCCCCGTTATCCGTCTCCTCGGCGGTCGCCCCGCCCCAGTTCGAATTAGAGCCTGGCGATTTCGGCGTGGTGTCATTCGATTGCACGTTCTCGAGCTCGGGAGTTGCCCCTGAGCCGTTTTGCGCCGCGATGAGTCCGAGTTCACCGGCTGCTACACGTTCGATCAATTCCTCAGTGACCTTCGGCTGGTCTTCGGCGGCCGCGGCGGTCAGGACTTGCTCGACAATTGTATTGATAACTCTTGGAATGCCTTCGCTGAGCCGGCAGAGAATCGCGCTGCAGCCCGCTTCGAATATTGAATCGAATTCGGCGCCGGCGAGTTGGCAACAATTCTGCAAATAGGCCGCGACGTCTTTGGCATTCAGCGGCGTGATGTTCTGCCGCAGCCGGACGCGCTGCTTGAGACGAGTCAGTTCCGGTGCGCGCAGCAATTCCGCGATGCTGTTGGTGCCCATTAGTATCAGACTCGCGCCGTTCGGAGCACCCGAGTCCTCGGCCGTCAATGCCTCGAGTTCTGCCAGCGCATCGATACCGATACGGGCAGCGTCCTCGACCAGGATAAAAACGCGCTTATGTTGTTCGGCGTGTTGATGCAGCATGCGCCGGAACATCGCAAACCGTTGCACGGTTCCGGCTGGTAGCTGATCAGCGCCCAGGCCTGCCAGCAGCAGCTCGATCACTTCATCGTGGCCGAGATGCAGGCGGCCGATGGATATGACTATGCGCTTGTCGCCAATTGAATCGAGTGCCCGCCGCAGCAGGGCAGTTTTACCAACACCGACCGGGCCGGAGACGATTATCGCCGCATCATCCGTTGCAAGGGATTTTCGTACCGCAGCCATCGCGGCAGTGTTCTGTGGCCCAACGAATACGCTGGCTGCACCGGCATCGGCGCGGAATAGTCGTTTTTTGAGCCCAAAATGTTCTAAGTACATGGCGGTCTGCTGTCTAGCCAGATTATCCCGCACCCGATACGAGCAGGTGCCGGATTGACAGTTTGCGATGCAATCGGGTGCAATTCATGGAGTTAAGTCACAAAATCGCAATGTGGCCGCGGCCCCCCGATCTGGCCATTAATCTGAATGAAACCGTGTCATTTCGGTCTAAAACTCTCAAAATAGGGGTCCGTGCGACCCGAAAGACGGAATTTCCTTGATGAAACCCGGTACGCGAAAATTTGTGCTGATACCCGGCATAATTGCCACGGCACTCGCTATCGCCTTTGGCCTTTCGCAGCTGCGGCCCGAGCCGCCCGAGCGCGAAGAGAGAAATCCCGGTCTGCTGGTCGAAGTAATGCCGCTCGAGGTCTCATCGGAACGTTTCCAGATCCGGAGTCAGGGCACCATCAGGCCGAGGACCCAGACGATTCTGAGTGCCGAGATATCCGGATCGATTGTCAGCATATCGCCGACATTCATCGCGGGGGGGGTATTTGCGCAGGACGACGTGCTGATGCGGATAGACCCGACGAACTACACGGTAGCTGTCGACAAGTCCGAAGCGCTGGTAAAACAAAGGCGGATCGAATATGACGGGGCCGCGCAATTGCGAAGCCAGGGTTACCGTGCGGAATCGGAACTTGCGTCGGCGGCCGCGAATCTGGCCGCAGCGCAGGCAGAGCTGGTCGGCGCACGCCGCAATCTCGAACGAACCTACATACGATTACCGTATGAAGGCATGGTCCTCAGCAAGGAGGCCGACATCGGTCAGTTCGTGAGCGTCGGGACACGGCTTGGCGTGGTATTCGCCACGGACCGTGCCGAGGTCAGGTTGCCGCTCACAGACCAGGATCTCGGTTTCGTCGATTTACCTTTAGCCGCCGAAATTTCCGGCGCAGGTGCGGGCAGCGGCCCACTTGTCGAGTTAACGGCGATACAAAGAGGTCAGCCTGTTACCTGGGACGCGACGATCGTGCGATCGGAAGGCGTTGTCGATGAGCGAAGTCGCGTGACCTACGCAGTTGCCGAGATACTGGATCCTTACCAGCGACACGGAAACGGAGTGCCATTGCCGATCGGCACGTTTGTAGGAGCCAGTATCGAAGGATCGGCCGTTTACGACGTCATTCGCGTTCCGCGTACGGCGGTGCGCGGCGCTGACCAGCTGCTCGTCGTTGACGACGAAAATCGCATTCAGATACGCACAGTGACTGTATTAAGATCCGACACGCAGTTTGCGTACATTAGCAGTGGTGTGGTCGCGGGCGAGCGGATTGCAATTACTGCGATTGAAGCGCCAGTCAACGGCATGCCTGTACGCACGATCGATACGGCCGCAACAGCTATGCCTGTTGTCCGTGAAGGCGTCGCCGCTTCGGGCGGATCCGAGGCTAGTCGTGCTCAATAGGACGGAGACCAGCGAGAAGGGGCTCATCGCTTGGTTTGCGAGCAACCACGTCGCTGCAAATCTGCTCATGTGGTTCATCATTATCGCGGGCCTGATATCGGTATTCACGATTCGGAAGCAGACGACGCCGGAGATCGAGCTCAACTGGATCCAGGTTTACGTGCCGTACCTCGGCGCTGCGCCTCAGGAAGTCGAAGAGGGCGTCGTAATAAAGATCGAGGAAGCGGTTCAGGACATTCTGGGCATCGTCGAGATTCGGTCGAGCGCGGGCGAGGGATCGGGCAGTGTGACCATCGAGGTGTCACGGGACAAGGACATCAATGAGGTACTGACCGAAGTCAAGACCCGCGTCGACGCAATCGCAACCTTTCCGGCACTGACTGAAAAGCCTGTGATATACAAAATCGAGCCCGACGTCCCGGTAGTATTTGTTGCTATTCACGGGGAAATCGACGAATTCTCCCGCAAACTGATCGCGCAGGACGTGCGAAACGAGCTCTTGACGCTGCCCGAGATCAGCAAGGTCGACTTTTACGGCGATCGCGCGTTCGAAATCAGCATTGAAGTGTCGGAGCAAGTGCTGATGAAGTACGGGCTGACCATGTCCGAAATCTCCGAGGCGATACGCGCGTCGTCTGTGGATCTGCCGGGCGGCACGATCAAGACCTCGGGCGGTGATATTTTGCTGCGCACTGAGGGCCAGGTGTACACGGGACTCGAGTATGGCGATCTCGTCTTACGGACTTATCCAGACGGAACCCGCCTGACGCTGGGCGATGTTGCAACGATTGACGATGGCTTTGTCGAGTCCGACGGATTCGGTCGCTTCGATGGTGAACCTACGGCTACTCTCAATGTGCGTGCGACCGGTCAACAGAATGAGCTGAAGACTGCCGCGGCCGTGAAGCGATACGTCGAAGAAAAACGAGCAAGCCTGCCGGCCGGTGTAGAGATTGATCTTTGGGTTGACCGCTCTCACTATCTCAACGGCCGCCTGATGACGATGACAAAAAATCTGTGGCAGGGCGCGTTGCTTGTTTTCCTGCTCCTGTCGCTGGTTCTGCGTATGAAAATTGCGGCGTGGGTGCTTGTTGGTATTCCGGTTGCCTTTCTCGGCGCATTCATGGTCATGCCGCACGGACCGTGGCCCGTTACGATCAATATGATCAGCCTGTTTGGCTTCATTGTTGTGCTCGGCATCGTCGTTGATGACGCGATCATCATTGGCGAGAGTGTATTCACGAAGATTCGTGCCGACGGGCATACACTTGACAGCGTCATTCAAGGTGCTCGCAGGGTCGCGATCCCGGCTACCTTTGGCGTATTGACGACAATTGCTGCATTTGCACCGATGTTGTTCGTTGGCGGAATAGCGGGTCCGTTCTTTGAAGCGCTTTCGATGGTGGTCATGCTATGCCTGGTGTTTTCTCTCGTAGAATCGAAGCTGATTCTGCCTGCGCATCTTGCGCGCGCGAAAATTGTCAGAGTCAACGACGCCGAGCTGTTCGACCCGCAGCATAAGGTCTCATTGCTCAAACGGATCCCAAGGTTTTTTCTGAAAATTCAGCGCCGCGTGCAGTATGGGCTGCATGCCGTGATACACAACCATTATCGCCCCGCGCTGGAAAAGGTCATCGACAATCGCGGTTTGACGGTCGCGGCATTTGCCGGCGTCCTGATCGTGACAGTAGGGCTTGCCAACAGCAGCCTGGTCCGAATCGTCTTGTTCCCGGAGGTGCCCGGCGATTTTATCCGTATGGAACTGGAAATGGAGAGCGGCACTGCGCCCGAGCTGCGAAACGCGGCACTCGACCAGATCGAACAGGCGATTCTCGCCCTGAACGAGGAGTACGTGGCCGAGAATCCGGGACTTGACCCGATGATCAGTCACATAGGCTCGTTTACCACGAGCGATACCGGCGCGGCCGCCTGGACCGAACTGCCGATGGTGGAAGATCGGCCATTGCAGATCTCTGATATCACGCAATTATGGCGCGAACGCATTGGTGAAATTCCCGGTGTCCGGGAACTGAGCTTCACCGACGGCCAACACTTCGGTGGTGGTCCGCCCCTCAGCTTTCGGTTGAGCGGAGAGAATTTTGCTGCTCTCGAAGCTGCCGCGCGGGAACTCGAAATCCGGCTCGGAGAGTTTGAAGGTGTATTCGACGTCGTCAATTCATCGCACAGCGGCGGCCAGGAAATCAGGCTTTCGATCAAACCCGAAGCGGAGGCACTCGGGCTGACGATGGTGTCTCTCGGCAGGCAGGTCCGGCAAGCTTTTTACGGGGAGGAGGCGCAGCGCATTCAGCGCGGCAAAGATGAAGTAAAGGTCATGGTGCGGTACCCGCGCGATGAGCGACGCTCGGTAGCCGACCTCGAGAACATGCGCATCCGAACAGCGAGCGGTGACGAGGTACCCTTCAAATCAGTCGCTGATGTGTCGTTTGGCAGCAGCTTTACGAATATCACGCGACTGAATCGGGAGCGGACAGTCACTGTCTCTGCGGATCTCGATCCCGATGTCGTCGAACCCGGTAAGATCATCGAGGAAATTTCCGAGCAGGTCATCCCGGAACTGTTGTCCCGGTATTCGGGTGTCCGCTATGGGCTCGTCGGCGCGAGTCAGGAAGAGCAGGAATTCCTCCGCAATCTGACGGTCGCGTCTATCGTGGCGCTATTGCTGATCTATGCATTAATCGCAATACCTCTGCGCTCATACGCGCAGCCGCTTGTCATCATGTCCGTGATACCGTTTGGCTTGATCGGCGCGGTAATTGGCCACGTAATTATGGGTAAAGCGATCAGCATGTTTTCGTTATTTGGCCTCGTCGCGCTGACCGGGGTCGTCGTCAACGACAGTCTTATCATGATCGATTTCGTCAACAAGGCTCGTCTGGACGGTCTTCCGCTTAAGCAGGCGATCATCGATTCGGGGACACTGCGATTTCGCCCGATCATTCTGACTTCGTTCACAACGGCGGCAGGGTTGACGCCTATCATGTTCGAAGGCAGTGTGCAGGCACAGTACATGATCCCGATGGCTATCTCGCTCAGCTTCGGGATTCTATTCGCGACCGCGATTACGCTGTTCCTGGTGCCGGCCCTTTACCTGCTGCAGATTGACGGTTTTGCGCGGACGCGCCGGATTGTCAATTGGGCATTCGATCGGGACTCCCGCTCGGACATATCCGAGACGGTCTGAACTTGCCCGATCGTGCCTCACCTGATGACGCTCGCCATGGAGTCGCCGCCGGCCTGGTCGCATACAGCTTGTGGGGCCTGCTGCCGATTTACTTCAAGATAGTCGCCGCTGTACCTTCGTCCGAGGTGTTGCTGCATCGAGTCGTCTGGGCCGTCCCGTTCGGTGCGCTGATCATTCATGCGCGCCGCCAGTGGCCCGAAGTCCGGCAGGCTTTCACGCATCGCAGGATGTTGCTTTTACTCGCGACGGCTGCATTCTTCATCGCGGCAAACTGGTACGTTTACATCTTCGCGATACAGAAAGAACAGGTATTTCAGGCCAGTCTCGGGTACTACATCAATCCGTTGCTTTACGTGCTGGTCGGCGTGGTGTTCCTCGGGGAAGACCTGCGTCGACTGCAAATGGCAGCCGTGGTGTTGGCGGCCATCGGAGTCTTCGTACTGACGGTGAGCGGCGGCCAGTTTCCGGGCATCGCGCTGTTTCTGGCCGTCTCGTTCACGATCTACGGCGTGATTCGCAAGCAGGTCGTTATTGGCGGCATGCCGGGGCTATTCGTCGAGACCGTGCTGCTGTTGCCGATCGCTGCAATCTGGCTCGCGTGGCTTATCTACTCGGGCAGTGCCGCATTTAGCCTTGCTGCGCCCGGTTTGGCCGGATTGCTGATTCTTGCGGGCCCGATTACCGTCATTCCGCTTTTATGTTTCGCGCTAGCCGCACGACGGTTGCCGCTGACGGTGATCGGTTTCATGCAGTTCCTGGCGCCAACACTGTTTTTTCTGATCGGCATTTTCTACGGGGAGGAACTCACGACGCCCCACCTCATCTGTTTCGCCTGCATTTGGATTGCCGTGATCTTGTTCAGCGCTGATGCCGTGAGAAGTCGGCGCCGCGGCGTGGCACCTGTGACCTGAAACAAAAGCCCTCGCCAGGGCCGATGGCGAGCGCTTACGGGCGATCGGTGTTCCGTTACTTGGCGGCCTTGCGTTCCCGCGTCT
>JAACFB010000060.1 GCA_009937615.1 Gammaproteobacteria bacterium | reverse complement strand
CTTCCTGATAACGTTATTTTTGCGCATTGGTCATTACTCCTGTTTCGATCCAGTTCTCCTCGACCGCGGTGCGAACGAGCTCAATGAACGCCTCCGCGGCATAGGCGCCGCCGGGCTGGTTAACCAGGTCTTGCTGGTTCGGTGTCAGTCGACCCGATACCGTCATGCGGGCGAACAACTCGTCGTTGCCGATGCCGTTGGCAATTTCATCGCCACGAATCGTGAACTTGCCCTGCGTAAGCCCCGCCGTCGTTTGGAGGCCCGATTTGGCGGCCGGCTTATGCAGGAACAACATGACCTGCTCGCCGTCGACATACGTGGGCCAGCCCGCCGGGGTAACCATCAGGTTGATACGGCCGTCCCCGGTCGGTTTTGGCGCTTTCAGCCCGAACTGGCGGAACGTGTAGTTTGTCTCGTGATCGCCTTTGATACTTTGTGCCACCAGTACGGTGACTTCCGTGTAAGGCAGGCCATCCTGGAAGCCATCCGTTGTGGATGTCACCGTCCCGACCACGATGGAATCAGAATGGGTCATCAGTTCCACAAGGTTGTGCTTCTTGATGTTCTTCGCGTTGGCGACACTAACGCCCAGCGTCAGGACGACGACGGAGACAATCAGCATTAGCCCGCGAGACATGTTTTGAACTATCTTATTCATATCCAGCTCCTGTGACTTTAAGTGCGCTTTGGCGCGAGGGTGCGCAACCATAGTCGGGATCGAGCCGATTCGCTGTGCAAATCAAGACACAGCTTTGACCGATTCAGACAAGCGCTTAGAATCGAACGGATACAGGGAGGAAACCTTGACCGCACACACAGCAGTTATGGGAATGTTTTGGCGCGTACTCGAGTCCTATGGGATCGACCCGGCGGGCGTTATACCGAGCGCCATTTACCGTCCGGGTGCGTATATTGCCGATAGCTCCTACATCCGCCTGGTGGACTACTACGGCATTCTGGGTAAGCTCATCGAAACAGTCGGCGATGAGGCCGTCGGTTTGACAGCCGCGCGACTCATGCATCCGAGCCACCTGGGCGTATTCGGCCATGCCTGGATAGCGAGCCCGTCAGTGATCGCAAGCTGCCGCATGTTGCAGAGGTTTGGTCGCGTGTTCTTTGGCGACCTGCGTGTGGAACTTCGGGAACGCCCGGAAGCGATCGAGATTTCTTACGATCCGGACAGTGTGTCGCCATATCCTGAAGTGGATGCCGACGCGCAGGTCGGTGGCTTTGTCAAATTTTGCAGGATGCAGTATGGCGATTCATTTGCTCCGGCGTCTATCACCCTTCGTCGCGCAGAACCTGCCAATCGTGCACTGTGGGATGATTTCTTTGGCGTCAGGGTGCGGTTCGGTTCTGATGAGAACCTCGTGCGTATTGACCCGGTAATCGCAAGACAAATACTGACGACAGCGCACACCGCACTCTTCGAAAAGCACAACAAAACGCTCGCGAAATCGAGCGTTGGGCTGGAGAACTCAAATCTCGTCACCCATGTGCGGTTGGCAATCCAGCAACTGCTTCCCTCGGGGGCTGTTGCGGAGGAGAGGGTGGCCAGCATCGTCGATGTCAATTCGCGTACGCTGCATCGGCGGTTGAGCGAGGAAGGCGAGACGTTCGGGTCGCTGCTAAAGGATGTCCGTATGGATCTCGCCAAGCGCCATCTGATCAAGGATGGCTACAACGTGACTGAGGTCGCTTTCATGCTGGGCTACTCGGACTCGAGCGCGTTTTCGCGAGCCTTCAAGTCCTGGTTCGGCGTTTCACCGTCCGAGTTCCGGAGTACCGAACCAGCTAACAAGCGCGGAGCCGTTGACCGGGGACTCTGACGCGCTCACCAACGCAGACGAAAGCGATGGTTTCTTATCGTTGCGCTCACTGTCCCATTCGTCTGCGAGATGAGGCGCGACCACAGCTAGACTGTCATCTTCATCGACGCGGTTTCCGTAGCAATACGGGCAGCCCCGCGACCGCGGAGGGGTTCTGCTTGACACTATGGCCCGCCATGCATGGTTATGGTTCTCTGGGCATTGCCAACAAATTTTGCGACTCGGCTTTACTGTGCTTAAGGGGTCTGCCTTGGAGATCGGTGATACCCGCGGGTGCCTGATCGAGGCGGATGCGGGTGTGCAATATCAGATCAGTCAAGACTTCGGTATTGGCGGTGGCATCAAATGGTTCTTCCTGGATGTGCGTAAAGATGAAACCGAACGGGTAGACGTCGAATGGGATTTCGACTTTGTCGGGCCCGCGGTAACATTGCCCCCGTTCTAGTCCAAATTCGTGAAGTTCGAGGGTGTTATGAAGTATTTGCTGGCGATCACGCTGCTATTCTGGCTTGCGCCGGATGCCAACTGTGCGGAATTTCATTTGCAGGACGGCACCGTAGTCATTGGCACTATCGTCAGTCTCATTGATGGTGAGGATCTCGTTGTTGATACCGAGTTCATGGACGAGGTAACGATTGAGTGGGATGCCATTGTCTCGATGCGCGGCACGCAAACCGTCGAGGTCGAGCTTTTCAATGGGCGCCGCATACTCGGTATTATCGCTTTTGACGAAACCGGCGTTTCCATCGCTGGTGACGACACATTGACGGTCAATCCGGCCGATGTGTTCGAGATTTCAGAGGTCAACGAAACTTTCTGGGAAGCTATACAAGTCAATACGGATCTCGGCATGAACCTTGTTCGCGGCAACAACCGGGTTACACAAGTGAGTTTCGGTGGCGGGGTTGGCTACGATGGGACCGATTTTGAAACTTCCATCAATGCGACGACGATCATCAACGAGCAAACATCGAGCGAAGATACGCGACGCGTGACACTCAATGCGAACTACGCGTACAAGTTTGGCAGCGGATGGCAGGCTATCGGATTCTACCAGTTCGAATCGGATGAGCAGCAGAGCCTGGATGGGCGCTCGTTGTACGGCGGGGCAATCGCAAGGCGCATTCTCAATAAACGACGACCGGAAAGTTTCGCCGACACGCCCCGCAATGAGACACTGGAAGGAATTGTCGGGGTACGCTATCGCATGCGGTGGGCGGCCGATGCCGACCTGACTTTTGCGGCGTTCCCCAACCTCGAGGAGAGCGATCGCTTGCGTACCCAGTTTGACGGTAGCCTTAGCTTCGACCTGTTCTCGGACTTGGATTTCAAGATTACCGTCTATAATCGCTACGACAGCCAGCCGCCGCCCGGAAACGAAAAGAATGATACGGGCGTTACGCTCGGCCTCAGTTGGGAATATTAGTTCGGGTCAGCAGAACTCAGTCAGGGAGTCCATCTTGTGTTCGGATCGAAGAGAATCGCACGTAGGTCATCACGAGGAGGGCGGTATCGCAATCCACATTGCCGCAGAGCAACCGGAGGGCGTACCTGACGAGAACTGGTTGCCGGTTGTACGTGGGGATTACGGCATGGACATCATCATGCGCATCTACGCGCCGGACCTGGAGAAGTCCGCGGACTGGTCACCACCGGTCGCCGAGAAACTCGAATAGTACGACTGGTGACGTCGATCAGAATCGGTAAGTGGCTCCTGCAATGAAGTTGTCGCGGGAGCCGCCAAAACCCGCTTCGACCATTACGCTGAACTTGCGATTCATCTCCCAATTGAAGCCGATCAGGTAGTTCCACTTGTCCTTGTTGCGCTGCCTGATTTCGAACGCGAGCGAAGTCAGGTCTCCGTTGGGCCCGCCGGGGGTTTCCAGTACGATTTCGTCGGCGATCAGGACCTCTGCGTCGAGGTAGCTTGCGCCGAGAAATACAGCAACCATACCTCTCTCACCCATGTCGCCGGTCATGCCGAATCGAGGCGAAACGTTCGTCGCGGTCACCGTCTGCGGAATGATGTCGACGTTCGTCCACGCGTAGGTTGCCGGCAACGTGACAAAGAAGCGATCCCAACCCATCGCCAGATTAATCCCCAAAGCGACGTTTTCGCCGTTGTAGCTCGGACTGGCGATTGCGCTGTACGTACGCACGCAAACCGGGTTGTTAGGCGCTATGGTGCAGAACGCGGGGAACAGCTCCGAACCTTCGAACGATAACGGAATTTCCGCGTCGCCCGTGAACTTGCCGAGCGTTACGAATACGTTGAGGAACGGCAGGACCCACGCATCCGCCCTGACCTGTACCGTGTTGTTCTCCACACTCGGCGTGCCAAAGTCGACGAAGTCGATCTCGGTGTCCACTGGGCCGTTTACCCCGATCGCCAGATCGGTCAGTTCCAGGTCCTGTTGAATCCTCACACCGATGATGCCGAGGCCATAGGGGTTGGGCAGGTCAAAGCCCAGGTCTATGACGTTTTGTGCCAGGAACGGCAGACGATACGGCCAGATGACGCGATCACCTTCCTCGTCGAGGTTGGGTTCGCCGAGCTCCCGGTCCTCGAGCGTGGGGTACAGCCTGGTCGTCTGGAAATCTTTCAGGAGATCGGGTGCCTGCCATTGTGTCAGCACCTCGTCGCAGGATGCGCTGACGCGGTCGCGATAGGCCTGGAGGCAAGCCAGGATGCGGCCATCCCCGGGCGTAACGTCGCTGCAGAATGCCCTTATGTCGGCATCGCAAGCCGCCGTCGCAAGCTCCGCCGCTCTTACTACTTCTTGTATGCGCTCGTCTTCGGTACTCTGCGCCGCTCCCGTCGCACAATAGGACAGCAGCCCGAATAACGCTGCGACCCTCACCCAATTCCTGCAAATGTTCATCGTCAACTCCTTGCGGCTAGCGCCAGGATGTACCGCCCTGAATGTAGACAACGTCTTCTTCAGGCCCTCCAAGCCACATCCAGCCCCATTTCAAACCCGTACCTCTTGGCGATTAGGTCGTCGGTACCCTCCGGATGGAACTGAGAGTGGCAGAGCGCCCGGCAATGGCCATTATGCTCCTGTCCACTCCTTATCGTGTAGGTTCGAGCAAGTAGATTACCGTATCAGGTCCGCTGGAACTCTAACGCTACACGAATCACTACCGCGACAGAACGAGAAGGAGCAACACATGTCCCGGAAACGGCGCGTATTCAAGTGCACCCGATGGAGCGCCGTACAGTCAGGGTGTCTTTTACATAGCATTACTGACTCTGGCGAGTTACTGCTACTTCAAGCGAATCGGCCGCTTGTGGCCTGTCGGAACAGTGCAAAACACGCCGCCGCTACCACAAAAGCAGAACGGCCGATTCTGGGAGTAGTCGGCTGTTCTTCCCTTGTGGCTGGAATTGTCAGAAAAAGCCAGTAGGCTTGCTCCAGGTCGATTGCAGGATACCCACTGACAATAGGAGTACGGTCATCAAAATCCCTATCAAGTTTCTGGCTGGTATTGGCATTCTCGCTATAGTGATTGCTCTAGGGGTCTGGAACTCCAGGGCAGGGCAGAATTGGCTTCTCGAGCAGGCTGCAACCGCAGCATTGCAGCGGACGCCGCCAATGAGTGAGTTCGATGGCCTCCAGGTATTCATGTGTGGTACGTCCTCCCCACTTCCGGCGCCTGGCCGTGCCCAGGCCTGTGTCGCGGTTCTGGCCGGAAAAGCGCTTTACGTAATTGACGCCGGTGCCGGCTCGGCCCAGGTCGCAACACTTGGTGGCTTGCCGTTGGAACGTCTGGAGGCGGTTTTCCTCACTCACTTTCACTCCGACCATATCGCCGCAGTTCCAGAATTCAATCTCAACTCCTGGGTTGCTGGCAGGCCAAGACCGTTGTCCGTAGTTGGTCCTGCCGGTGTAGCCGAGGTTGTCGATGGTCTCAATGCTGCTTATCGCCTCGACCGAACATACCGGGTGGCGCATCACGGAGCGGAGCTGATGTCGCCCGAAGTCGGGGTGATGCAGTCGAACTTGATGGAGGCTGGTACGGCACTGAGTTTTGGTGATTTAACCGTCACCAGTTTTGAGGTGAATCATGATCCGATACGCCCCGCGGTAGCTTACCGATTCGACTATCGTGGACGGTCCGTCGTCATCAGTGGCGACACCATTGTCAATCAGGGCCTCCTCAATGCCGCTAAAGATGCGGATCTGTTGCTTCAGGACGCCCTGTCATTGCCGATCGTACAAACCCTCGAGAGGGCGTCCGCAGGTTCGCGGATGGAGAAGATCCTTCATGATATCCAGGATTACCATGCGCACGCCGGCGACCTTGCGGCCCTGGTCGATCAAAGCGGGGTACGGCAGCTTGCCCTGTATCACCTCGTCCCGCCGCCCTCAAATGCCTTGTTCGAGAAGATCTTTTCCCGAGATCTTCCAGACGGCACGATCGTTACCGAGGACAGCATGATTTTCGAGCTTCCGGCGGGAAGCGAGAAAGTACGGGTGGTCGCCCCCTGAGTCAGGAAGGGATCGAGATTTGGCTAATTTAGACGGACACGTCGTCGACGATGCGCTTCGGCGCAATGCGATCCAGCAATTGCACGGCATGCGCGAGTTCGACAAGGTTTACCAACGTCGGTTGCATCCACTGATTTTGTCGCAAAATGACCCTTTTAGCTATGTTACAAAGTATCGTCATCATTCTCAGAATTGATGCGGTATTAGAACAACTCGGAAGAAAACCGATATGACACCTGTAAGAACTGCCAGGCTAATGGCGGTCGGGGCGGTGTTGTTGCTGCCTTTCGCGCCGGTCCTCGCTCAGGATGCTGGTACCGTTAGTTGGTCCGTCACGCCGTATTTCTGGGCGTCAGATACATCCCTGGACCTGACCGTAGAAGACACCGACATCAATGGAGGCGTCGAGATACCGTTCAGTGATCTGCTTGACGTTCTCGACACCGCGTTCCAGATCCACGTTGAGGGCGGCAAAGGCAAGCTTAGCGCATTCGCCGACCTGACTTTCCTGGAAACCTCCGACACGATCGAACGGCCCTTGCTGGAGATTGCTACCAACAGCAAGCAGACCTTCATCGACGCGGCGCTGGCCTACTGGCCACAGGGCGTCGGCTCGCAGCTCAACTTCTATGGGGGTGTTCGTTACACAGCGTTTGATGATCGCTACGAGTTTACGTTAGGGGAAGATCTGCTCGTGTCCCGTCGATCGGACCAAGACTACGTTGACGCCTTGCTTGGCTTGCGGTACCGCTTCGATTTTTCAGATCGTTGGGGACTACTGACACGAGGTGATGTGAGCTTCGGCGATACCGAGGGCACTTGGCTGGTTCAGGGTCTGTTCGCCTATACCGTCGGCAAGCGGCAACAGAATCGCATCGTGTTTGGCTATCAGTACAAGGTCGCTGAGTTCCAGGATAGCGGCCTGAATTCAGACTATAAATTCTCCGGGCCCATGGCCGGGTTCAATTTCCGATTTTGAGGTGGAGGTATGAACTGCACACTACGATCACATCGACGCTGAACTTGTGATTTTGTCGCAAAATGACCCTTTTAGCTCTGTTACAAAGTATCGTCATCATTCTCAGAATGGATTTGGCAAAGGCCGCTAAAGGCTAATATAGGTCTGAAGGGCCGCTACTGACTGTGATTTCAATCGGTGGTTGCAACACCTAAGAGAACGGGAGGAAATCATGACTAACAATCCGATAACTCGACTCGCCAGCCTTCTCATCTGCCTGATGAGCAGTAGCGTCACGTTCGCCCAGATTCCGCCGCCGAACGACCCCGACGCCGTGTTGTCGGATTCGTACACCGGCAAGTCATACTCCCCGTACGCGGAACGGCAGACGCCACTGATGCCCCTCTGGGGCGATAGCCATTTGCATACCGACATCTCTATGGACGCGGGCGCCTTTGGCAACAGATTGGGGCTCGATGAGGCCTATCAGTTCGCCCGCGGTGATCAGGTGATATCGACTACGGGAATCCCGGCACGGCTATCGCGGCCATTGGATTGGCTGGTGATTGCCGACCATTCCGACAATATGGGCTTCTTTCCAGACATGAATGCGGGTGCGGCGCATATTCTCTCGGATCCAACCGGGCGCGATTGGTATGAGCGCGTCCAGGCTGGCGAGGGCGTGGGCGTTGCGCTGGAGCTCATTGGGATGTTTTCCCAAGGTGAGTTTCCCGAGGCGCTCATGTACACGCCTGATTCCCTGCCCTACAAAAGCGCTTGGGCCAGGACTGTGGATGCCGCCGATCGCTATGACGATCCAGGCCAGTTCACGGCGTTCATCGGCTATGAATGGACGTCCCTGGTGCAAGGCAACAACATGCACCGGGTGGTCATTTACCGCGACGGCGGCGACAAGGGCGGCCGAATGGTTCCCTTCACAACCGTAGAACCCCACGGCAGCACCAACCCCAGGGACCTGTGGAAGTGGCTTGCCGAGTACGAAGATAAGACTGGGGGCGATGTCCTCGCCATCGCCCACAATGGGAACCTGGCGAACGGGATCATGTTTCCGATGCGTGAGCAATACGACGGCAAGCGTCTGGACCGAGAGTACGTGCAGCAGCGCGCCACCTGGGAGCCGCTTTATGAAGCCACGCAGATCAAGGGTGATGGCGAAGCCCATCCGTTTCTGTCACCCAACGACGAGTTTGCCGACTACGAAACCTGGGACATCGGCAATCTGGACGTCTCCGAAGTCAAAACCGACGACATGCTGGCCGGCGAGTACGCCCGGGAAGCGCTCAAGCGCGGTCTAGCCCTCGAGGAGCGGCTCGGCACCAATCCCTATAAGTTCGGCATGATCGGCTCCACCGACAGCCATACCTCGCTGGCCACTGCGCAGGAGGACAATTTCTTCGGAAAGCACTCGGGCGCCGAGCCCAATCCGGCGAGGATGTCGCACCCGTTCATGGAGAACGAGAACGGGAGAATCATGGGCTGGCAGCAGGTCGCCTCGGGCCTTGCCGCAGTTTGGGCTGCCGAGAACACGCGGGAAGCGATCTTCGATGCCATGTCCCGTAAGGAAACCTATGCGACAACGGGCAGCCGCATGATCGTGCGCTTTTTCGGTGGTTGGGATTACACCAACCAAGATCTCAATAGCCGCCAGCCCGCCTTTGCAGGTTACGCCAAAGGCGTACCAATGGGTGGCGACCTCTCTGGGGCTCCCGACGGCAAGGCGCCCACTTTCATGGCGTATGCCGTTCGTGATCCGATTGGCGCCAATCTGGACCGTATTCAGATCGTGAAGGGCTGGCTCGACGGCGACGAGCTTAAGGAGCAAGTGTTTGATGTGGCATGGTCCGGCGACCGACGGCCCGAAACGGATGGCAAGCTTCCTGCCGTCGGTAACACGGTGGATGCCGCGACAGCTACCTGGACCAACACCATTGGCTCGGCAGAGCTGGGGGTCGTGTGGACAGATCCAAGTTTCGATCCCGAGCAGCGGGCGTTCTACTATGTCCGTGTGCTCGAGATACCGACGCCGCGCTGGTCAACTTACGACGCCTTCCGATTCGGCATCGATATCCCGGAAGGCGCCCCCGTATCGACACAGGAGCGCGCGTATACGTCACCCATTTGGTATACGCCGTAGACTTCCCGGTCTCTTACAATAGGCTGCCATCATCCGATGGCAGCCTTTTTTAACCTGCATCTTCTATGAAAAAACTCCTGACAGAACCTTTGCTGCACTTCCTGCTGCTCGGCGTGGGCCTCTTTGTCCTCTTCGAGTTCGCCGCCGGCGACGAAGCGTCCTACGACGAGAATGTCATCGTCGTGGACAGGAGCACGCTTCTGACGTTCGCACAGTTCCGTGCGCGCGCGTTTGAGCCCGGCGCGGCCGCTGCGTACCTGGACAAGTTGCAGGGAGACGACCTCGAGCGCCTGATCGACGACTACGTGCGGGAAGAAGCGCTGCATCGTCAGGCCGTGGCGCTCGGCGTCGACGAGAACGACTACGTCATCAAGCGACGGATGATCCAGTCCGTCGAGTTCATCACCAACGGGTTCGTGACGGCTGCGCTAGATCTTGAAGAAGATGATATCGAGACATTTTTCGAGGCCAACAAGGATGACTACTACATCGCCCCGTACGCGACCTACACGCATGTGTTCTTCGAAAAGGACAGACGCGGGGCTGATGCGGCGCAGGCGTTGGCCGAGGCCAAGCTTGCCGAGTTGAATGCGGCGCGAGTGCCGTTTGCCGAGGCCCCCGGACATGGCGATCGATTCCCGTATTTCCTTAACTACGTCGAACGTGATCCCGAGTTCGTTGCCTCGCACTTCGGGCCACGGATGGCCGAGGAGATTTTCGCGCTCGAGCCGGTTGCAGCACGCTGGCGGGGCCCCTTCGAGTCGCCCTACGGTTTCCACCTCGTCCTGTTGACCAGGAAAGTCGACGGCCGCTACCCGAACCTCGAAGAGGTTCTCGAGCGCGTGCGCGGCGATGCCGAGCGGGTGGAGATAGACATGATGCAGGACAAAGCGATCCAGGCGATCGTCGATACCTATGAAGTACGCCGTACGCTCTAGCCTGTTGCTTTTGTTGATACTTGCGTCGGTCGCTAATGCGCACGACGCAAGGCCAAACTACGTGCAGATCAGTGAAACGACGTCGAATAACTTCAGCGTGATGTGGAAAGTCCCGGCGAGCGTACCCGGTGCCGCACTGCCGTTCCCGACGCTGCCCGACGGGTGCGCAGCGGAGCAACCGCCGACCTGGCAAGCCGCCGGCGCCGAGTTCGTCGGCCAACAGGTGTTTGTCTGCGATGCGGGACTGTCCGGCCGCACAGTCGGCATCGAGTTCCCGGCCTACAATCCGTCCCTGTCGACCCTGTACAAGATTCGCCTCGCGAACGGCGAGGAGCACGTGAGGATTCTGCGGCCGGACGAGAGCGCGTGGACGATTCCCGATGCAGAGAGCCGTTTCGCCGTAGCGAAGGAGTACACGATCCTTGGCATCGAGCATATCTGGATCGGTATCGATCACCTGCTGTTCGTCGCATGCCTGCTTTTCATCGCGCGTGGCGCGCGGCGCCTGTTAGTTACGATCACCGGCTTTACCGTCGCTCACTCGATCACACTCGCGCTATCGGCTCTCGATCTCGTCCGTATTCCTACGCCGCCGGTCGAAGCCGCAATCGCACTCAGCGTGGTGTTCCTGGCCTGGGAAATCGTCAAGGGCGAAGAGTCGTCGCTCGCCTATCGGTTCCCGGTCGTGGTGTCATCGTCATTCGGCCTGTTGCACGGGTTCGGCTTTGCGGCCGTGCTGCGCGATATCGGCCTGCCGCAGACCGAATTGCCTACGGCCCTCCTGTTCTTCAACGTCGGCGTCGAGATCGGCCAGATCCTTTTTGTGTTGACGCTGCTCGTCGCATTCTTTGCATTGCGGCCGTTGCTGGTACGGTCGCTGCAGTGGGGTCCCGACGACGCGGTGCACTGGACGTCTCTCACTATCCCGGCGAGCTATGTGATCGGAAGTGTCGCCAGCTACTGGATGATCGACCGCGTTTCGGGATTCTGGTTGTAGGCAACGGCAGGTTTGCCCTACATCTGAGAAGTTTATCTATTCTCTGACAGCTTGGAGAAAAGAGAACATTGGTAGTTCATCTCGCTGCGCCCTCGTAGTTTTTCGGTGAACAGGCATGAGATGCGCGAAACTTGCTGGGCGATAGCCCTGTCCATGTTTTGAAGGCACGACGAAAGCTCTTGGGCTCGCGGTAGCCAAGGCATACAGAGATTTCACCAATCGGCATTTTGGTCTCGGCAACCAGTTTCTTGGCATGGGCCTCTATGAATCTTGCTCGCACACGTCGGAATGTGGTTCCTTCGGCCCTGAGGGCTCGCTGCAGCGATCGTCGTCCCAAAGACAGGTGTCGTGCCACCGCACCTTCTGACGCAATCCCCAGTGGCAAACGGATTTGAAACACCTGCATCACCGTTGCTTCCAGCGTCTGGGCAGGTTCAATCCCCATCAGTGATGCAAAATCATCCAACGACATCGAAGATATTGGTTCAACAGGCTGGGGATTTATTGCTGCCAGCTCGCTCAGCCGAATCGCAATCGACGGGGCATCTGCACCAGTATAAATCGGCGCGCCTATCATCTCGGAAATTGTCACAATGTCGGATCCGGCCTCTTCCGGGAGTTCGACCCAGTCAGGAGACCATGTGGAGCCAAGAAAATGCCGGACCATTGTTCTGATGACGAACAAAGCCCCTTCATCGAGATGCCTGTGTCCGGTCAAAGTCAGATTTTTCGAATCTCGACCGACGACAAGGTGTGTCTCAGTCTCCCTGAATAGGATCTCGGAACCGGGATGCGTCAGGACCAAAGCACGTCGTCCGCGTTCGAGCGCGGTTCCCAGGTCGGGTGCACTCAGTACGTAGCTGGCATAGCCGCCATAAGCCAAATAGTCAAATGATTCGCCGAGTCGCGCGCCTAGATTTCTATCCCCTATCGCACGAGCGACGAACTCGACGACCACGGCTTCGGAAGCATAGGAAACAAAGCCATTACCGGATGCCAGCATTGATCGGTCGAGACCGGCTGAGCGGAGTGCGTCGTCGACGATGCGCTTCGGCGCAAAGCGATCCAGCAATTGCACAGCATGCGTGAGTTCGAGAAGGTTGACCAACTTCTGTGGCATTTCCTGATTTTGTCGCAAAATGACCCTTTTGGCTATGTTACAAAGTGTTGCCATCATTCTCAGAATTGATTTGGCAGAAGGCACTAATGAAGGAATTCACAACTTGGTGTCTGGTCCTGGCGACCGGACTTACTCCGATATTCGTCAATCAGACCGCGTTCGGCCAAGCGTTCGATACGACACTTGACGCCCTTTCAGAGGCAGGCGACGTTCCCGTCACTATCGATAATTTCACGCGAGCGGCCTCGGATATCGAGTTCGACAAATATGTAGGTCTCGCTGGCGGCGTGAATCGCTTCTATCATTTCCGCGAGCCGACGCCGGTGGACAACCAGCCCACGATCAGAATGAACCGTGACACGCTCTACAGCACGGCTGTCGTCGATATCAACGAAGGAGCGACGCTGTTCCTCCCGGAAGCGGGCGAACGCTACATGTCCGCGATGGTCTACAACCAGGATCACTATGTGAATGCGGTCTACCACGGCGGCGGAAGATACCCACTCGACATGGAGACTTTCGACACGCCCCATGTCATCGTCTTCATACGGACTCTCGTCGATGCGAGCGATCCCAAAGACGTCAAGGCTGTCAATGCACTGCAGGACCAGATGAAGATTGAGGCTTCCTCGGCCAAACCGTTTGTCCTGCCGAGCTACGATGAAGAGCGATACCAGGCCCTCGTCAAGGAACTGAATGATCTTCTGCCTTTCGTGGGCGGAATCACGGGCACGTTCGGCAGCAAGGACACGGTGAACCCCGTGCGCCACTTGCTCGGTACGGGCGTGGGCTGGGGCGGCCTGCCGGACCACGAGGCGCAGTATCCGTCGTTCAACCCAAACCTGCCTGTGGGCGAATACCGGATAGAAGTACCAGCGGACGTGCCCGTAGAGGCCTTCTGGTCGATCAGCCTCTACAACGCGAACGGCTTCTTCGAGCCGAACGATCTCGGTGCCTACAACATCAACTCCGTAACCGACAAGCGCAATGACGATGGTTCCATGACCGTTCATCTCGGGGGCTGCGACGATGGCCGTGTGAACTGCCTGCCGATCACGGAGGGGTGGAATTATATCGTCCGGCTGTATCGCCCAGGAGAAGAGATACTCAAAGGTGACTGGCACTTTCCTGAGGCGGTCCGATTGAAATAAGGGAATTCGTATGCTCAAAACACTAGTAAGGGCTCTGTGCCTCATAGCGCCCGTCGCCGTTGCGGCCGAGGACGTGACCGTCGGTAATCTCATTCGAGCGGAAACCGACCATATGATTCGCGAGAATATGCGCGCCTTCGGTATCGGTATCAGCGAGATTGTGCATCTCCGCCAACCAACGACGCCGGAAAATCAGCCGGTTATTCGAATGAACCAGGACACCCTTTACAGTGGCGTCGTTCTGGATTTGTCGAAACCCGTGCGCGTAACCTTGCCGGAAATTGGCGGACGCTATATGTCGATGATGGTGATCAGCCAGGATCATTACATTACATCCGAAGCAACGCCCGGTACTTACGAACTGACCCAAGACAGTGTCGGGACACGTTTTGCCTTTGCGGCGTTTCGCACGTTTATAGACGTCACCAACGCCGACGACATCGCTGCTACGCATGCGGCACAGGATGCGATTGAAATCACCGGAGGTGGAGAAGGCCCCTTCGCAGCGCCCGACTGGGATCTCGATCAACTCGCTCGCGCGCGCAACGCCATAAACGACATTTCCACGCTAGGGTTCGACGCGTCGCGCGCCTACGGCTCAAAGGCCGAGGTCAACCCCATCGATCACCTGATCGGGGCGATTGCAGGATGGGGCGGACTGCCCGCCAAGGCGGCGATCTACGTGATCGATGCGGTGGATGAGAATGACGGCATTACGCCGCACTCTGTAACGGTTGAAGATGTACCCGTAGACGCTTTCTGGTCAATTACTGTGTACAACGCCGAAGGCTATCTGGAACCCAACGATGTTGGCCGGAACAACTACAACAACTTTACGGCCCAGCATAACGAGAATGGCAGTATCACAATGAATTTCGGCGCCTGCGAAGATGGCCGCATTAACTGCATCCCCATCACGCCGGGTTGGAACTACGCCGTACGCCTGTATCAGCCAAGAGCGGAAATCCGGGACGGGAACTGGACATTTCCATCCATCGAGCCCGTCAAGTAAAGCGATCTGGAGAGATCATGAAAGCGACAGTCCAATGCAGTTATCTTGCGGCTGCGCTGTTGGGTGTACTGATTACCACGCAGGTGCAGTCACAGACGAATGATGCCGATCTCGCACAGCAACTAACCAACCCGGTTGCGGACCTGATTACGGTGCCTGTGCAGATGAACTTCGACTACGACATCGGCCCATTTGAAGATGGCAGCAAGATTCAGACTAACGTACAGCCGGTTATTCCATTCAAGCTGGGCCCCGACTGGAACCTTATTTCCCGAACCATTGCACCGATCATCTACCAGGACGAGATCGCACCGGGCAGCGGCTCTCAGTTCGGCCTCGGGGACATTAATGTAAGCCTGTTCTTTTCGCCCACAAAGGCGAATGAAAGCGGAATTATCTGGGGAGTCGGACCGGTATTCGTACTGCCCACGGCAACCGATCGTCTACTCGGCGCGGACAAATGGGCGGCGGGACCCGCTGGCCTGGTTCTGACGATCCGCGGCCCGTGGACCCTGGGGATGCTTGCCAACCATGTGTGGTCGTTTGCCGGAGACAGCGACCGTGATGACATTAGCAATACGTTCCTTCAACCATTCGCCGCTTACACCACGCCCGATGCCTGGACTTTTTCCCTGCAGGCCGAGAGCAATTACAACTGGAAGATGGAACGATGGTCAGTGCCGATCAATTTTGCCGCCTCCAAGCTCGTGATGTTCGGCAAGTTGCCGGTCAGTTTACAGGCCGGCGTCGGTTACTGGGTCGATTCGCCGCGTTCCGGCGCCGACGGAATTCGTTATCGGTTACAGGCTAGTGTCGTGTTGCCGAAGTAGTCCGGTAATGTCTGAATAAATTATGGAAATATAGGCGACGCTTGAAAAATGAGCCAGCGATCGCCGAGTCTATCAACTAGGAGGTATCCGCAATGTTTGACACAGTCCGCCACTCGGCCATCTCAATACTCTTGCTCTGTTTGGCTGTACCCCTTGCGGCCCAGGAATACACCGGCGAACTCGGTATCGATGCGGATGATGTAACGCTGGGCACGCCCGAGTACTCGCCGTACATCAATCAGAGCTATCCGAACCGCGTTTTGTGGGGCGACACTCACCTGCACACGTCCTATTCGACCGACGCGGGGATGATCGGTAATTTTGTAGGACCAGATGATGCATTTCGTTTTGCACGCGGCGAAACGGTTCGCGCTTCGGGTGGGGCGCGTGCCAGGCTGGTTCGTCCACTCGATTTTCTGGTGGTCGCAGACCACGCAGAGAATCTCGGGCTGGCGCCGCTGATCGCCGAGTCCAACCCTGACCTGCTGCGCAATCCGTGGGGCAAACAGATCCACGACCTCGTCAAATCGGGCGACCTTTGGGGAGCCTATGCCTTTTGGGGCGCCGAGATGGCCAAAGGCGTGGATCCCCTTGATGATGACGATCTTGTCAGGACGATCTGGAATCGCATCGTCGATTCCGCGGAGCGATTCAACGAGCCTGGCGTGTTTACGGCGCTGCATGGATTCGAGTGGACGTCATCGTATGAGGCCAACAACCTGCACCGTGTCGTAATCTTTCGCGACGAGGCTGACAAGGTTCGTGACCTCGTGCCCTTCTCGAACTACGACAGCAGCGATCCGGAAGACCTGTGGCGGTGGATGCGCAACTACCAGGATCAGAACCGTGGACGTGTCATGGCTATTGCCCACAACGGCAACCTGTCGAACGGCCTGATGTTTGACGACAAAACGTTGAACGGCAAACGCCTGAGCCGGGATTATGCCGAACGGCGCTCCTTCTGGGAGCCGCTTTACGAAGTGACCCAGATCAAGGGAGACGGTGAGACCCATCCTGCACTGTCGCCAAACGATGAATTTGCCGATTACTACACCTGGGACAAGGGAAATTTCGGGCTCTATGGCAAGAAGCCTGACATGCTGCCGCGCGAGTACGCGCGGCAGGCCTTGATGCGTGGACTGAAATACGAAGCAAAGCTGGGCGTGAATCCCTTCAAGTTCGGCATGATCGGCGCGACGGATAGCCACACGTCGCTGGCAACCACGCGCGAGGAGAATAGTTTTAGTAAGGCGACGCCTACAGAACCCGGCATGGGCGAAGCGCGCTACACGGAGAAGATCACCGGTGTTATTCCCTCACTCGACGGTACCGACGTTGCGATCAGGCACTACCAGACGCTCGCCGCAGGGCTTGCCGGCGTCTGGTCCCGGGAGAATAATCGCGAGGCGATCTGGGATGCGATGAACCGCCGGGAGGTCTATGCCACGACGGGAACGCGATTAACGGTGCGCGTATTTGCCGGCTGGCACTACCAAAAGAGCGATGTTCACCGCCCTGATTTTGCCGGTCATGGCTACGCCAATGGTGTCCCAATGGGGGGCGACCTGACTGCAGCGCCGGATGGTATGGCGCCGACTTTCCTCGTTCGGGCTCTGCGGGATCCGGACGGCGCCAATATCGACCGCGTACAGGTTGTCAAAGGCTGGCTGGACGGCAAAGGCAAAACGCACGAAAAGGTCTATGACATAGCCTGCGCTGGAGGCCGGGGCATTGTCGATGGTCGTTGTGAGGGTCCGGTCGGCAATACGGTCAATCTCGATTCAGCCTCATACCGCAACGACATCGGGCAGGCCGTCGTAGGCGCATGGTGGGAGGACCCCGACTTCGATGCCAGCGAACGCGCTTTCTATTACGTGCGCGTTGTCGAGATCCCTACGCCAACTTGGCTAGCCTACGACAAAGCGTTCTATGGCGACGCGATCCAACTCCCGGAAGACGCCCGTATGGTCCACCAGGAGCGGGCTTACACATCGCCGATCTGGTATACGCCGTAGCAATCACTTGAGGCGGAGGAGGGCAGGCACTGTCGGAACAGGGCAAAGCGGGCCCCCGCTACCATCCTAAGCCTTGGCAGTAGCCACTAGTAGCCAGTTGTGCGAGCATCGTGCGAGCGGGCGCGGTCGCTCGCTCTCGCGCTAATATGTATGCGGTGTGTTACTTCTCATCTAATGCGGTTCATACAGTTGCAGACAGTAGAAAATGCGCAAAATGGACTTCCCAAGCTGAGAATGAGGGTTCAATTCCCTTCACCCGCTCCAATTTACACGTTTCCGGTCTTACCGGTGCGACAGCAAGCCATTCCTCAAC
>JAACFB010000088.1 GCA_009937615.1 Gammaproteobacteria bacterium | reverse complement strand
CTCTGAAACTTGACCCAAAGCCGAGGGACCGAGCCGAATATCGTCGGTTTTGCCGCTTTCAGATCGTGTGCGAACGTCTTGAGCGACTCGGCAAAATAGATTCTGCCGCCTGCGTACATCGAAGGACCTACGATAACCATCCGTTCTGTCACGTGCGCCAACGGAAGATAGGAAAGCACGCGGTCTGTCGCGCCCATTTTCGCGGTGTCGACTACGGCCATGCATGCGTATATGTAGGCCCGGTAACTGACAACGACGCCTTTCGGCCGGCCCGTGCTGCCCGAGGTGTAGATAATCGTCATGACCTCCTCGCCGTCCGCCGGCTCATGCGGCGTGGCAAGCGGCTCGTTCCTGTCGATCAGTTGCTGCCAGTCGTACTGGCAGTCGATCGTCGGGTAGGGAAACGCGATTGTCGGCAGGGTCCCGGGTATGGCGCTGCCGATCGTATCCAGTTCATCGAGTTTGCCGATGAATACAGCTTTTGCCTCACTATGTTCCAAAATATACGCGACGGTGTCTGCACTCGCAGTTGGATAGATTGGTACGGAAACCATTCCGGCCATCGCGATCGAGAGATCCGCGAGCACCCATTCGGCGCTGTTCTTGGCAAGAACAGCGACCTTGTCGCCAGCATTCAGGCCAAGTCCGAAAAGCGCTGCAGCCATGCGGCGGGCCTGGTCCTCCGCCTCGCCGAATGTCGTCACGCGCAGCTCGCCGTCCACTGGCTGCAGCAGAAATTCGCGGTCCGGATCGTTGGCGGCCCAGCGGATGAGAGCCTGGTGCGCGGTTAACAGGTTTTTCATAAAGTTCTCGCCCGGTTTCGCCCTGGCTGAAGTCACAGCCGCCACTATACCCACGATAGTGTGTAACAAGTGGTAACTGTGAAGGTTACAGCCACACGGAAGAAGTATGGTGGTCTTTGAAGAAACTGACTGTATTCCAAATTCGAAACCACGAAAAGAATTTCGCCATTGCTCGCTATTCTAGGTAACCAGCTCTTTCCCATGCAGTACCTGCCGCGGGCCGATCGTACTCCGGTCTTTATGGCGGAGGACGTCGGTCTGTGCACTTACGAGAAACATCACCAGCAAAAGATCGTCCTTTTCCTTGCGTCCATGCGTGCCTACGCGGACGAACTGCGGGCGGCCGGCTACGCGGTGAAATATCATGAGCTGGATACCGCGGATACGCGCCCGTACGAGGCCAAGCTCCATGCGGCGCTGGAGGCTGCAGGCGCAAGCGACCTGCAGCACTTCGAGGTTGAGGATAAGGCAATGGAAGACCGGCTTATCCGCTTTGCGGACGACCAGGGACTGCATCGCGAGGAGCTGCCGACGCCGATGTTCACGTGCTCACGCGAAGCTTTTTCAGCCTATGTTGCCGGAAAGTCACGCTTGCTTATGGGCGACTTCTACAAATGGCAGCGACGGCGCCTCGACATTCTCGTGGATGCAGACGGAGAACCTCAGGGCGGCCGCTGGAGTTTCGACGCCGACAATCGCAAGCGACTGCCCAGCGACATCACGCCGCCTCGAATAAGCTGGCCTGAACCCGATGCGCATGTTGCGGAAGTGATAGACCTGGTCGAGCGCGAATTTCCGCATCATCCCGGTGCAGCTCGCGACTTTCGCTGGCCAACGACGCGCCAACAAGCGTTGGACTGGCTGGACGATTTCATCGAGCAGCGGCTGGCTCAGTTCGGTCCCTACGAGGATGCAATGACATCGCGCTCCGAGAACGTTTTTCACAGCTTGCTGAGTCCGTACCTGAACATGGGATTGCTAACACCGGCAGAGCTTATGCACAAAGTTGCCGAATATGGCGACGAGGTGCCGCTGCAGAGCCTCGAGGGGTTTGTCCGCCAGGTCATCGGCTGGAGGGAGTTCATTCGTGGCGTGTACCGACAATATGGCGAGCAGCAGGACGCCAGCAACTTCTGGTCCCATGATCGCGAGT
The DNA here is from genome assembly GCA_009937615.1 of Gammaproteobacteria bacterium. Taxonomy (GTDB): domain Bacteria; phylum Pseudomonadota; class Gammaproteobacteria; order Steroidobacterales; family Woeseiaceae; genus UBA1847. The sequence goes on along the minus strand of JAACFB010000088.1, from coordinate 1,982 downwards.
TAGCTGGCTCCTGGTACGACGGGACCACCGGTATTCCGCCGCTCGACGATACGATACGTACCGCGCAACGGGTCGGATGGACACATCATATCCCGCGGCTCATGGTGCTCGGCAACCTGATGACCCTGTGCGAGATTCGACCAGGATCGGCACACCGCTGGTTCATGGAGATGTTCATCGACTCGTCGGAGTGGGTCATGGGACCGAACGTTTACGGTATGGGACTCTTCAGCGACGGCGGCATCTTCGCGACCAAGCCGTATATCTGCGGCTCCAACTATCTTCGGAAGATGAGTGACTATTCGAAAGGGCCCTGGTGCGACACGGTTGACGGTCTCTACTGGCGCTTTATCGACAAGCACCGTGAGTTTTTCGCCGGCAATCCGCGCCTGGCGTTGATGCCGAAGGCGCTGGACCGCCTGGATAGCCAGAGACGAGATCGTATATTTGCCGAAGCAGCGAAATTTATCGACCGCCACACATCGGCGAGTTAGCGAGGCCGCGACCCGAAACGCGGGTACCACATTAGCGATCTTTTCGCTGCTATGATGAATGGTGTTGGCGACAACACACAGGCGGGTTTGTCATGCCAGAGTCGGCGAATGACGCAGCTCTTTTTGAACAAGCGGCACAGCAGCGGGTGCTGGATGCGATCGATGAGCGACAGGTTGCCGATTTTTCCGGCTTGCCCAAGGCGCAGCGGCGTATTCCCGCCGAGTTTCTGCAAAGACTGATATCCGGTTCATACGGCACACGTGGCGAACTATGCTGCCCGTTGCGCGTTCGCGGCGCCAATGTTGTCGGGACACTGCGACCACCGTCTGCGAGCGACCATGATGGACGCGTGGCGGTTCAGTTCCGGGAGTGCAGTTTCGATTCTCCCGTGGATATGAGTGGCGCCCGGTTTCTCGTCCTGCGCTTCGTCGACTGCACCTTGCCCGCGTTCATCGGGGCAAGCCTGAGTGTGAGCGCCGACCTTGATCTTTCAGGTTCACGATTCTCCGGCGTCAGCGATTACGAGTCGGAATTAAGCCAGATCGGTAGCTGTGCGATTCATCTTAACAATGCACGCCTTGGCGGCAAGCTGGACCTATCGTCCATTGATGGGTCGCGCTTTTGCGCGCACGGTACCATCCGACTGGACGGCGCCCGGGTCGATGGCGACGTATGTCTTGCCGGGGCATTGCTCGATGGTTGCGGTGAACCTGCACTGACTGCACGCGCGTTGGCAGCAGGCGGCAACGTTGACCTCAGAGTAGCCGCCGGACATCGTTGCGAGGCCAAAGGTGAGGTTGCCCTCGTTGCCGCACAGGTTATCGGCGACCTGATGTGTGATGGTGCCAGGCTCATAAATCCGGAGGGCCGGGCATTGCACTGTGAAGACCTGAAGGTCGAGTCCGTGTTTCTAACGGCGAACAGTGCCGCTGGTTTGCCGTTCGAAGCCTGCGGCCGTCTCAACTTCTTGACGGCGATCATCGGTGGCAGCTTTTTCATGACCAATGCCCGCCTGGCGCCGGGTCCGGACTACAAAGGGCTCCTGGAAAAAGGCGGTCTCGTCGCGATCAATCTCCAGCAGGCACGTATTTCGAACGCACTTGGGCTGAACAAAATAGGCGCGCTCGAGGACGTGTCGCAAGCGCCCTCACTGGACGATAAGCTGGCGCCGGTTCAAGGATGGTTCCTGCTGACCGGTGCAGAGATCAACTCCATCCTGGACAATATCGAAACAGGCTGGCCTGCCGCCGGCTATCTCGATCTCGATGGCGCGACGTATACACGCATACGCCATGTCGGGGCCGATAGCCTCGCCGGCAAACGCCTGGCATGGCTACGCCGGCAGTTTCCTGGGGGGCAGCCGACTTCGGTCAGCTTCCGGCCACAACCGTACGAGCAATTGAGCCGTGTGCTACGCCAGCATGGTCTGGCCCGCGAGGCCAGCGCGGTGGCCGTCGAGAAGATCCGCATGCGGCTGGCGGCTCGGG
>JAACFB010000039.1 GCA_009937615.1 Gammaproteobacteria bacterium | reverse complement strand
AGGGCACCGAGATGGTGATGCCGGGTGACAACGTGCAGATGGTGGTTGACCTGATTGCACCGATCGCAATGGAAGACGGCCTGCGCTTCGCCATTCGCGAGGGCGGCCGTACCGTCGGCGCCGGCGTCGTCGCCAAGGTTATCGAGTAAACAGCGCCAGGGCCCGCTTGGGACTGCGACTACAAACTAAGGAAAAATTGTGGCTACAAATCAAAACATTCGAATTCGCCTGAAGGCGTTTGATCATCGCTTGATCGACAACTCGGCGCGCGAGATCGTGGATACCGCCAAGCGGACCGGCGCCACGGTGAAGGGGCCTATACCGCTGCCAATGAAAAAGGAGCGGTTTACGATATTGATATCGCCGCATGTCAACAAGGATGCGCGGGATCAATACGAGATTCGTACCCACAAACGCCTGATGGATATTGTCGATCCGACCGACAAGACAGTCGATGCGCTGATGAAGCTCGAACTGCCGGCCGGTGTGGACGTTCAGATCAAGCTCAATTAGGCGGATTCAGACGCTCCCGGGGCTGTTACGGGGCGCTCGATCGAGTAGCTAATGGCTCGGCGGCGCGCGCTGGGCGTTCAGGCGCTGCCGGATCGATGAAATATAGTTATATAAATCAGTACCTTGTAAATTGTGTAGTGACGCTGCGCCTGGCGTTCTAAATTTTGCCCGCTCAACAGGACAAAAACCTTGCGGGCCAATGTTTTAGCGTTATAATTACTGGCTCGCTGGGTTTGGCCGGGCCGGGAGTCGGCCACGCTCGGAAATGGCGTCACATGGCGGTTTGCCTGTGGCGCTTAGACATATCTGGTCGCCGGGAAATCGAAGGCGACACGGCAAATCCCGGAACGCCGGGCCGAGCGGAAGCTGGGTTCGGAACGCAGGGTCAGCCCCAGAGCACAGGGAACAAGATGTTCCCGGCGATGGCTGGCCCTTTCGTGTGTCTGAATGACACGTTGTAGTGGCAGGATGCCCGTGAAGCGGGCGAACAAATGGGGCGTCCGCTTGGCAGGCGCCGACGGTCAGGGCCAATCGCAGTCCCGACGGTGAAAGAGATTTTAGGAATTAGGCGCTGGCCAATCGTAGTCGGTGCGAGGTTTTAAAGATGACGATGGGTCTTGTTGGCCGCAAGTGCGGCATGACACGTGTCTTTACGGCGGACGGGGTGTCCATTCCCGTGACCGTGATCGAGGCACAGCCAAACCGAATCACACAGGTGAAGACCGTTGAAAACGACGGCTATCGCGCGCTGCAGGTGACTGCGGGCAGCAGGAAGCCATCTCGCGTGTCGAAACCTCTAGCCGGCCACTTTGCGAATGCAAAGGTTGAAGCCGGCGACCTGATTGCCGAGTTCCGTCTCGACGATGCCGACGGCAGCGAGTTTGAGTCGGGCGGTGAAATAAAGGTCGACCAGTTTGAGGAGGGCCAGAAAGTTGACGTAATTGGCACCTCGATCGGCAAGGGCTTCGCCGGCACGGTCAAGCGGCACAATTTCCGCATGCAGGATGCGACGCACGGCAACTCGCTGGCGCACCGCGCACCCGGATCGATCGGCCAGAACCAGACCCCGGGCCGAGTCTTCAAAGGCAAGAAGATGTCGGGCCACATGGGCAACGTTCGCCGCACAATCCAGAACCTAGAGGTTGTGCGCGTCGATGCAGAGCGCAATCTGCTGTTGATCAGGGGCGCAGTCCCGGGTCACCGCGGCGGGCGCGTCATCGTGCGCCCGGCCATCAAAGCCAGAAGTTAGAGGGCGCTGTGATGAAACTGAAAATGCAGGGTAGTGGATCGGTCGACGTGGCCGAGACAGCGTTCGGAGCGGAATTTAATGAGGCGCTCGTGCATCAGGTGGTCACGGCCTACCTGGCGGGCAGCCGGGCCGGAACCAAAGCGCAGAAGAATCGCTCCGCAGTCAGGGGCGGCGGCGCCAAGCCATGGCGGCAAAAAGGTACGGGCCGGGCACGTGCGGGCACGATCCGCAGCCCGATCTGGGTTGGCGGAGGTCGCACGTTTGCCGCCAAGCCGCGAAATCACAGCCAGAAGGTCAACAAGAAGATGTACCGGGCTGCGCTGCGGTCGGTGTTTTCGGAGTTGGTGCGACAGGACCGCCTCGTCGTCGTCAGTGACCTGGAACTCGAGGCACCCAAAACGAGGTTGCTCGCAGGCAAGCTGAAGGAGCTCCAGCTGGATAATGCCTTGATCGTCAACGAGGCTTTCGACGAGAAAATGTTCCTGGCCGCACGCAATCTGCCGAATGTCGGCATTTGCGATGCCGCATCGATCGACCCGGTAGTCCTGCTCCGCTTCGAAAAAGTACTGATTACGTTGCCGGCGTTGAAACTGATCGAGGAGCGCCTGTCATGAGTAGTGCAGCTCACCAGGAAAGATTGATGACCGTCATACGCGGTCCGCACATGTCTGAAAAGAGCCACCTGGCTGCAGAAAAAAATCAGGTGGTGCTCAAAGTTCGCACCGACGCAACCAAGAAAGAGATTCGTCAGGCCGTCGAACTGTTATTTGAGGTTGAAGTCGATGACGTGACAGTCATCAACGTCAAAGGCAAGACAAAGCGTTTCGGTCAGAAGCGGGGCCGTCGTAACGATTGGAAAAAAGCGTACGTTCGCCTGGCTGAGGGCAGCCAGATCGAAACACTGCTTGGTACGGAATAAGGGTTAGGTTCATGTCACTGCACAAATCCAAACCGACATCTGCGGGACGCCGATTCGTCGTTGCTGTCAAAACGCCGGGCCTGCACAAGGGCAAGCCGCACGGTGCGCTTCTTGACAAAAAAACGTCGAAGGGCGGGCGCAATAACAATGGCCGAATAACCGTCCGTCACCAGGGCGGCGGGCACAAGCAGCGCTATCGCATCATTGACTTCAAGCGTGATAAAGACGGCATTCCGGGAATCGTCGAACGGCTCGAATATGATCCGAATCGCAGCGCGCATATAGCCCTGGTTAAGTATTCCGACGGCGAGCGTCGATACATTCTCGGCCCAAAAGGTATTGCCGCAGGTGCCTCGATCATCAGCGGCGAGGATGCGCCGATCAAGCCGGGCAATGCGCTGCCGCTCCGTGCAATCCCGGTGGGTACCGTGATTCACAATGTCGAGATGAAGCCGGGCAAGGGTGGTCAAATGATCCGCTCTGCCGGCGGTTCGGCCCAGCTCGCGGCACGTGAAGGCGCTTATGCAACGCTGAGGCTGCGGTCTGGCGAAACGCGCAGGATTCATGTCGACTGCCGCGCGACGATCGGCGAGGTAGGCCACGGCGAGCACAATCTTCGCAAGCTGGGCAAGGCCGGCGCGAAGCGCTGGAGAGGTGTTCGCCCAACGGTTCGGGGTGTTGCCATGAACCCGGTCGATCATCCGCATGGCGGCGGTGAAGGACGGACGTCCGGCGGCCGCCATCCGGTGAGCCCCTGGGGCACGCCGACAAAAGGCGCCAAAACGCGCTCGAACAAGCGCACCGACAGTATGATCGTTCGGCGTCGCAAGCGTAAGTAAGCAAGAGGAACGAAAGAATGCCGCGTAGTGTCAGGAAAGGCCCCTTTGTCGATACACATCTGGCGAAGAAGGTTAGTGAAGCCGCAAAAAAGAATGATCGCAGACCTATCAAGACCTGGTCGCGTCGTTCCATGGTGTTGCCGGATATGGTCGGATTGACGATCGCCGTGCACAACGGTCGCCAGCACGTGCCCGTGCTGATTTCTGAAAACATGGTTGGCCACAAATTGGGCGAATTTGCGATTACAAGAACGTTTCGTGGTCACTCCGGTGATCGCAAGACGAAGTAATTCAGGGGAGTAAGAGTTCATGCAGGTTGCAGCAACACTTCGTTACGCGCGAATTTCGCCGCAGAAGTGCCGTCTTGTGGCTGATGCCATTCGCGGCAAGACTGTCGATGATGCGCTGCGTACATTGACTTTTACGCCAAAGAAAAGCGCGAAGATTGTGAAGAAGGTGCTGGAGTCGGCTATTGCCAATGCCGAGCACAATCACGGCGCGGATATTGACGAACTTAAGGTTTCGACGATCGAGGTGAATGAAGCGCCGACGTTCAGGCGTTATCGGGCGCGGGCAAAGGGCCGCGGTGCACGCATTATCAAGCGCAACAGCCACATCACGATTCGCGTGGCGGACGAGTAGAAAAATGGGTCAAAAAGTACATCCAACAGGTATTCGCTTAGGGATCGTCAAGGATTGGTCGTCCAAGTGGTATGCGGACTCACAGACTTTTCCGGAGTATGTGCGTACCGATCACCTGATGCGTGAGTTTATTAAGAACAAGTTGAAGGATGCGTCGGTCAGCCGAATTTCGATCGAACGTCCGGCGAAGAAAGTAAACATCACGATTCATACAGCGCGACCGGGCATTGTGATCGGCAAGAAGGGCGAAGACATAGAGAAGCTGCGCGCTGAAGTCGCCAAGATGGTCGGCATGACGATTAACGATATCCGGATCAACATCAGCGAGGTCCGCAAGCCAGAACTCGACGCACAGCTCGTCGCTGAAGGTATTGCGCAGCAGCTGGAGCGGCGCGTCATGTTTCGCCGCGCGATGAAGCGTGCCGTTACGAACACGATGCGTGTCGGTGCTGAGGGGGTCAAGGTCAAGGTTGGCGGTCGGCTGAACGGTGCGGAAATTGCTCGCTCCGAGTGGTACCGCGAGGGTCGCGTGCCGCTGCATACGCTGCGCGCCGATATCGATTATGGGTTTGCCGAGGCGCACACGACCTATGGCGTCATCGGCGTCAAGGTATGGATATTCAAGGGCGAGGTATTCGAGAAGCATGAAGCCCCGGCGGCAGAAGCCGCTGAAGCTGCAGCAGGCGCGCGTTCCTGAAGGGCCGCGTTTACTGGGGATAGATAATGTTACAGCCAAAACGAACAAAATTTCGCAAGCAGCATAAAGGACGCAACCGCGGACTGGCGCTTCGCGGCAGCACGGTCGCCTTCGGTACTTATGGCCTCAAGGCAACCGGACGCGGCCGTATGACAGCGCGTCAGATCGAGGCAGCTCGCCGGGCCATGACGCGCTATATCAAGCGCGGCGGCAAGATCTGGATTCGCGTATTCCCGGACAAGCCGATAACGAAAAAGCCGCTTGAGGTTCGCCAGGGCAAGGGCAAGGGCAACGTTGAGTACTGGGTATGCCAGATTCAGCCGGGGCGGGTCCTCTATGAAATGGAAGGCGTAACGGAAGAAATCGCGCGCGAGGCGTTTCGGCTTGCCGCGGCGAAAATACCGTTTTCGACCGAATTTGTGACACGGCAGGTGATGTGATGAAAGCTCCTGAACTCCGTGGGAAATCGGTAGACGAGTTGCAAGAGGAGCTCGTGGCCTTACGCCGCGAGCAGTTCAACCTGCGCATGCAACAGGCAACCGGCGAGTTGACGCACAACCATCAGCATCGTCGCGTAAGGAAGGATATAGCTCGCGTTAAGACGGTTCTCAATGAACTGCAGCGCGCGGCGGGTGAAAGCGAATGAGCGAAGAGAATAAGGTACAACGGACAATCGTTGGCCGCGTCGTCAGCGACAAAATGGACAAGACCGTATCCGTTGCCATCGAGCGGCTGATCAAGCATCCGGTATACGGCAAATATATCCGGCGCACGACCAAGGTCCTCGCTCATGATGCCGGCAACGAGTGCAAACCGGGCGATCGGGTCGCAATTTCAGAGTGCAAGCCGATTTCGAAAAACAAGTCGTGGGCCGTCGTCGACATCGTCGAACGCGCAGCCGATCGCGCGTGAATTAGGGATTAAGTCATGATTCAGATGCAGACAGTTCTGGATGCAGCGGACAACTCCGGTGCCCGACGTGTCCAGTGCATTAAGGTGCTGGGTGGTTCAAAGCGCCGCTATGCTGGTGTCGGCGACGTGATCAAAGTCAGCGTCAAGGACGCGATTCCGCGCGGCAAAGTCAAGAAGGGCGAGATCTACAACGCCGTCGTCGTTCGCACCCGCAAGGGCGTGCGCCGCAAGGATGGTTCGCTGATTCGCTTCGACGGAAATGCGGCGGTTCTTTTGAATTCGCGGCTCGAGCCGATAGGTACCCGCATCTTCGGGCCGGTGACGCGCGAGCTTCGTACCAATCGATTTATGAAGATTATTTCGTTGGCCCCCGAGGTTCTTTAGGAACCCGGCAACGACGGTAAAAGAGAATGAACAAGATCAAAAAAGGCGATGAAGTTATCGTAACGGCCGGCAAAGACAAGGGTCGTCGCGGCACTGTGCTGCAGGTGTTCGATGACGGGCGCGTGCTAGTCGAGGGAGTCAATCTCGCGAAGAAGCACGTCAAGCCGAATCCGAACGTCGGTGAGCCCGGCGGTATCAAGGACACGGCGATGCCTCTCGATATATCGAACGTTCTCGTTTTTAACCCGAAGTCGAAGAAGGGCGAGCGCGTTGGCATTCGGCTTGACGATGATGGCGTCAAAGTGCGGGTTTTCCGCGGTACTGGCGACGTAGTCGATATTTAGTGGGGATTTTCGGCATTACACGCGGCAAAAGGCGCGCACGAATGCCCTGGATGGTCAGGTAAACATGGCGAGACTACAGGAAAAATACCAAAACGAGCTGATTGGTGAAATTCAGCAAAAGCTCGGGTTGAAGAACACGATGGAGGTGCCGCGCATCACCAAGATCACCCTGAACATGGGTGTGGGTGGAGCGGTCGCCGACAAGAAGGTGATGGAGCATGCGCGTGCTGATCTCGAGAAGATCTCGGGGCAGCGCCCGCTGACGACGCTCGCGCGCAAGTCGGTTGCGGGATTCAAGATCCGCGACGGCATGCCAATTGGCTGCAAGGTGACCTTGCGCCGCGAGCGCATGTACGAGTTCCTGGATCGGCTCGTCAATATCGCTATTCCGCGTATTCGTGACTTCCGTGGACTGAATCCGAAGTCTTTCGATCGTGAGGGTAACTACAGTATCGGTGTCTCCGAGCAGATTATTTTCCCGGAGATTAACTACGACGAAATCGACGTATTGCGTGGCCTGGATATCACGATTACGACAACGGCGCGCAGCCCCGCGGAAGGTCGCGCGCTCCTCGAGGCGTTTAAGTTCCCGTTCAAGCAGTAGAAAGAATACGTAACCCAATATCTGCAAAGTTTGCACTTTGTGACAAAGAGAAGTTTTTAATATGGCCAAAAAATCGATGATCATGCGCGAGCGTAAGCGTGCAAAGCTGGTTGCAAGGCATGCCGAGAAGCGGACCGCGCTCAAGGCGACCATTCGCAGCATACACAGCACGGATGAGCAGCGGGCAGCGGCGCAGGCGAAGCTCAATGCGATGCCGCGTGATGCGAGCCCGACGAGGCAGCGAAATCGATGCGCAATTACGGGACGTCCACACGGCGTGTACCGTAAGTTTGGTCTCGGCCGTAACAAGCTCAGGGAAGCCGCCATGAACGGCGAGATTCCCGGGCTTACCAAGGCCAGCTGGTAGGCGGAGAAAGCACATGAGTATGACCGATCCCATCGCGGACATGTTGACCCGCATTCGCAACGGCCAGAAAGCACGCAAAGTGAGCGTGTCGATGCCGGCGTCGAATGCCAAGGAAGCGGTAGCGAAAGTATTGAAACAGGAAGGCTACATCACCGGCTATACGACCGAGGGAGACGGCACGAAGAAACAGCTCTCGATCGAGCTCAAGTATTTTGACGGTGTGCCGGTAATCGAGCGTATCGAGCGTGCCAGCCGGCCGGGACTGCGCATATACCGCGGTACCGAGGACCTGCCGAGGGTGCTAGGCGGGCTGGGTATCGCAATTGTATCGACATCGGCGGGGGTCATGAGTGATGCCCAGGCCAGAGAGAAAGGAATTGGTGGTGAGGTTCTGTGCGTCGTTTCCTGATGCGCTGAACTGAGCCTTACAGAGATAAGACTATGTCCAGAGTTGCGAAATCACCGGTTGAACTGCCGACGGGAGTTGAGTTCAAGCAGGACGGCAATGTTGTCACTATCAAGGGCAGCAAGGGCTCGTTATCGCTAGAGCTGAATTCCGAAGTGCAGTTGACGCAAGACGGTAGCGCGCTGCAGTTGGCACCGCGCTCGGGTTCCCGGTTTTCCATGGCGGTTGCCGGCACGATGCGCGCACTGATTGCAAACATGGTTCAGGGCGTGACCGATGGGTTTGAGCGGAAGCTCGAACTGGTTGGTGTCGGATACCGCGCGCAGGCACAGGGCAACAAGCTGAACCTGACGCTCGGCTTCTCGCACCCGGTCGTTTACGAGGTGCCGGATGGCGTCAGCGTCGAGACGCCGAGCCAGACCGAGGTCCTGGTCACAGGAACAGATAAGCAGCGGGTCGGCCAGGTAGCGGCCGAGATTCGCGGCTTCCGTCCGCCCGAGCCCTACAAGGGCAAGGGTGTTCGCTACGCCGATGAGCGCGTAGTCATCAAGGAAGCGAAGAAGAAGTAGAGTAGCGAGAACATCATGAAGCTCGACAAAAAACAAAATCGTCTGCGCCGTGCCCGCAAAGCCCGCGCAAAGATCAGCGAACTTGAGGTGAATCGCCTGAGCGTGCACCGCACGCCCCGGCATATTTACGCCCAGGTAATTGCGACAGACGGCGGCACCGTGCTCGTTTCCGCCTCGACACTGGAGGCCGAGGTGCGCAAGGGCGTCAAGTCAGGCGGCAACGTCGAGGCGGCAGCGATAATTGGCGCCCGAATTGCCGAAAAAGCAAAAGCTGCCGGTATCGATACGGTCGCGTTTGATCGCTCGGGTTTTCGCTACCACGGACGCGTCAAGGCGTTGGCCGAAGCCGCCCGTGAAGCCGGATTGAAGTTCTAACAGAGGATTGTTGGCAGGCGTAATGCTGCCGGGACCATACTATGGCAAGAAACGAACAAACACAGTCCAACGATGACCTGATCGAGAAACTCGTTACCGTGAATCGCGTCGCCAAGGTTGTAAAAGGCGGGCGCCAATTCGGGTTTACGGCGCTCACAGTCGTCGGTGACGGACAGGGTCAGGTCGGCTTTGGTTATGGCAAAGCGCGGGAAGTGCCGATCGCCATTCAGAAGGCGATGCAGAGCGCGCGCAAAAACATGATCGACGTCAATCTGAATAACGACACGTTGCAGTACGCGAAAAAAGGCCGCCACGGTGCGACGCGCGTCTATATGCAGCCGGCCTCAGAAGGTACCGGCGTCATTGCTGGTGGCGCGATGCGCGCGGTTTTCGAATGTGCTGGCGTTCGTAATGTCCTGGCGAAGAGCTATGGCTCGCGTAATCCCATCAATGTCGTACGCGCGACGATCAAGGCGCTGTCGGAGATCCACTCTCCGCAGGCGATTGCGGCGAAACGTGGCAAAAAGGTAAAGGAAATAATCGGCTAGATGCCGACTAATCTGGCATTAGGTCCAGGGCAGAGATAGCAGAGACGAGATCATGGCAAAGCCAAAAGAGTTGAAAGTTACGCTCGTGAAGAGCAAGCACGGCCGGTTGAAAAGCCATCGTGCCTGTGTGGCCGGACTCGGTCTCAGGAAAATGCACCAGACAGTGCAGGTACTCGATACCCCTGAGAATCGCGGCATGATCAACCGCATTTCGTACCTGTTGTCGGTTGAGGAAGTCTGACATGCGTCTGAATGAACTGTCGCCCGGCAAGGGCGCGAAAAAAGTAGGTAAGCGTCTTGGACGGGGCCACTCGGCGGGCCAGGGTAAGACCAGTGGCCGTGGCCAGAAGGGCCAGCATGCACGTTCCGGCGGCTATACAAAGGTTGGTTTCGAGGGCGGACAGATGCCGCTGCAGCGGCGTTTGCCGAAAGTCGGTTTTACGTCTCAAAAGGCGCACCTGACGGCTGAACTGCGGCTGCACGAGCTTGAAATCCCGACCGCCGACGTCATAGACCTCGGCGTATTGAAAGCGGCGAACCTGGTGCCAGCTGGCGTGTTGAAAGTGAAAGTTATCAAGTCCGGCGAGATTTCCAAGGCTGTGAAACTCCAGGGTATCGCGGTTACCAAGGGCGCTCGGGAAGCCATCGAGAAAGCTGGCGGCAGCATCGAAGACTAGGGAAATAACAGAGAAACATCGTGGCAAAGAAGCCTCAACAAAATCCGGCCGATTTAGCGAAAGCGGCGAGCAAACTGGGTGAACTGAAATCCCGGATATTGTTCCTCGTGGGCGCTCTGATCGTATTTCGCGCGGGCACCTACATTCCGGTGCCGGGCGTCGATCCGGTTGCGCTGGCGGACTTTTTTGAGCAGCAGGCTGGCAACCTGTTGGGCATGGTCAACCTGTTTTCAGGCGGTGCATTGTCGCGCTTCGGTATTTTCGCGATGGGCATCATGCCCTACATTTCGTCCTCGATCATCATGCAGATGGCGAGCCACATTGTGCCGAGCCTGCAGCAGTTGCGTAAGGAAGGCGAGCAGGGCCGGCGCCAGATCGTCAAGTACACGCGTTACGGCACCGTCGCGCTGGCCAGTTTCCAGTCGATCGCCGCCGCGTCGTGGCTTCAGGGCCAGGTGGGCGTCGTCGTCAATCCGGGTCCTGCATTTCTTATTACGGCCTGCATCACGCTTGTTACCGGGACCATATTTCTGATGTGGCTCGGCGAGCAGATCACAGAGCGCGGCGTCGGCAACGGTATTTCGATGATTATTCTTGCGGGTATTGTTGCCGGGCTTCCGGCTGCTATAGCGGGCACGGCCGAGCTCGTACGCAACGGGGAAATGGCGGCAGCTACAGCAATTATTATGCTGGTTGGCGCGATTGCGGCAGTCGTTTTCGTCGTCTACATGGAGCGAGCGCAGCGTCGGATCGCCGTCAATTACGCGAGGCGGCAGCAGGGGCGCAAGATGTACCAGGCGCAAAGCACGCACTTGCCGTTCAAGATCAATATGTCCGGCGTGATCCCGCCGATTTTTGCGTCGAGCATCTTGATGTTCCCGGCCACGATCGCGCAGTTCTTCGGTCAGGCAGTAGAACCCAATGTGATGCAGCGGGTGTTACAGACGATCGGTGCGAACCTCGGCCCCGGGCAGCCCATCTACGTTTTGCTGTATGCGGCCCTGATTATCTTTTTCTGCTTTTTCTATACCGCGCTGATGTTCAATTCGAAGGACACCGCGGACAATCTGAAGCGATCGGGCGCGTTTGTACCGGGTATTCGCCCGGGCGCTCAGACGGCCGAGTACATTGACAAGGTACTGACGCGGCTGACTTTTTGGGGTGCGATATACATCGCCGGCGTGTGCCTGTTGCCCGAACTCGTGCGCATGTTCTACCCGAGCATGCCGTTCAGCTTCGGCGGTACGTCATTATTGATTCTCGTCGTCGTGACGATGGACTTCATGTCGCAAATGCAGGCGCATGCGATGAGCCATCAGTACGAGGGCATGATGCAGAAGGCCAACCTGCGTAATTACGGCAGAGGCGGCCAGCTACGCTGATTAATTCAGCGGTTTACGGAGCAAGCTCATGAAAGTAAGAGCATCGGTCAAGAAAATTTGCAGAAACTGCAAAATCATTCGTCGCAACAGGGTTGTGCGGGTGATCTGCACCGACGCGCGGCACAAGCAGCGCCAAGGTTAACTACTTAAGGAACACCCACGTGGCACGTATAGCAGGCATAAATATCCCGTTGAACAAGCACGTCGTGATTGCGCTGACGGCTATATACGGAATCGGGCACTCCCGGGCGAAGCAGATATGCGAAGCAGCCGGTATCGAACCGCAGACGGCAGTGAAAGATCTCGCCGAACCCGAGGTAGCGAACCTGAGAACAGCTGTTGCGACATTCACCGTCGAGGGCGATCTGCGCCGTGAAGTTTCGATGAATATCAAGCGGCTGATGGACCTGGGTTCCTACCGAGGTATCCGCCACCGTCGGGGGCTGCCTTTACGCGGGCAGCGAACTCGCACCAACGCGCGTACACGGAAGGGTCCGCGGCGACCGATAAAGCGGTAATCGGATAGAGCCCGCGGGGCGAATCCTTACAGGAAAAATAGTCAAATGGCTGAAGTCAAAAAGAGAAAAGTTAAAAAGCATGTCGTGGACGCGATTGCGCACATCCATGCGTCCTTCAATAACACGATCATTACGATTACGGATCGTCAGGGTAACGCATTGTCGTGGGCGACCGCAGGAGGCTGTGGATTTCGCGGCTCCCGGAAGTCGACGCCATTTGCCGCGCAGGTGGCCTCGGAGAAAGCAGGACGCACGGCGCTCGACTTCGGCGTCAAGAACCTGGATGTGCGTGTCCGTGGACCAGGTCCGGGCCGTGAGTCCGCTGTGCGGGCGCTGAATGCCCTGGGTTTTCGTATTCAAAACATCGAGGACGTAACACCGATTCCTCACAATGGCTGTCGCCCGCCCAAGAAACGGCGCGTATAGAGGCTCAAGAATGGCAAGATATTTAGGACCAAAGTGCAAACTATCCCGCCGCGAAGGTACGGATCTGTTTCTTAAGAGCGGCGTCAGGCCGCTCGAGTCGAAGTGCAAGCTCGAGGTGCCCCCGGGCGGCGCACCGCAACGTCGTCCGCGTTTGTCGGACTACGGGCTGCAGCTGCGCGAGAAACAGAAGCTGCGCCGCATGTACGGTGTGCTGGAACGCCAGTTCCGCAACTATTACAAGCGTGCCGCTCAGCTGAAGGGTTCAACGGGCGAGAACCTGTTACGGCTGTTGGAAGGTCGTCTGGATAACGTCGTTTATCGTATGGGCTTCGCCGCCACGCGCGCCGAAGCACGTCAGCTCGTGAGCCATAAGAGCATCGAAATGAACGGCAAACTCGTCAATATTCCGTCTGCGCAGGTCAAGGCAGGCGATTCTATCGGCATTCGCGAAAAAGCCCGCAAACAACTTCGCATACAAAGTGCGATCGAGATTGCTGGCCAGGTTGGCCTGCCCGATTGGGTTGAGGTTGACGCGAAGAAGATGTCAGGGGTTTTGAAGTCGTTGCCGGACCGGGAAGATATTCTCCCGGACATCAACGAAAACCTCGTCGTCGAGCTGTACTCCAAGTAGTCAGGAAGGTATATACCCATGCAGGAATCTGTACATGAATTTCTGAAGCCGCGCGTCGTCAAAGTTACGCCGGTCAACGACTTGCTGGCCAAAGTGGTCATCGAGCCATTCGAACGTGGTTTCGGCCACACTCTGGGCAATGCGCTGCGACGCATCTTGCTCTCATCGATGCCTGGTGCCGCAATCACCGAAGCAGAGATCGAGGGAGTCCTTCACGAATACACCAGCATTGAGGGTGTGCAGGAGGATGTCGTCGAGATTCTGCTGAATCTCAAGCAGGTTGCCGTGCGCATGCACGCGCGCGACACGGCGGAACTGCGCATTTCGAAAAAGGGTCCGGGGCCGGTGACCGGAGCGGACATTCAGCTCGATCACGATGTCGAGGTCATGAATCCCGAGCTGGTGATTGCCAACCTGACCAAGGCGGGCGAACTCAACATGATCCTCAAGGTTGAGCGCGGCCGCGGCTATCGGCCAGCAACGCAAAGGCCGATGTTCGAAGAGCAGACGGGCCCGATTGGCCGGCTGCAGCTGGATGCATCTTTCAGTCCGGTGTACCGCGTAACCTACAACGTGGAAGCTGCGCGCGTTGAGCAGCGCACTGACCTCGACAAGCTGCTTATCGAAATCGAAACGAACGGCACGATCGATCCCGAGGAAGCGATTCGTCGGGCCGGCAGTATCCTCAAGGATCAGCTATCCGTTTTCGTCGATCTGCAGGGCCAGGAGGACGGCCTCACGGCGCAGGCAGAGAACCAGGTTGACCCGATTCTGCTGCGGCCGGTCGATGAGCTCGAACTGACCGTGCGGTCTGCGAACTGCCTCAAGGCCGAAAACATCATGTACATCGGCGATCTCGTGCAGCGTACCGAGGTCGAGCTCCTTCGAACGCCGAATCTTGGCAAGAAGTCATTGACCGAGATCAAGGAAGTACTCGAAGGTCATGGCCTGGGGCTGGGTATGCGTCTCGAGAACTGGCCGCCACCGAGCCTGCGGCCGGAGCTTGAACTGGGTCTGTAACGAACACCGGCGCCAGGTTTCGATGCAAAGGAACCTGACGCCTGAGAACAAGGGTAAGGAAAATGCGCCATAGAAAATCCGGTCGACGACTGGGTCGTAACAGCTCTCATCGGAAGGCCATGTTTCGTAATATGGCGGCTTCGATCTTGAAGCATGAGACGATCAAAACGACCTTGCCAAAGGCAAAGGAGTTGCGCCGCGTGGTCGAGCCGCTGATCACGCTGGCTAAGGAAGATAGCGTGGCGAATCGTCGCCAGGCATTCGATCGTTTGCGCGACAAGGAGGCTGTTGGCAAGCTGTTTTCCGACCTTGGGCCTCGCTTCAAGGAGCGGCCCGGCGGCTATCTCCGCATCCTCAAAACGGGCCCCCGTCCCGGTGATGCAGCGCCGATGGCAATTGTCATGCTCACTGAGCTGGCCGCCGAAACGGTCACCGAAGAGTAATTACCGCAGGCGTAGCTGGCCGACTCCGCAGTTGCTTCGGTCACTGCTCGCTGGGCTGCGCCTTACTTCCCTCGGCACTTATACCGCCCTCTGTGCGGTGTGCGAGCTTTTCAATGAGCTGCGCGACATGCTCGGGCGAGTGCGTGTTCTTCGCGATGACGCCATAGACTGTCGGGACGACGATAAGCGTCAATAGCACCGAGAATGTCACTCCGAAAAATACGACAGCGCCGATCGACTGCCTCGACAGGGCACCGGCACCCGTTGCCAGCAGCAGCGGAACGGATCCGAACGCCGTACACATGCTGGTCATCAGAACCGGCCGCAGGCGGGTTTTTGCTGACTGAATCACCGCTTCTTTGAACTCGGTGCCGCGGTCTCTTAGTTGATTCGCGAATTCGACGATCAGGATACCGTTTTTCGCGGCAAGGCCGATCAACATCACGGCGCCTATCTGGCTGTATATGTTCAGTGATGCCCCGAATACGACGAGCCCGATAATTGCCCCCGTAATCGCCAGCGGAACGGTTGTCATGATGATCAGAGGATGCCGAAAACTCTCGAACTGAGCGGCAAGCACGAGATATCCAATCACCAGCGCAAGCAAAAAGGTCGTATAGATTGCACTGCCGGTATTTTTGAAATCACGAGATTCGCCGTCGTAATTTAGCTGTGCCGACTCCGGCAGATTTTCACGCACGATCTTCTCGATATCAGCGATCGCCTGGCCTAATGAATAGTCGGGAGCAAGGCTCGCGCTGATGGTTATCGAACGCAGCCGGTCAAACCGCCGTAAATCGACCGGCCCGGCGGCTTCCTCGAGCTGCACCAGGTTGGAAAGCGGGATGAGTTGCCCCGAGCGCTCGGAGCGCACGTATATCATGTCCAGGTCACTGGGCGTTTGCCGCCGCTCGTCGGCACCCTGCAGAATGACTCGATATTCCTCTCCGCGGTCTATAAAAGTGGTTACCACGCGGGATCCGAGAATCGTTTCGAGCGTACGGCCGACATTGGCAAGCGATACGCCCAGATCAGCTGCTCGATCGCGATCGATCTTGACGTTGATTTTCGGTTTGCGCTCCCGGTAATCGGATTGGATATTCGACAGCCCCGGAAGTTTGCCGGCTTCCCGAATCACGATGTCCCGCCACCGAGCGAGCTCGTCATAATCGGTGCCCCCGAGCACCACCGCCAGTGGCCTGTTCGACTGACCCAGGCTCCACGCACCGGGCGCAAATGCAAAGGCCTGAACGCCCGGCAGATCGCCTAACTGACGGTTCCAGTTGCCCACGATTTCCTGGGCGGATCGCTCTCTTTTGCTCCAAACCTGCAGCGGACCCATCACCATCCCGGTGTTGACGTCGGCGCCCCCGCCCCAGCTTCCGGAGCGTGACAGCACGCGAAGAACGTCGCCCTGCTCACTGTCTTTCGCGACGATTTGTTCGATCTGCTTGATATAGCCGAGCGTGTAGTCGAGGCTGGCGCCGTCCGGCGCGGTCAGCCTGATCATCGTGAAGCCACGGTCTTCGCGCGGCATGTACTCAACGGGCAGCAAGGTAACCATGCTGAGCCCGCCTGCAAATATCAGCAGCGCGGAGACGATAACCAGTAACGGTCGCCTGATCGTGCGCCGCAGCAGCCGCTCATAGGCGTCGGCGAGGCGACGAAACAGTTTGTCGATGGATCGGGCAAAGCGGCCCCGGTGCAGGCGATTATCGCCGAACAGTTTCGACGTCAACATGGGCACCAGCGTCAGCGCAATCAGGCTCGAAAAGCAAACGGCGGCAGCCAGCGAGATGCCGAATTCGCCGAATATCAGTCCGATGTTGCCCGGCATGAACGAAATCGGCAGGATCACGGCAACCAGCACGAGAGTGGTTGCTATAACTGCGAAGCCAATCTCGCGACTGCCGTTGACCGCCGCGAGCAATGCCGGTTCATTGCCCTCGATGCGGCGAACAATATTTTCGAGAACGACGATGGCATCGTCTACGACCAGGCCGATAGCCAGCACGAAGCCGAGCAGGGTCAGCGTGTTGATCGAAAAACCGAGCGCCGCCATGACGATAAAGGCTGCGATGACCGAAATAGGGATGGTGACGGCCGGTATGATCGTTGCCCGGATCGTGCCGATAAATCCGAAGATAACGACGAGTACGAGTGACAACGCAAGCGCCAGCGCTTTGGCGACCTCCCGAAGCGATGCGCTGATAAACATCGATGTATCAAAATTGACCGATACGTCGATGTCAGGCGGCAGTGTCGCCTGCAGCTGTTCGATTCTCTTGACCACGGCAGCGTTGACTTCGAGGATATTGGCCTGTGCCTGGGGAATTATCCCGAGACTCATCCCGGCCACGCCATCGGTCGCCGAGTAGCTGCGAATGTCCTCAGGCGCGACTTCGATGTCGGCGACTTCGCCGAGTCGGATGAGATAGTCGTCGCTGCCCTGGCCCAAGACCAACTGGCGAAAATCCTCGGGCGTGCGGAACCCGGTATCGGTCCGCAAAGTGAACTCTCGGGCACTCGATTCAAGACGCCCTGACGGAATCTGGACGTTCTCCCTGCGTAGCGCATCCTCTATGTCCGTGACCGTCAACTGTCTCGCTGCGAGGCGCTTTGGATCAACCCAGATACGCATTGCAGGCTGTCTTCGCCCGCTGCCTCTGATGCGAGCGACACCATCGACGGTCGACAGCGCATCCGTAATAAACCGGTCGGCAAAGTCGGATACCTCCATGATCGAACGAGTGTCGCTCGAGACGTTTATCCACATCGTCGTCTCTGCTGAGCTGTCCTGCTTGGAGACCTCAGGCGGCTCGGCCTCGTCGGGGAGCGCGGCGAGCGAAGCAGAGATTCGGTCGCGTACGTCGTTTGCCGCGCTGTCAATGTCGCGGTCCTCGGAAAACTCGAGCGTGATGGATGAGCGTTCGTCATAGCTGACCGAGGATATCTTCATGACGCCGGCGATACCGGCAATCTGGTCTTCGAGCAGCTGCGTTACTCGCCGCTCTACGATATCCGACGCGGCGCCACGATACCTGGTATCGATCGAGACGATAGGGCGCTGAATATCCGGGTATTCCCGTATCGTCATGCTTCTCGCCGACAGGATGCCAATGATGATGAGTATCAACGAAATCACAGCCGCGAATACCGGGCGGCGAACGGATACGTCGGAAATCAGCACGAAAGGCCCCTACGAGTCTGTGAGCGGTGGACCGGAGCCAGCCGATACAGTGTCCTGCCCGATCACTTCGACGGCCACGCTGTCGCTGACCTTGTGCGTACCCTCGGTAATGATCGCTTCCCCCGGCTTCAGCCCGCTCTCGATTATGACGAACCCGGGAATGCGCTGGCCCAGCAGCACGGGGCGTTTCTCGGCGACGCCACCGTTGACCACATAGACAAATTGCATCGAGCCTTCAGGGACGATCGCCTGTTCCGGTGCGAGCAACACGTCGCCACGATCTCGCTGCAGGTCCACCGTAAGAAACATGCCGGGCTTGAGCGCAGTGTCCGGATTGGGAAGAACTGCCCGGACTCGGACCGACCGCGATACCGGATCCAGGCGAGTATCGATGCTTTGGACGGTGCCAGTGAATACCCGGCCCGGATAGACGAGACTCTCCGCGCTGATCGCCATGCCGGCTGACAGCACCCTCAGAAAAGTTTCGGGTACAGAGAAGTCCAGCTTGATTTCGCTGACATCGTCGAGTGTTGTAATCACCGTCGAACTGGTGACGTAGCTACCCGGGCTGACGCGGCGCAGGCCTATTCGGCCCCGGAACGGAGCCCGGATGCTGGTGTTGTCGAGCCTCGCCTGGGCTGCCTGAACCTGGGCCTCGTCGACCTTCACCTGGGCCAGCAACTGTTCCAGGTTCGACGCGGATATCGCCTGTGTATCGGCCAGCGACTTGCTACGATCATACAGGCTGCGGCTCTCTGATAAAGCGGCCTTCGCCACGGCGAGACCTGCGACGATCTCGCTGTTTTCGAGGTCGATGAGCAGGTCGCCTTCGTTGACGAGCTGGCCCTCCTCGAAGTAAATGCGTTCGATGAGGCTGGAAATGCGCGGTTGGATTTCTATCGACTCATTTGCCCGCGCTGTGCCCAGCGCTTCGATTTCATCGATCAGCGGCTGCATCTCGACGCGCTGCGTAACAACTTTGACAGCACCCCCCCAGCCACCTCGAGATTGCCCGGTAGAATCATCTCCGCAGCCGGCAAGCGCCAAAGCGGCGAGAAGGGTGACAAATCGAAAGTAAGAAGTCATTGAGTGATTGTAGTCAGGAAAGAGAGTGGTGAATAACCTGCTCGAACAGCGCTTATTCGAAAATATTATGTTAAATGACTGTCGGGTATTCCCGCTCTGAACCAAATTTCGGGGAGGTGCACCCGACGTCCGAGACGCCGTTTCAACACCCTACTGTACCAATATAACTGGTTAAAATAACGGGAAAAAATGTATTTTTTTGTATCCTGTGAGCCGGCTCACAGCGGCTGCATGCGCGCCGTATTAACCTGATCAGGCGCTATTCCGGAGACGGCACGATTAGTAACGACGATCCTTTCGACGCTTGCGTCATCCTGTCCAGGGACGCTTTCGATCCCGACGCCGTATTTCTCGACGATATCGTCGACGATAAGGTCTTGCCGTATTTGAACCTGGCGGTCGACGGCCTGACCGCTGCCGCGGAGTACAGGCAGGGCAGGCTGGAAATTCGTCCCGACGATGTAGCGGCGAACGAGGTGATCGAGCCCGACACGACGATGCCCGTCACGACCCTGGATCCCGAGCAGCTAGAGGTTTACGGCTGGGAGTCATCGCTCTGGGCAAAGCTAAAAGGTTACCTCGGGTTCTAGGCGGAAGAAGCGGTGGTCGCGACCACGCGGGTTCTGATCACCGCGTAAGCCCCGGGCCTGGTCCCCGAATATCAACATCCGGCCCGAATGGGCTGGTAAACTTCCGCGATGATTTTCAAAGACAAGACCGTCATTGTCACGGGTGGTTCTGAGGGCGTGGGCGCGGCCGTGGCGAGGCTGTTTGCCGATGCCGGTGCAAACCTGATGCTCGTTGCGCGGACGAAAAAGAATCTTGACGCGGTTGCTGAAGAACTGCGTGACCGGAGCCGCGTGGAAACCTTCGCGATGGATGTCGCCGACGCCGATTCCTGCGCTGATTTGTTCAAAAAGACGAACTTTGAGTTCGGGCGGATCGACGTGCTCGTGAATAACGCCGGTTTTCACCAAAGAGGGCCCGTTGACGCTGTGAGTCCAGCAGATCTGGGACGAATGATCGACGTGAATCTGAAAGCACCGATCATGCTGGCACGAATCGCCATCCCGTTTCTGCGCGAGGCTGGGGGCGGTGCGATCATCAATGTCGGATCGCTCGCAGGCCGGACGCCGGTGCCGAAAAGCGCTACCTATGCGGCGAGTAAAGCCGGGTTGCGGTCCTTCACGTATTCGCTGGCGGATGAGCTGAATGACCAGAATATCAAGGTTGCCCTGGTTTCCCCCGGACCGATCGATACGGGTTTCATCATGTCGGACATCGGCCGAGTGTCCGATCTGACGTTTTCGCAGCCGATCAGTACGGCAGAGGAGGTTGCCCAGGCCGTTCTCGACCTGTGCAGCAATAATCAAACCGAGCAATCAATGCCGAGAATCAGCGGCGTATTGACGACGCTGACCTACCTGATGCCGTGGTTGGGACGAAGTGTGCGGCCGATGCTGGAGCGCAGAGGGGCTCGCGTGAAGCGCGAACTGAAGCGGAAGGCGCGGCAGCAGGAGCAGGAAAGCAACGAATAGAATGGCGACCCGCCAGGGGGGATGGCGGGTCGCCGTGGGGTCATTGCTGGACTACCTTGTCCATGCGGAAATCAATGACCAACCTATGCGTCAGGCCGAAAACGTCTAACTGACGGCCAGGCGCGCAAGATTGACTTCCGGGGCGGAAATTCGGGCCTCGAGTTCCAGTGCGTCGCGGAAATCTCCCCGAGCGAGCTCGGAGTCTCCTGCAAGGGCATGCAGAACGCCCCGGTTTGAAAGCGCTATTGCCAGGAATTTTCGATAGGTCTTTGCTTTGGCAGAATTGTTGCGGGCGAATTTTCGGGAAAGGCTTGTCTCTATTTCTGTCACTGCTGAGTTACAAACGTTCTTCGCGCCCTCCAGATCATGCGTCATGATGTACGCGACGCATAGATTTGTCGCAGCGTAATAATTGTGGATCGAACGACGATTAGATGTCTTGATTTTGTCGATGGCGTCTACGTAGTCTCCAGCTATAACTTTATTGCCATATGCTGTGTCGCTGATCGCATTAAGCACGTATGTCGGGCCAGCACTCTCGGCTCCTGCGGTGCCAGCAAGGGCCCCGGCGATGACAACAAGTAACGTACCCGCGAATATTCTCTTTCGATTTGACTTCCATTGTGTCTTCATGTGTTTGGCCTCCAAGCGACTCTCGAACGGTTGTTTTGACGAACCACTTAACTCATTTCGTCGCGAAAGAGGATAGGTCGAGACCGAACGGGTCACAAACGAAAAGAAATCTCCGCCTGGCTGAAAAAAATTCAATCCGGATCACCGAAGATCTGTAACGCCCAATGTTGTAAAGCCAGAACGTTTTCGTCACTTGAATTCTCATGTCGGCAAACGAAGTAATAAGCGTCGCTTGTAACAAGCTCATCTGGAAACAGAGGCACGAGACTGCCGGAACGAAACCACGAGTCGCTGAGCTTTGCCGGCACGAGGGCTGCACCCAGTCCACGTTCTGCGGCCCGGGCTACGGCGATCATTGAATCAAGGCGTAGTGATGTGTTGTTTTTCGGTAGCTCGAAGCCGGCAGACCGCTGCCACTGCTGCCATGCTTTGGGTCTTGTCTGATGAATAATTATCGGAAAGTCACTTAAGACTTTTCTATCCTCTACACGGAGCTTGTCGCGAAACTTCGGAGTAGCTGCCGGCACCAGACGCAGATCAAAAAGTCGAACAGCGGCCAGGTTGTCCGGCGGTGACTTGAAGACTCGAATCGAAACATCGGCATTTACGGGATGCTTTTCTGCAGATTCATCACTGGTGTCGATCATTATGTCGATGTCCGGGTGTCGCTTGCGAAATTCCGGTAGTCGCGGGACGAACAATTCACTTGCGAAGAACGGTTGTACCGATATGCTCAGGGTGCTGCGCGACTTTCTGTCCTGATGCCGCGATGTAACATCGTCCAGCTGTAGAATCAGCGGACGAACGTCGTTGTAGAGTGCGTGGCCGGCTTCGGTCAAAGTCAAGCCGCTATTGCCACGCTCGAACAACCTTTTACCGAGATTGTCTTCGAGGTTTTTGATTTGATGGCTAACGGCCGACGCTGTAACAAAGAGTCGTTCGGCGGCGTCGCGAAAGCTCTCGTGCTCTGCGGCAATACAGAACGTCCGTAACCCGCGCAGGGGGGTATGTCGTGATGCGATGGTCATCAGGATATTGCTGCAATAAACATACCACCTGCGGAGTCTCAGCGGATCCGGTACGAGAATTGCAAAGCATTGATTTATTTAGGATTAAAATTAGTCAGCCGGGCAGTACCCAGCAGGAGCGCACCACTATCGAGCAGCAAGTTCGGTATGCTGCTCCGATTTGGAGCGCCATTCAGGTAGAGCCTCATGAGTGATTCTTACGGAATCGTGACGGCTCTGTTACGTGGAGACGTTTCCGTCGACCGAGGCAAAGGCATTGCGCGTCAGGTTTTCGCAGCCGTCGGCCGTCACACGGACATCGTCCTCGATTCGAATGCCGCCGAACGGCCGCAGCCATTCAACGGCATCCCAGTTGACATGGTGTTCGGCCGGCGTGCCGCGAAGATTATCAAGCAATATGTCTATCGCATACAGACCTGGTTCTATGGTCAGCACCATGTTTTCCGTCAGCGTCCGTGTCAGCCTCAGAAAAGGATGCCCGCTCGGCGGATCGAGAACTGCGCCTGACTCATCCATCATGTGGCCACCGACGTCGTGCACCTGTACGCCGATCAGGTGCCCCAACCCGTGCGGAAAGAATGCCGCCGTTACGCCGCTCGCAAGTAAAGCGTCGGGTGAGCCGACTGCCAGGCGCGCTTCGACCAGCAATTCGGCAAGCATGCGATGTGACTCCACATGAAGCTCGCTGAAATTGACGCCCGCTCGAATTTTGCCGGTGATCCGCATCTGCATGTCGTGCATGCGGTCTATCAACTCATCGAAGCGCGCATCGCCAAATGAATAAGTGCGCGTAATATCCGACGCATAGCCGCGAATCCTTGCGCCGGCGTCGATTAACAGCGAATGGATTTCTTTCGGCGGCCGCCTGTCCAGGTTGGTGTAATGCAGCACGGCTCCGTGCTGATTAAGGGCAATAATATTTGTGTAGGGAAGCTCGTTGTCGGTATGGCTGACTGCCCCGCAATAGGCGCGATGAATGTCAAATTCTGAGCTTCCTTCACGAAAAGCGGCCTCGGCGGCGATATGACCTCGGGCACCGCGCCGCGAAGCGAGGCGCATGCAGGCGATTTCATACCCGGTCTTGATGCCACGCGCAAAGTGCAGCATGTTAAGCGCTTTTGTCGGATTGATGCGCTCTATGCCGAAGTCAGGGCCGTTGGTGCCGATTTCGCCGATCAGGATGCATTTGTCCTTTTCTTCCGGCAGATGTTCAGCGATATCCGCGATCGTATGCACGATACGAACGTCGAACGATTCGGTCCAGTAACCGCAGGGTTTACCGGGCACGACGTGCCAGTAATCGTGAGGCTGATAGTAAACGAGTACCGGCGCCGCACCAGGCGTGTAAACGATCACTGACAGCGGTACGGCGACCAGTGGAACCCAGCTCAGAAAGTGCGGGTTGGCGATGAAGGGGTATTGTGTGTCGTCGAGGAAAGCGACCTTCGGCATGCCCGAGAATATAACGGCGTGACTGGCCCCTACGTGATCCAGGGCATGATCATGACGCTTGCTTACCGTTGCGATGTGGTCTGGATAAAGCTTTTCAAGCTCGGGAATATCTGCAGAATAATCAGCGCTCATGCGCATGATCATACCGTGTTTCATTCGGGCGGCAATCTAGGCATCATGATCGATCAATTAAGGCTGGCTGGAACCATCGATGCAATGCAAAGGGCTTTGGACAGGTCTCGTGCTGCTCGGTTTCGGAGATATCGGTATGGCTGAGACAGAACCCGGATACGATCGCGTCACGGGCCGCAGTTTTGCTTCGCGCTCAGAGGTGATTGCACCCCACGGCATGGCGGCAACGAGCCAGCCGCTGGCGACACAGGTGGCGCTCGATATTCTCAAGGCTGGCGGCAGCGCCGTCGATGCGGCCATCGCCGCGAACGCTGCGCTCGGACTCATGGAGCCAACGGGCTGCGGTATCGGCGGCGACCTGTTCGCTATCGTCTGGGATGCGGACAAGAAAGAGCTGACGGGATTGAACGCCTCGGGCCGAGCGCCGAAGGCCATGACCCTCGAGTACTTCGAGAAAAACGGCATCGATGTCATCCCGTCCCTGGGCCCGCTCCCGGTGAGCGTGCCGGGAGCCGTCGACGGCTGGTTCGAGCTTCACGGCCGCTATGGCAGGCTGCCAATGGCCGACCTGCTGGCGCCCGCGATCAATTATGCGAAAAACGGCTTTCCGGTGTCCGAAGTGATCGCCCACGTCATGTCCGTGAACAGGGCGCGCATCGGTCACTATCCGGGCTTTGCCGATACGTTCATGCCCGGCGGCGATACGCCGAAGACGGGTGAGATGTTCCGCAACCCGAGGCTTGCAGAAACTTACGAAAGAATAGCGGCGGGTGGCCGCGACGAGTTCTACAAGGGCGATATCGCGAAGACGATTGACAGTTTCATGACCGAGCAGGGCGGGCTGCTTCGCTACGAGGATCTTGCGGCGCACCGCTCGGAATGGATTACGCCGGTATCGACGAATTATCGCGGCTGGGAAGTCTATGAATTGCCGCCCAACGGGCAGGGTATCGCCGCGCTGCAGATGCTCAACATCCTCGAGGGCTACGACGTTGCAGCAATGGGATTTGCGAGTGCGCGCTACATCCACACCTTGGTCGAGGCAAAGAAACTGGTTTACGAAGATCGAGCCAGGTTTTATGCGGACATGGATTTTGCCGACGTGCCCGTGGCGAGACTCATCTCCAAGGATTACGCGAACGAACGCCGCAAACTGATCTCGCCGGACAGGGCAGCGCCGACCTATGCTGCCGGAGACGCGCTGCTCGAATCGGGCGATACTGTTTATCTGACGATCGCGGATAGCGACGGCAACATGGTGTCGCTGATTCAAAGCAATTATTGGGGCATGGGTTCGGGAATGATCCCGGGCGAACTGGGTTTCGGCCTGCAGAATCGTGCCGAGCTGTTCAGCCTCGAAGAAGGTCACGCCAATGTCGTAGCGCCGGGCAAACGGCCATTTCACACGATCATTCCCGCATTCGTGATGAAAGACGGCAGGCCGTTCATCAGTTTCGGCGTTATGGGTGGCGCGATGCAGCCACAGGGGCATGCGCAAATCATTGTCAATATGCTCGATTTCGGCATGAATCTGCAGGAGGCAGGTGATGCTGCGCGAGTTCGTCACAGTGGCTCGTCACAGCCGACCGGGGGTTATATGACCGATGGCGGCGTCGTTTATTTGGAGCGCGGGTTCAGCGAAGACCTGCGGCGTGAGCTGGAGGCCATGGGACACACGATCGGCAGCTCCACCGTCGACTTCGGCGGCTACCAGGCGATACTGTGGGACGAAGGCGAAGGTGTGTACTATGGTGCCTCCGAGGTGCGAAAGGACGGCCAGGCTGCCGGTTACTGACGCAAGGCATTTTCGAGCATGACAGAGGACATCTATCTAACCGGTATCACGACAACGGGCACGCCGCACATCGGCAACTACGTCGGTGCAATTCGTCCGGGAATCGCAGCCAGCAAGGACCTGACGACAAAGCATTTTTACTTTCTGGCGGATTATCATTCGCTGGCGAAGAACGAGGATCCTGACAAAATCGGCCAGTCGACGCTCGAGATCGCGGCTTCCTGGCTCGCGCTGGGACTCGACACCGAGCACGCTTATTTTTACCGGCAGTCGGATATTCCGGAGATTCCCGAGCTCACCTGGATCCTGACGGGCATGACGGCCAAGGGGCTCATGAACCGCGCACATTCGTACAAGGCTGCGGTGCAGGCTAATGTCGATAGCGGCAACAGCGACCCGGACAAGGGCATCACGATGGCCCTCTACAGCTACCCGATACTCATGGCGGCCGACATCCTGATGTTCAGGTCGACCAAGGTTCCGGTTGGTCAGGATCAAAAGCAGCATGTCGAAATGGCGCGGGACATCGCGCAGCGCTTTAATCATCATTACGGCGAGATTCTCGTGCTGCCCGAGGCGGTCATCGGCGAGGACACGGCCGTGTTGAAGGGTTTGGACGGCCGCAAGATGTCGAAAAGCTACAACAACACGATTCCATTATTCGCCGACGAGAAACGGCTGCGGAAACTGATCATGAAGATCAAGACGAACAGCCTGGAGCCCGGCGAGCCAAAGGACACGGCAGACAGCACGCTTTACGATATCTACAAGGCTTTTGCCACTCGAGACGAGACGCGGGAAATAGAACGTCTCTACGCGGAGGGCATCGCGTGGGGCGAGATGAAACAGCTGCTCTTCGAGTACATCAACGAGCGGATCAAGCCGGCAAGAGCAGACTATGAACGCCTCATGGCAGACCCTGCAGTCGTCGAGGCCGAACTGGTTAAAGGCGCAACACGAGCTCGCGAACTTTCAGCGCCCTACCTCGACGAGATCCGGCACGCGATCGGTATTCGCAAGTTAGGGTAGGCACGCCGGACGGAGCTGATTTCTTTTGAGGAAATTTATCAAGAGCGATGGCGCACGAACGGGGCTTTTTTTTGGCGCTACTTCCGGCGTCATTACGACGATCGGTTTGATCACCGGGTTGAACGCGGGGACGCGATCGCTCACGGCCGTGCTGGGTGGAATTTTCATAATCGCCGTAGCCGATGCCATGTCCGACGCACTTGGAATTCACCTGGCCGAGGAAGCAGATCCGAAAACCACGGCTGAACATGTCTGGTCCGCGACGATTTCGACATTTGTTACGAAGTTCGTCTTTGCACTCAGTTTTGCGGTACCGCTGCTCGTACTGCCTTTGCAACAGGCGGTTATCGCGTCGGTCATATGGGGCATGCTCGTCATCGCGGTGCTCAGCTACTTTCTTGCCCGGTCACAAAATTCGTCGCCAGCAGCTATCATTGCGGAGCACCTGGGTATCGCCGTGCTGGTTGTCGTGCTGTCACACCTTATTGGTGCGTGGGTTAACAGGGCGTTTGGTTGACAAGCGCCGCACACTGCGCCGGGACAGGAACTGTCGCTACGGGACGTCCGTTGGCGACGCGGGTGGAATGCCGGCAACCGGGGTTGCCGGAGCCAGTGAGGAACATGAATGAGCGTTGAGAACCGGATCGACTATATCGAGATACCGACAACCGATCCCGCCCGGTCACGGGACTTTCTGGGCGCGCTGTTCGGCTGGTCTTTCAAAGACTGGGGAACGGATTACATCAGTTTCAGCGACGGCCGTCTCGCCGGCGGCCTGCGGCGGGCAAGCGAACCGGCGCCGGCGTCCGGAGTGCTCATCGTTATCTACAGCGACGATCTCGAGCGCGACGTTCGACGCGTCAAGGAACTCGGTGCGACGATCAGCCAGGACATCTTTTCATTTCCGGGCGGACGGCGATTTCATTTCGTCGACCCGGTGAGCACGGAGTATGCGATTTGGGCCGCCGCGTGAAATTCAATAATAAAAATGGAGCATAGCCGATGCATGAGCTAATCGATCACCCTTGTGTTCAACACAAGCTCGCGATCATTCGTGACGAGGAAACGGGGCACAAGCGGTTTCGTGAGCTTTCGAAAGAGATCACGAAGTTCGTATGCTATGAAGCGCTGAAGAATATCAAGGTCAAGAAAGTTACCGTGAAAACGCCGCTGGCCGACGCGATCTGCAAAAAGATCGATACGGACCTCGTCGTCGTTCCGATACTTCGCGCCGGTGTCGGCATGCTTGAAGGTATTCTCGAGCTGGTGCCGACGGCGCGCGTTGGTTTTATCGGTCTTTATCGTGATGAAGACACCAAGGAGCCCGTTACGTATTACCAAAGACTGCCGACGCAGGCCGACGGTGGAACCTGCATCATCATTGATCCGATGCTTGCGACCGGCGGATCGACCGTGGCGGCAATTGATGTGCTGAAAGCAGCTGGTGCCGGCAAGATCGTAGTCGTTTGCATCGTGACCTGTCCTGAAGGCCTCGCACTCGTCGAATCGGAACATCCCGATGTGCCGGTTTATGCGGCGGCCATCGACGATCGCCTCGATGACCGAAAATACATCGTGCCCGGTCTTGGTGATGCGGGCGATCGCCTTTTCGGGACGTCGCATTAGGCAATATTTGCTGCGGCCGGAGGAATTGCAGGATCGGCAGGCGTATTATACGTATGGGCCCGTAACCGGAGGTCCGGCATGGCGCAACTAAAAACCACGCAGAGCAATGCCAGTGTGACGGCTTTCCTGAATGCCATAGAAGACAAACAGCAACGATCGGACGCCAGGAAACTGGCATCGATCATGCGTGCTGCAACGGGTGCGCGGGCGAAGATGTGGGGCAGAAGTATGGTGGGATTCGGCAGCTATCATTATGTCTATGCGAGCGGACGCGAGGGTGACTGGCCGATCGTAGGATTTTCACCGCGCAAACAAAACCTGTCGGTTTACATCATGCCGGGCTTCAGCGAATTCGGCAGCATCCTGGAAAAGCTCGGTAAATACAAAACCGGAAAGTCCTGTCTTTATATCAAAAAGCTCGAAGATGTCGATCAAAAGCAACTCGAGACTTTGATTGCACGATCCGTTAAACACATGCGCGCTAATTATGAGACAACGTGACGGTTGATATGAGTGACACGATAATTACCTACAAGCTTCAGGGCGAATCGCTGGTCGTCGAGTCAAGGCATGGCACGAAAACCTATGATTCGCAGTTTCTTGTGGCTGCGCTGCTGATTTCCGTGGCCCGTCGAAGCGGCGGTATCTCGTCTGAGGAAACGGGCGAGATGCTCGAACTGATAGAGGAGCATTTCCAGATAAAAGGTGCCGAATCGCTGGAGCTTCTGACCCGGGCAATGAGTGAATTGGCGGACAAACCGGAGCTGGATCAGATGCTTGCGGAGCTTGGTACGACGCTGTCTGACGATGAAAAAGAAGAGGTTGCGTATATGGCCCTGAAAGTTATCGCCGCCGACGGTCAGCGCGACGTTGCCGAAATGGAGCGTTTCAGCGAGGCGGTCGAGGCGATCGATATAGCACCGGATATTGTGCATCGTGCATTCGATCGCTATTTTTCAGAAACGCTGCCGGGCGAATAGGCTGCCGCCACCGCAGCGATCGCTGTGTATGCAAAGGGGCGGGATGAAAACACCGGGGGAGCAATGAAGGCGACGATACGAAATTTCCTGCAGCTGGAGTCCGCGGGAGGCATCGTGCTGATTGCAGCGTCAGCGCTTGCGATTCTCGTCGCGAATACTCCGCTTGTTGCCTACTACGATCTGTTCATACAAACGCCCGTCGAAGTGCGGGTCGGCGCGCTGCAGATCGCGAAACCGCTGCTGCTCTGGGTCAACGACGGCCTGATGGCCATATTCTTTTTCCTCGTCGGGCTGGAACTCAAGCGCGAGTTTCTCGAAGGCGAGTTATCGCGACCGGCCAATATCCTGCTGCCGGGCATCGGCGCAGTCGGTGGCGTGATTGTACCGGTTGCCATCTACGTATTATTCAACATGGGCGATCCCGTTGCGTTGCAGGGGTGGGCGATTCCTGCGGCGACTGACATCGCCTTTGCGCTCGGCATACTCATGTTACTTGGAGATCGCGTGCCGCTGTCTCTCAAGGTGTTCCTGGTCTCGCTGGCCATCTTCGACGATCTTGGTGCCATCGTCATCATTGCCATATTTTATTCATCGGACCTGTCGTCGACTGCGCTGCTGATCGCCGGGGGATGTTTGCTCATGCTTGCGGTTATGAGTTGGCGCGGCGTCTCTTCAGTCACACCATTTATATTCATTGGTGTCGTATTGTGGATTGCCGTTTTGAAGTCCGGCGTACATGCGACCCTGGCCGGGGTAGCGCTCGCCGCCTTCATTCCGATGCGTGATGCGAATGAGCCCGGCCGGTCACCGCTGCTGGAACTGGAGCATGATCTGCATCAGGTTGTAGCCTTCGGAGTATTGCCCCTATTTGCGTTCGTCAACGCGGGCGTTTCGTTCTCGGGCATGAGTTTTGCGGACCTGTTGCATCCAGTGTCGCTCGGTATTGCCGCGGGGCTGTTCGTTGGCAAGCAACTGGGCATATTCTTGTTCTGTTTTATCGCTATCAAACTCGGGTTAGCGAAACTTCCCGAGGGTGCCGGTTGGGGCGCGGTCTACGGTATATCGATTCTCTGCGGTGTGGGCTTCACAATGAGCCTGTTCGTTGGCGGGCTCGCATTCGAGCACAGTGCGATACCGATCGAGATTGTCTTTGACGAAAGGCTCGGAATCCTGGTCGGGTCACTTGTATCTGCGGTTGTCGGCTACTTCGTGCTTAGCAGATCGCTGCCCCGGAACGGATGACCGTGGCGCTCGCCCTCGACAGCCAGACCGGCACGCTGTGCCGGGCCGAGGAGCGCGATATCGACCAACTTATGAAGTGGTTTCCAGACCAGGAATCCGTTGCTATCTGGGGTGGTCCCGGCTTCCGGTATCCGTTTACGCGGCATTCATTTGCGGAAGATATCGGTTGGCGTCGCACGGCCTCGTTCAGCCTGCGCAACCCTTTCGGCAACCTTGCCGCGTTCGGTCAACTGTATGAAAGAGATGCCCGAATTCACCTGGCGCGGCTTGTCACTGCGCCGTCGCTGCGCGGCCGGGGTGTCGGCAAGCAGCTCATTGCCGAATTGATGCACCAGGGCATGTCGATGTTCTCCTGCCGGGAATATTCGCTGTTCGTTTTTCGCGACAACCTGCCCGCACAAAGATGCTACCGGTCGATGGGGTTCGAGCTCGCCGAGTAC
This sequence comes from Gammaproteobacteria bacterium, assembly GCA_009937615.1. Taxonomy (GTDB): domain Bacteria; phylum Pseudomonadota; class Gammaproteobacteria; order Steroidobacterales; family Woeseiaceae; genus UBA1847. Next base: position 8,722 of record JAACFB010000039.1, on the reverse strand, counting down.
CCTGAGGGCATGCCGCATGCCGACGTCTGCGATTACCTGACACGGCCAGTCGCCACAGAGGAGAACTGACATGCACCGCAGCCGATTTGCCGGGATCATCATCGATTGCCGGACCGAAGACCTGGACCAGGCGGCAGAGTTTTGGAGCGCTGCCCTGGGCTATCCGCTCGCCGGCCCGCCCGCTGGGGACGACGGCATCTATCGTTCATTAGCTGCGCCAGAGGGAGAGACCTATGTCGAAGTGCAGAAGGTCGATCATGAAAGCCGGGTGCATCTTGATATCGAGGCGGACGATATCGACGCCGAGGCTGAGAGGCTGGAAGCGATTGGCGCTCGCAAGATCGGCAGGGTCAAGAGCTGGTGGGTCATGGAGGCGCCGACCGGACAACGGTTCTGCGTGGTGCCGCCTGTGCACAGCCGGTTTGAAGCGACGGCAAATGTCTGGGATCAGGCGCAGGATTGACCGGCCATAACAAGCGATAGCTAAGACAGAGGAGACAAATCATGACGAGCGAATTAACCAGTCTGACCTGGGTGACGGCACTCACAGCGGTAATGTGGGTTCCCTATATTCTCAATACGATCGCCAGCCGCGGCATCGCCGACGCAGTAGGCTACCCCGAGGATCCGGCGCCGCTCGCCGGTTGGGCAAGCAGAATGAAAGCGGCGCATTACAATGCCGTTGAAAATCTCGTCATATTCGCGGCTGTCGTGCTGATTCTGAATGCGGCCGGCATCAGCAACGAGACGACAGTGATGGCCTGCAGCATCTACTTTTGGGCTCGCGTCGTGCATTTTGCAGCCTACGGGTTTGCGATTCCCTGGGTTCGTACTCTGTCATTCGTGGTCGGCTTCGGCTGCCAGGCGGCGTTGCTCCTGCAGTTGCTCTGACACGCGGCGTTCCCTGAGTTTAGTATCTACGGCGAACGCAGGTCCGATTGCAGCGTTTCGAGTTCCGCCCAGCGCTCTATGCGCTGTTCGAGGAGTGCCTGTGCGTCGGCCAGTTCCTGCAGTCTTGACTGCACGATGCCGTGCTCCTGCGAGTAAAAGTCAGCCTGGGACATGACCTGCTGCAAATCAGCGATCGATGCCTCGAGAGCCTCGATTTCTCCCGGAAGATGATCGAGCTCCCGCTGATCCATGTAGCTCAGCTTGTTGGGCTTTTTTGGTGTGCGGCGCTCTGCCGCGGCCTGCACGGAAGAAGTGGTGGCGAACGGATTGTCGGTTTCGGCCAATGCGTGTCCCTGCCGCAGCCAGTCCGTGTAGCCACCGACATACTCCTGGATATGACCGTCTTCCTCGAAGACGATCGTGCTGGTGACGACATTGTCCAGGAATTCGCGGTCGTGGCTCACGACGATCAGGGTACCGTTGAACTCGCAAAGCCTGTGCTCGAGTACTTCCAGGGTCTCGATGTCGAGGTCATTCGTGGGTTCATCGAGAACCAGCAGATTGGCTGGCTGAGTGAACAGTTTTGCCAGAATGACGCGATTGCGCTCGCCTCCCGACAGTGCTTTTACCGGCAGCATGGAGCGCTTCGGGCTGAACAGGAAACCTTTCAAGTAGCCGACGATATGCCGGTCTTTACCATTGAGCTTGATGTGCGTTCTGCCCTCGCCGACGTTGTAGGCCACTGACTTTTCGGGGTCCAGTGCCTGGCGCAGCTGGTCGAAGTAGCCAACCACGAGATTCGTCCCGGGCTTGATCGTGCCCGACTGTGGCTCGAGCTCGCCAAGCAGAAGACGCAGCAGGGTCGTTTTGCCGACTCCGTTATTGCCGATCAGGCCGATCCGGTCACCGCGCATAATCGTGATCGAAAAGTCTTCGATCAAATGATCGCTGCCGTAACCGTAACTGACGCTGCGGGCACGAATGACCTTGCGACCCGATTGCTCGGCTTCTTCGATGTGAATGCGCGCGCGGTCGTCCCGCTTGATTCGCTGCTCGCGCTGCTCCCGCATCCTTGCGAGCGCTCGCGCCCGCCCCTCGTTGCGGGTGCGACGGGCCTTGATACCCTGACGAATCCAAACTTCTTCCTGCGCCAGTTTCTTGTCAAAGCGTGTGTTCGCCGCCTCTTCATCTTCAAGTATTTTTTCTTTTCTAATCAGGTAGTTATCATAGTCGCCGGGCCAGCTCGTCAATTTGCCGCGATCGATCTCGAGTATGCGGGTGGCGAGCCGCTGCAGAAATGCCCGATCGTGGGTAATGAACAAAACCGCTCCGGGAAAATTGTAAATGCGGTCTTCGAGCCACTTGATCGTTGCGATGTCGAGGTGATTGGTTGGTTCGTCAAGCAGCAGCAGATCGGGCTTCTGCACCAGCGCCTTCGCGAGGGCGACGCGCCGGCGCCAGCCACCGGACAGTTCGAACATCTTTTTATCGGCAGGAAGAGCCAGGTCGGTCATGGTCTCTTCAACGCGCTGTTCAATGTGCCAGCCATCATGCGCATCGATTTTCGAATGCAGCGTTTCGAGCCCGAGCAGTCCCTCGCGGTCCAATTCAAGCTTCGACTGCTGCCGGTATTGTTCGAGTAATTTTTCGATCTCGGTCAATCCGGAGCGCACGACGTCACGCACCGGCTGGTCCATCGCTTCGGGAAGATCCTGCGCCAGCACGCTGGTAATGAGATTCTGGCCGCGCACGACTTCGCCACGATCGGGTTCGATCTCACCCGTGATGAGCTTTAAAGTCGTCGATTTGCCCGCGCCGTTACGGCCGATCAGGCAGATTCGTTCGCCCGTCTCGATGGCAAGTTCCGCGTTGGTCAGTATGACCTGATCGCCGAATTCGAGCGAGACACCATCGAAGCGCAAAATAGACATTTGAAACCGGATTTGTGGGTTAATAGCGGTGCGCGCCACGGCGCGCGACATTCAGTGAGACCCGAACGAGAGGCTAACATGAGCGAAGATCGCCTGGTTGACATTGAGAGCAAGCTGGCTCACCAGGACCAGTTATTACAGGAGCTCAACGACGTCGTTACGGCACAGCAGAGCACTATCATGCGCCTGGAGGACCTGTTTGAGGCGTTGATTGAGCGCGTGCGGAGCATCGCAGAATCGTCACCGGAGCCGGCGCCTCCCGACGAGCGACCGCCACATTACTAGGTGCCGGTCCAAGTCGCTTAACCCGAATGCCAGAGTCGCGGCGTTTACGTATAGTAATTGCCATTACGCTCCCTGGGAGTCGATCATGTCCCTGATAGTCAGGCTGTTTATCATCTCGCTGCTGCTTCCGGCCACCGCCCAGTCCCAGGAAGTTTATGTTCCCGAGGCGCTCCGTGACTGGCAGGAGTGGGTGCTCAAGGACAAGGGCTATCGCGATTGCCCGTTCTTCTTCGACCGGACGGCGGCGCAGCAGGGAGATTTCATCTGCGCATGGCCCGGGCGGCTCGAGCTGCGCGTTGATGCGACTAGCGGCAGTTTTACGCAGTTATGGACGGTCTATGCGGACGAGCAGTGGCTTCCTTTGCCCGGCAACAGCGAGTACTGGCCGCACCGCGTGAGCGCCAACGGGCGTGCGATTGAGGTTGTCGCCCGCGGTAACGTACCAAACGTGCGCCTCGGTCCCGGGGAATACCGCTTGTCGGGCACCTTCGAGTGGGACGACATGCCAGGCGTGATGCAGGTGCCGGTCCGCACGGGTCTCGTCTCATTGACCGTCAATGACCAGCCGGTCGCACGGCCCGAGCGAACGGGAAACGGCATTTTCCTCGGCGAGCGCACGGCCGAGACCGGGGCTCGCGACCTCGTTGAGACCAAGGTCTACAGGCTCGTCGGTGACAACGTACCCACGCGGCTCATCACGCAACTGCGAGTCAACGTAGCAGGCGGTGTTCGCGAAGAATTGTTTGGCCCGATATTGCCTGACGAGTTCGTGCCGCTGACGATAAGCAGTCCGCTGCCGGCGCGGCTTGAGCCAGATGGCAAGCTGCGAGTGCAGGTCCGGCCGGGCAGCTGGGTGATCGAGCTGACCGCCAGGGGTCCTGGCGCTGTCAATGCGCTGAGCCTGCCCGAGGCGGAAAACAATCTGCCCAACACCGAAATCTGGAGTTACCAGTCGAACGACCGGCTCCGCGTGACCGTGGCAGAGGGACTGCCACCCGTAAATCCGGAGCAGGCCGACGTGCCCGGGCCCTGGTCGCAACTGCCGGCTTTTCGCATCGGGGCCGGAGAATCGCTGCAGATCGGCGAGCGCAGTCGCGGCATCGTTGCGGCCGACAACGAGCTGACCCTCAAGCGACAAATGTGGCTCGACTTCGACGGCGCGGGATTCATGGTCAGTGATGACATCGGTGGCACGATGCGCACGGGCTGGCGTCTTGATATGGGAACGCCTTTTACGCTGGTGAGTGCTACCGAAGGTGATGAGAACCTGTTGATAACAAAAGGTGGCGATGACACGCAAACAGGAATCGAACTGCGCCGCAGCCGCGTCGACGTAAATGCACTCGCCAGGGCTGAATCGAGGGGCGCTCTCCAGGTGGCCGGCTGGGACGCGCGTTTTATGGGAATCTCGACGGAGCTGAATCTGCCACCCGGCCACAAATTACTGGCCGCGCCGGGCGCCGACAATGCGCCGCAAAGCTGGGCGAGCCAGTGGCAGCTTCTCGACTTTTTTCTCGTGTTGATCATTACGATCGGGACGTGGCGCCTGTTTGGGCGCACGGCCGGGATCGTCGCGCTCGCGGCGCTCACGCTGAGTTTTCATGAGCTCAATGCACCGTCGTGGCTTTGGCTTAATCTGCTGGTCGTCGTCGCCTTGCTGCGTGCTTCACCGCCCGGGCGGCTCCTACAGGCGGTCCGAACCTACCAGGGGATCAGTATTGTGCTGCTGGTGCTAGCGCTCGTGCCGTTTATCGCAAGCCAGCTGCGAATCGCTATCTACCCGCAGCTAGAGTTCCAGTATGGGGCGCCGCGCTCCGCGCAGCTCGCCGATCTGAGGGCGCCGGCGACCGAGCCGGTACCCGAGTTTGCCGGTCAACTGTCCGAAGCCGACGAGGCCAAGCGTTCTGGGACCGTCCTTCGGGAACTGCGGACGATCAGCTCCGCGGGTCGCCCGCAAGCCGCCGCCGAGGGCATCGACCTCGTTTCGCCGAGCCGGGGGGACGGCTATGCCTACGCGCGTTACGCGCCAAACGAGGTCGTCCAGGCAGGGCTCGGAAAGCCGTCATGGCGCTGGAACAGCTATTTCCTGAGCTGGAGCGGGCCGGTTGATGCGGACCAAACAATGCGGCTCATGATTCTCCCTCGCTGGGCCGTCACGGCGTTGCGCTTCGTCGAAGTGCTGCTGCTGTTGTTGTTCGCGACTATTCTCGCCGCCGAGTTTCTGAAACGGCGCTTCGTGCTTCCGGGCGGGATCAGGATTGGTTCGGCGCAGGCTGGCAGCCTGCTGGCCGCCGGGTTACTGACACTGATGATGGGAGTGAGCCCGGTCGCCGATGCGCAGATGCCGGATCCCGAGCTCTTGCAGGAACTCGAGAGGCGTTTGCTCGAGCCGCCCGCGTGCACGCCGCGCTGCGCAGAGATCGTTGCGGCTGACGTCGATGTCGAGCGCGGCGGTCTGCGCATGGTTTTGAGCATAGATGCACTTGCGGACATAGCCGTGCCGTTGCCGGGCTCGGAACAGGGCTGGCGACCGACCGCGATCGTTGTCGATGGCAGCAATGCGGGGCAGGTGTTGCGCGGGCCGGGTCAGTCGCTGTGGGCCAGTCTTGCAAAGGGCCGTCATGAGATCACATTGAGCGGCCCACTCGCGGACGTCGATAGCATCGAGGTACCGTTCCCCGCACCGCCTCGCGTGATCGGCATCGAGAGCGATGGCTGGTTGGTTTCCGGGATCAAAGACCGCCGTCTGCTCGCGGGTTCGCTGCAGCTGACCCGTCTGCAGCAGGACGGCAGTGCGGAATCAACGGTGCGCTGGGAAAGCAGCCGATTCCCCCCTTTCGCGGAAATAACCCGAACGATACGCCTTGATCTCGACTGGAGCGTAAGCACGACCGTCGTCCGGGTGGCGCCGGCGCAGGGGGCGCTGACGCTCGAGGTGCCCTTGATCGATGGCGAATCGGTCCTGACCGACGGCGTCGTCGTCGAGGATGGCCGGGCCCTGGTTTCGATGCGGCCCGATCAGAATTTCGTGACCTGGTCTTCCAGTCTGCCGCGCAAGTCGCCGCTGGTCGTCGGTCTTGAAGCGGCGATGCCCTGGCAAGAGAAATGGCGCGTTGGCGTTGGCAGTATCTGGCATGTGGGTTTCAGCGGTGTGCCGGAAAGTGAGAATTTTCAACCCGACGCGCAGACCCGGGTCGCCGAATTCTTCCCGCGCGGCGGCGAGAGCCTGACCATTGATGCGGAGCGGCCCGAGGCCAGCTCCGGCTCGACCCTGGCATTCGACTCGGTCGAGCTCAGCGTCACCCAGGGCAGCCGTTCCAGCGATTCGAGGCTTGCGCTCGCCTACCGCAGCACACGCGGCGCTCAGCACGTAGTGAAGCTGCCTGCCGATGCCGAGGTAAGCGAGGTGCGTATCGACGGTCGGCTTGAACCGCTGCGCGCCGAAGCCGGAGAGCTGACGATGCCGATACTGCCCGGCGAGCACAACGTCGACATTTCCTGGCGAACGGCCGGCGATCTCGGATTGCGTACGAGCATGCCCGACGTCGATATCGGTGCTCCGGCAAGCAATATTTCGCTAAAGCTCGAGTTACCCGGAAGCCGCTGGTTGCTCGCAACCAACGGACCGCGATTAGGACCAGCTGTCCTGTACTGGTCGGAACTCGCGGTCCTCCTGTTGTTTGCCGTCATCCTGGGACGCGTCGATCTGACCCCTCTCGGGACACGGCACTGGCTGCTGCTGGGTCTCGGATTCAGCACCTTTAGCTGGCCCGTGCTGGGCTGGGTCGTTACCTGGCTGCTGGTTTGCGGCGCGCGTGAGCGTTGGCATGACGGAAAGCTGTGGTGGCGGTTCAATGCAGCACAAGTCGCCATTGCCGGCCTGACGATCACGGCGCTCATCGCAATCGTGGCCAGCCTTCCGGGGGGGCTGCTCGGTACACCGGACATGCACGTAACGGGTAATGGCTCTGCCGGCAACTCGCTGAGCTGGTTTGCAGATCGCAGCACGACGGTGTTGCCGACGGCCGTGGCCTGGTCCGTCCCACTCTGGATCTACAAGGTTTTGATACTCGCCTGGGCGCTGTGGTTGAGCTTCGCGCTTTTGCGATGGCTGCCCTGGGTTTGGACCTGCTTTTCCAGCAACGGATACTGGCGGCCAAGAAAGGCGGCCGCGCCCGGTGCGCCGGGAGACGCCCGATGAATCATTCGGTGATGCGCTGGACCTGGATCGCGGTTTTCGTCGGCGTCCTGGCGTGGTCGGTGTATCGGCCGTTCGACTATGTGATCTGGATACTCGAGGTGTTTCCGGCGCTGATCGGTGCCGTAATCCTGTGGTTTACGCGCGAGCGTTTCCCGCTCACGCGACTGACGTACGTCCTGATCCTGGCGCACTGCATCATCCTGATGGTGGGCGGTCATTACACCTATGCGGAGGTTCCACTGGGTGACTGGGTTCGCGATGCGTTCGACCAGTCGCGAAACAACTACGACAAGCTCGGGCATCTCGTGCAGGGCTTCGTCCCCGCCATCATCGCGCGGGAAATCGTCATTCGACTCAACGTGTTCAACTTTGCCGGCTGGCGCAATTTCTTCATTGCCTGCTTCTGTCTGGCTGTCGCGGCATTCTACGAGCTGATCGAGTGGTGGGTCGCGATCGCATCAGGCGAATCCGCCGAGGCGTTCCTGTCGCTGCAAGGCTATGTCTGGGATACGCAGGCGGACATGTGGACGGCGCTGATCGGTGCCATCATGGCGCTACTGCTGCTGGGCCGACTGCATGACCGGCAGCTGCGCGATGCCGGATTCATCTCGAGCTGATGTCTCAGCGCCCGGTCGCACTTTTGTTGCTGCTTGCGGCCGTGGCCGCAGCTTCGGCCGGGACCGGGGAGTCGGTGGAGTGCGTCATTCTGCTGCATGGGCTCGCGCGAACATCCGCATCAATGGACAAGATGGAGCAGCGGCTCGACGAGGCGGGTTATTCAGTCGTCAATATCGATTATCCGTCGCGCGAACTGACCATAGAAGAGCTCGCGCCGCTGGTGGTCGACGAGGGTCTGCTTGGGTGCCGCCGAACCGCGGGGTTAAGCCGCATTCACTTCGTTGCCCATTCTCTCGGCGGTATTCTCGTACGCCAGTACCTTAATGAACACGAGATTCCAGAGCTGGGTCGCGTGGTGATGCTGGGGCCGCCCAACCAAGGCAGCGATGCCGCAGACGAACTGGGCGGCTTGCCGGGTTTCGACTGGATCAACGGTCCCGCCGGCCGTCAGCTCGGGAAAGGCGAGGCGAGCGTGCCGCTGGCGCTGGGGCCGGCTGATTTCGAGCTGGGGGTAATCGCCGGTTCCCGAACGATCGACCCGGTCGGTTCCGCGGTGCTCGAAGATCCCGACGACGGTAAGGTGTCGGTATTCGACACGCGGCTCGAGGGCATGGATGACTTCGTCGTCGTCGAACATTCGCACGCGTTCCTGATGCGCATGCAAAAGCCGATAGAGCTGACGATTCGATTCCTTCAGACCGGCAGTTTCGAACTGCCGGATGACTAGCCTGGCCGAACAAGACGTCGCTAACGGGCACCGTCGAAATATGACTTGGCCAGTGTAAAGGCCCTGGGC